>NZ_QQAO01000008.1:0-166659 GCF_003349855.1 Curtobacterium sp. AG1037 | reverse complement strand
CCAGACCCTCGACTGGGACAGCCCAGCCGAGGCCCTGACCCGACTACTCTCAGAACCCCAACAAGGCGGTGTTGCAACCACCCCCTGAAACCGCCGGGCTGGACCCGACGGTTCCTGCTCCATCGACGGCGCAACGAGTCCGGCGCCGACACCGGCGCCGGCTCGACGTCCGCGCGCGCTCAGCGCGCGGCGCGCCGCAGCCGACGACGCCGGAGACGGTTGATCCGCGTCGCCCAGGTCGGCCCCTCGTAGAGGAACGCCGTGTAGCCCTGCACGAGCGTCGCCCCCGCATCGATGCGGTCCTGCACGTCCTGCTCGGTGGTGACCCCACCGACGGCCACGACGCAGAAGTCCGACGGCACCGCGGCGCGCACCCGCCGCAGGACCTCGAGCGACCGGGCAGCGATCGGCGCACCGGACAGACCGCCGGCGCCCATCGCCGCGACCTGCTCGGCCGGGGTCACGAGCCCGGTCCGCTCGATCGTCGTGTTGTTCGCGATGATGCCCGCGAGCCCGAGCGCCACCGCGAGTCCGGCGACGGCGTCGATCTGCTCGTCGGTCAGGTCCGGCGCGATCTTCACCAGTACCGGGGTCTTCCCGGCGGCGTCCCGCACGGCGGTCAGGAGCGGTCGGAGCTGGTCCTCCTCCTGCAGGCCGCGGAGGCCGGGCGTGTTCGGGGAGCTGACGTTCACCGCGAGGTAGTCCGCGAACGGCGCGAGGAGCCGGGTCGACTCCAGGTAGTCGTCGACGGCGTCCTCGACCGCGACGACGCGGCTCTTCCCGATGTTGACGCCGATCACCGGTCGCCCCGGGTTCCGTCGCGCGCGCTCGAGGCGACGGGCGGCGCGGGCTGCACCGTGGTTGTTGAAGCCCATCCGGTTGACGAGCGCCCGGTCGGCGATCAGGCGGAACAGCCGCGGACGGTCGTTGCCGGGCTGCGGCTTCGCCGTGATGGTGCCGACCTCGACGTGGCCGAAGCCGAGCAGTCCGAGGCCGGCGATGCCGCGGGCGTCCTTGTCGAAGCCGGCCGCAAGCCCGAATCGCGACGGGAAGTGGATGCCCATCGTCGTCACGCCGTCCTCGGCCGCGGGGCGGGAGTACCGCTCGACGATGCCGCTCACGACGGGGATCCCGGGCAGCGCCTTGATCACCCCGAAGGCCAGGTGGTGTGCCCGTTCCGGGTCCATGTTCGCGAACACGGCACGGAACACGACGGCGTACCCGCCGCGGACGATCCGCTCGGCGACGCCGCTCACGCCGCGCCGCCGGCAGGGTCCGCCGCGTGGTGGTCGAGGCGCAGCTGTCCGATGGCGTCCTCGAAGTCCTCGAGCGACTCGAACGCCTGGTAGACGCTCGCGAACCGCAGGAACGCGACCTCGTCGAGCTCACGAAGCGGCGCGAGGATCGCGAGCCCGATGTCGTTCGCATCGATCTGGCTCGAGCCCGAGGACCGCACGGTCTCCTCGACGCGCTGCGCGAGCACGGCCAGGTCGCCGTCGGTGACCGGGCGGCCCTGGCACGCCTTGCGCACGCCGGAGACGATCTTGTCGCGGCTGAACGGCTCGGTGACGCCGTTGCGCTTCACCACGTTGAGCGAGGCGGTCTCGGTCGTCGAGAACCGACGCCCGCAGTTCGGGCACTGGCGGCGGCGACGGATCGAGGTGCCGTCGTCACTCGTGCGGGAGTCGACGACGCGGGAGTCCGGGTGGCGGCAGAAGGGGCAGAACATGTCCGTCCCAGGCTACCGGCTTCCCGGTCCGTCCAGGCGCGAGCGGTCGGCTCAGGCGCGCCCGGTCCGCTCGGTGACCGCGGCGCCGTGGCCGGGCAGCTGCTCCTCGGTCGCGAGCGCGACGATGTGCGGTGCGACCTCGGTCAGGGCCGTCGCGGAGTACCGGATGACCTGCTGGGGGCGGAGGAACGTCGACGCGGAGAGTCCGGAGCCGAAGCGCGCCTGGCCGCCGGTCGGCAGCACGTGGTTCGACCCCGCCAGGTAGTCGCCGAGGCTGACGGGCGTGCTCGGCCCGACGAACACGGCACCCGCGGCGTCGATGTCCGCGAGCACAGCGTCGTCGTCCGCGGTCTGGATCTCGAGGTGCTCCGGCCCGTACGCGTTGCTGACTGCTGCCGCGTCGGCGAGCGAGTCCACCAGGACGACCGCCGACTGCGGACCGTCCAGGGCGGCCTGGAGGCGCGTGGCCGTCCCGAGCGCAGCCACCCGTTCCGGGATGGCCGCCTCCACCGCATCGGCGAACGACGCCGACGTCGTCACGAGGACGCTGCCGGCCTGCTCGTCGTGCTCGGCCTGGCTGACCAGGTCTGCCGCGACGAAGCCCGCGTCGGCGCTGTCGTCCGCGATGACGAGGATCTCGGTCGCTCCGGCCTCGGAGTCGATGCCGACGACGCCGCGCACGAGACGCTTCGCCGCGGCGACGTAGTTGTTCCCGGGCCCGGTGACCAGGTCGACGGGCTCGAGGCCGATCGACGCGACGCCGTAGGCCAGCGCGCCGACCGCTCCGGCGCCGCCCATCGCGTAGACCTCGTCGATGCCGAGGAGCCCTGCCGCCGCGAGGATCGTCGGGTGCACCCGCCCGCCGTGGTCCCGCTGCGGCGGGGAGACGAGGGCGATGGACCCGACGCCGGCGACCTGCGCGGGGACGACGTTCATCACGACGCTCGAGGGGTACACGGCCTTGCCGCCAGGGACGTAGAGTCCCACGCGGCGCATCGGCTGCCAGCGCTGGTGCACCTCGGCGCCGTCGGCGAGCGTCGTCACCGAACCGGCCGGCACCTGGGCCGCACTCGCGGCACGGACGCGGCGGATCGCCTCGTCCAGCGCCGCGCGGAGCTCCGTGGTGAGCCCGGCGACCGCGGCGGCGATCTCGTCCGCGGGGACCCGGACCTGCTCGGGCGCTCCCCCATCGAAGCGCTCGGCCTGCTCGTGCAGCGCATCGGCCCCGCGGTGTCGCACGTCGTCCACGAGCTCCCGAGCGGCGGCGACGGCGGACGAGACGTCACCGGCGGCACGCGGCATCAGGCGGAGGAGGTCGGCACGGGCGGGCAGGCCGCCACGGAGGTCGATTCGCTGCATCATGGGACGTCCAGCGTACCGGCGCTCCCCGACAGCAGTGCGTCCACGACGGGTCGGCACCCGCTGCCCCGTCCCCCGCCTGACGCAGCGACGGGGCGCGGCGTGCGGAACGCGACCGTGTGCGGGAGGTGGGCCAGCACGTCGGACCGCCACTGGGCCTCCTGGACGTCACCCGCCGGACGCAGGACGACGTGCCCGACGCGCCACGTCGTGCCCCGGCCGCCGGGGAGCCGCTCCGGGACGTGCCCCGCGACACGGAACGCCCGGAGCACCGCGGCCGAGGGCCGTGGTGCTCCGGGCGTCGTCACCGCTCTCCTAGACCAGGCAGCGCGGGCCGAGCAGGCTCTTCAGCTCGCCGAAGAGGTCCGGCGTCAGGTTGACCGGGAACGGCAGCTCGAAGGTGCGCGCGACGTCCTCCTTGAGGAGCCGCAGCCGCACCTCCGTCTCGCCCTGGTGCCGCCCGAGCACCGCCGCGAGCTCGGTGACCGTCGTCGTGGTGGCCTGGCGCTCCGGCAGGGACAGCGTGAGCGGACCGGACCCCATCGCGTCGCCGACGTTCGGCTGGAACATGCTGACCGCGTGCAGCGCCTTGCCGTCGTCGCGGACGTTCACCCGGCCGCGCAGCACGACGATCGAGTCGGCCACGAGCGAGGGCCCGAACTCGGCGTACGTCTTACCGAGGAACATGACGCCGATCTCGCCGCCGAAGTCCTCGATCTGGACGATGCCGTACGGGTTGCCGCTCGACTTCGCGACGCGGTGCTGCACGCTCGTCAGGAGCCCCGCGACCGTGACGGTCTCGCCCTCGACCGAGTCGTCCGCCGCGATGAGGTCGGCGATGGTGATCGACTGGTGCTTCGCGAGCTCGATCTCGAGCCCGGCGAGCGGGTGGTCGGACACGTAGAGGCCGAGCATGTCGCGCTCGAAGGCGAGCTTGTCGCGCTTGGCCCACTCCGGGCGTTCCGGCACCTGCGACACCGGGGCCGAGGACGGCTGTTCCTCGGCGACCTCGGCGAACAGCGAGTCGAAGTCGAAGCCGACGTTCCCGTGGGCCTCGTCGCGCTTGACCTTGACGGCGCTCTCGACCGCGCCCTCGTGGATCTCGACGAGGGCGCGGCGGCTGTCGCCGAACTCGTCGAAGGCGCCCGCCTTGATGAGCGACTCGACGGTCCGCTTGTTCGCCGACGAGATCGGGATCTTCCGCAGGAAGTCGTGGAACGACTCGAACGCGCCCTTTTCGGTCCGGGCCTGCACGATGTCGTCGACGACGTTGAAGCCGACGTTGCGGATCGCGCCCATGCCGAAGCGGATGTCGTCACCGACGGCCGCGAAGAAGCCGATCGACTCGTTGACGTCCGGCGGCATGACCTTGATGCCCATCCGGCGGCACTCGTTGAGGTACAGCGCGAGCTTGTCGCGCGCGTCGCCGACGCTCGTCAGCAGCGCGGCCATGTACTCGGCCGGGTAGTGGGCCTTGAGGTAGGCCGTCCAGAACGAGACCACGCCGTACGCCGCGGAGTGCGCCTTGTTGAACGCGTAGTCGGAGAACGGCAGCAGGATGTCCCACAGCGTCTTGATCGCGGCGGCCGAGTAGCCGTTGTCCTGCATGCCCTTCTCGAAGCCGGCGTACTGCTTGTCGAGCTCGGACTTCTTCTTCTTGCCCATCGCGCGGCGGAGGATGTCGGCCTGTCCGAGGGAGAAGCCGGCGACCTTCTGCGCGATGGCCATGACCTGCTCCTGGTAGATGATCAGGCCGTAGGTCGTGCCGATGATGTCCTGGAGCGGCTCCTCGAGCTCGGGGTGGATCGGGGTGATCGGCTGCTCGCCGTTCTTGCGGAGCGCGTAGTTCGTGTGCGAGTTCGCCCCCATCGGCCCCGGACGGTACAGGGCGATGAGCGCGGAGATGTCCTCGAAGTTGTCCGGCTTCATCAGGCGGAGGAGCCCGCGCATCGGGCCGCCGTCGAGCTGGAACACCCCGAGCGTGTCGCCGCGCTGCAGGAGCTGGTACGCGGCTTCGTCCTCGAGGCCCATCGTCTCGAGGTCGAGGTCGACGCCCCGGTTGCTCTTGATGTTGTCGAGGGCGTCACTGATGATCGTCAGGTTCCGGAGGCCCAGGAAATCCATCTTGATCAGGCCGAGCGACTCCGCGGCCGGGTAGTCGAACTGCGTGACGATCTGGCCGTCCTGCTCGCGCTTCATCACCGGGATGATGTCGATGAGCGGCTCGCTCGACATGATCACACCGGCCGCGTGCACGCCCCACTGCCGCTTCAGGCCCTCGAGCCCGAGTGCGGTGTCGAAGACGGTCTTCGCCTCGGGGTCGGTCTCGACGACCGTCCGGACGTCCACCGCCTCCTTGTAGCGCGGGTGGTCCTTGTCGAAGATCCCGGTGAGCGGGATGTCCTTGCCCATCACGGGCGGCGGCATCGCCTTGGTGAGCTTCTCGCCCATGCCGAACGGGAAGCCGAGGACGCGCGACGAGTCCTTCAGCGCCTGCTTCGCCTTGATCGTGCCGTACGTGACGATCTGCGCGACGCGCTCCGACCCGTACTTCTCGGTGACGTACTTGATCGCCTCACCGCGGCGCCGGTCGTCGAAGTCGACGTCGAAGTCGGGCATCGAGACGCGGTCCGGGTTGAGGAACCGCTCGAAGATCAGGCCGTGCCGGATCGGGTCGAGGTCGGTGATGCGCATCGCGTACGCCACCATCGAGCCGGCACCCGAACCACGACCGGGACCGACGCGGATACCGTTGTTCTTCGACCAGTTGATGAAGTCGGCGACGACCAGGAAGTAGCCCGGGAAGCCCATCTGGTTGATGATCCCGACCTCGTAGTCGGCGCGCTCCTGGACCTCTCTCGTGATGCCTTCGGGGTACCGGTACTCCAGCCCCTTCGCCACTTCCTTCTCGAACCACGAGTGCTCGGTCTCGCCCTCGGGGACCGGGAACTTCGGCATGTAGTTCGCTGCGGTGTCGAACTCGACCTCACACCGCTCCGCGATGAGCAGCGTGTTGTCGCAGGCCTCGGGGTGGTCGCGGAAGACGTGGCGCATCTGCTGCGGGGTCTTCAGGTAGAACTCGTCGGCGTCGAACTTGAAGCGGTTCGGGTCGTTCAGGGTCGAGCCGGACTGCACGCAGAGCAGGGCCGCGTGCGACTTGGCGTCGTGCGCGTGCGTGTAGTGCAGGTCGTTCGTGCCGACGAGCGGGATGCCGAGGTCCTTCGAGATCCGGACGACGTCCTCGATGACCCGGCGCTCGATCTCGAGCCCGTGGTCCATGATCTCGGCGAAGTAGTTGTCCTTGCCGAAGATGTCGCGGTAGTCGGCCGCGGCCTTGAGCGCCTCGTCGTACTGGCCGAGCCGCAGGCGTGTCTGGATCTCGCCGGAGGGGCAGCCCGTCGTCGCGATGATCCCCTCGTGGTACTGGTCGAGCAACTCGATGTCCATGCGGGGCTTGAAGTAGTAGCCCTCGATCGAGGCCCGCGACGACAGCCGGAACAGGTTGTGCATGCCCGTCGTGTTCTCGGCGAACATCGTCATGTGCGTGTACGCACCCGAACCGGACACGTCGTCACCGCCACCGTCGCCCCAGCGCACTCGGGTCTTGTCGGAGCGGTGCGTCCGCGGCGTGATGTAGGCCTCGGTCCCGATGATCGGCTTGACGCCGCCGGCCTTCGCGGCCTTCCAGAACTCGAACGCCCCGAACATGTTGCCGTGGTCGGTCACCGCAACCGCGGGCATGCCCTGCGCGGCGGTCTCGGCGACCAGGTCGGTCAACCGCGCTGCGCCGTCGAGCATCGAGTACTCGCTGTGCACGTGCAGGTGGACGAAGGAGTCGGAATCCGACACGGGACCTCCGGTTCGACGGATGGCTGCGGGGCGGGACAAGCCTAACCGCGGGCACCGACTTCTCCGCGCGTGTCGTCGGGGCGCTCGGTGCGCCCTGCGCGCTCGCGCGGCGCGCTCGCTCGCTCGCTCGACAGCGTCGCTCGAGCGGGCAGGACACGCCGTCGGTGTGTCGCCGAACGCGCACGACCGGTCGCCGGAGGCGACCCGTCGTGACAGATGTGGCGCGCTCGGGGGGCGGACCAGCACATCGAGCGCGGCACGGGCGGGCGGTGACCGAGTGGCGGACTGGAGGCGCGGGGCGGCGCCGCCACGGGCCTCCAGTCCGACGCTGTCCAGCCGCGGCCGACGCGAGCGGGCACGATCGACGCGAGCGGGCACGATCGACGCGAGCGGGCACGATCGACGCGAGCGGGCACGATCGACGCGAGCGGGCACGATCGACGCGAGCGGGCACGATCGACGCGAGCGGGCACGATCGACGCGAGCGGGCACGACATGCCGCGCGCGTTGCGCGGCGTGGGCAGTACTGGTCACCTCGAGGGACCGAGCGTGACAGATGTGGCCCGCTCGCGAGCGGACCGCCCCGCCTGCCCGGCTACGCCGCGCGGATGCGGTCCAGAGCCTGCTGCAGGTCGTCGGGGTAGGACGCCTCGAACGTGACCCAGTCCCCCGTGCGCGGGTGCTCGAACCCGAGCCGCACGGCGTCGAGCCACTGGCGGGTCAGCCCGAGCTCGTTCGCGAGCACCGGATCCGCGCCGTACATCGTGTCGCCGACGAGCGGGTGCCGCGTCGCCGCCATGTGCACGCGGATCTGGTGCGTCCGGCCGGTCTCCAGGTGCACCTCGAGCAGGGTCGCGGCGCGGAAGGCCTCGAGCGTCTCGTAGTGCGTGACGCTCGGCTTGCCGTCGGCCGTGACCGCGAACTTCCAGTCGCTCGACGGGTGTCGACCGATCGGGGCGTCGATCGTCCCCGAGGTCGGGTCCGGGTGTCCCTGGGCGAGGGCGTGGTAGACCTTCTCGACCGTGCGCTCCTTGAAGGCACGCTTGAGGTGCGTGTAGGCGAGCTCGGTCTTGGCGACGACCATCAGGCCGGACGTACCGACGTCGAGCCGGTGCACGATCCCCGCGCGCTCGGCGGCGCCCGAGGTGGCGATGGTGAAGCCGGCCGCGGCGAGGCCGCCGGGCACGGTCGGACCGTCCCACCCGGGCGAGGGGTGCGCGGCGACACCGATCGGCTTGTCCACCACGA
This sequence comes from Curtobacterium sp. AG1037, assembly GCF_003349855.1. NCBI lineage: Bacteria > Bacillati > Actinomycetota > Actinomycetes > Micrococcales > Microbacteriaceae > Curtobacterium > Curtobacterium sp. AG1037. Next base: position 158,474 of record NZ_QQAO01000008.1, on the reverse strand, counting down.
CGATGTCGTCGTCGTCGTGCACGACCGTCATGCCCGGGACCGCGACCGGGACGATGCGCGGGGGTTCCTTCGGCGACCACTCGACCTGGAGCCATGCGTCGGGGTGCAGGCGGTCCGACTTGTCGACGGTGACCCCGTCGACGGTCACGCCGCCGGCGGCGACGACCTCGGCCGCGAAGGACCGGCTGAACCCGAGGAGCTTCGCGATGGCGGCGTCGACCCGCTCACCGGCGAGCCCGTCGGGCACGGGCAGGGAACGCGACTCGGTCACGTCGCGTCGTGCCCGAGGGCGTCCCGGTCGTCGCGCGGGGCCCGGGGGTCCGGGGCGCCGGCGGTCCGAGCGGCCGCAGGAGCCGTGTCGGAGGGAGCTGCGGCGGCGTCCGCTCGGGCGTCGGCTGCGCGCTGCTGCTTCGCGGAGAGCGCCCGCGTGCCGTCGAGGTTCACGCCGAAGACGACGAGCAGGACGAAGACCACCATGCTCACGCAGATGAACGAGTCGGCGATGTTGTAGATCGCAGGCATCATCCACGGCGTCGAGATGAAGTCGACCACGTGCCCGCGGCCGAAGCCGGGCTCACGGAAGAGCCGGTCGAGCAGGTTGCCGAGCGCGCCGCCGAGGAGCATGCCGAGCACGATCGCCCACCACATCGAGCGGATGCGCCGGGCGAAGACGATGATCCCGACGACGACGGCCGTGCTGACGATCGAGAACACCCAGGTCATGTTCACCGCGAACGAGAACGCGGCACCGGGGTTCCGGACGTACAGGAGCTGCAGCGCGTCGCCGAGGACCGGCACGGCCTGGCCGTACGGCAGGTTCGCGACGACGAGCGCCTTCACGCCCTGGTCGAGCGCCACCACGACGACAGCGGCGAAGGCCAGTGCCGCGATCGCGCGGACACTGACCTTCGCTCGTGTTGCTGGTCGCGACAACGTCAGTTGCCGAAGCCCTGCGCCGAGGCCGGCGCCGGGGTGAGACCGGACTGCTCCGAGCCCGACCCGTCCAGCTCGGACAGCTGGGACTGGATGTAGCTCTTGAGCTGCGCACGGTAGTCGCGCTCGAACGTGCGGAGCTCGTCGATCTTGCCCTCGAGCTGACGCTGCTCCTGCTCGAGCACGGCGACCCGCTGGCGGTTCGTGTTCTCGGTGTCGGCGATGATCTGGCGCTGCTTCGCCTCGGCCTCGGAGACCAGCCGGGCGGCCTGCGCGGTGCCCTCGGCGATGAGCGCGTCGCGCTTCTCGATGCCCTCGCGCACGTGCTCCTCGTGCAGACGACGAGCGAGCGTGAGGAGGTTCGTGGTGCCCTCGGTGTCCTCGTCGGCGGGGACCGTCGAGGCAGCCGGCGCTGCTGCGGCGACCGGAGCGGGCTCCGGGGCGGCGGCGACGGGAGCCGGGGTGGGCTCGGGCTCGGGAGCGGCGGCCGGCTCCGGCTGCTCGGTCTTCTCGAGCTTCGGCGCCGACTCGGCGGCCTGCAGGCGCTGGCGGAGCTCGTCGTTCTCGGCCGTCAGGCGGCGGAGCTCGACCACGACCTCGTCCAGGAAGTCGTCGACCTCGTCCTGGTCGTAGCCCTCGCGGAACTTCGTCGGCTGGAACCGCTTGTTGACTACGTCTTCCGGCGTCAAAGCCATTGCCGTCACCTCAATAGAACTGCTGAACGTGTGGAACCACTTGCGTCACGACCGAACCTACCAGTCGTGCCGTGTGGTGCGGAGGCCCGCCGGGGCGGGCATCGATCCCGACCACCGTACACCGACGCGCGTGTCCGACCGTGACCTCTGGGCGGGCGTGGCGCGATTCGTGTGCGGGTGGTGGATCAGAAGGAGCGAGCGAGTCCGCCGACGATCACCCGGAGGATGATCACGACGAGCATCACGATGGTCCAGCCGAAGTCGAGCGCGACGGGTCCCATCCGCAGCGGCGGGAGCAGCCGACGGACGAACCGGATCGGCGGGTCCGTCAGCGTGTAGACGACGTCGGCGACCACGAGCATCGCGCCACGGGGACGCCAGCTGCGGTTGTAGGCCTGGACGATGTCGAACGCGAACCGACCCCACATCACGAAGAAGTAGAGCAGGAGGGCGAAGGACAAGATCCCGAAGACCAGTGACACGGTGGGGCTCGCTCGGCTCGGGTGCGGTGCTCAGGCGATCACCGCACAGGGGCTACTGGGCCGGGGTCCGGCTCAGGACTGGGCGAAGAAGGACGCCTCGATGTCGGACTCTACCTCAGCGGGCTCACCGCTCACCGCGACGTGCGCCGGCGACAGCAGGAAGACCTTGTTGGTGACGCGCTCGATCTTGCCGTACAGCCCGAGCGACAGCCCCGAGGCGAAGTCGATCATGCGGCGGGCGTCGGACTCGGTCATCTGCGAGAGGTTGATGATGACGGGGATGCCGTCTCGGAAGCTCTCGGCGATGGACTGGGCGTCCTTGTACTCGCGCGGGTGGACGGTGAGGATCTCGTTCATTTCCTGGACCGGGGTCGCCTTCTGTGCGGTCGTGTGCGCGCGCCGGAGCGGGGTGACCTGCGCGCCGCGCTGGTGGGTGTGCGTCTTGGGCTCCGCGGGCACCGCGGCGGGGGCGGCCGCGACGGGGGCCTCCTGCACGGGAGCAGCGGCGGGGACCGCGGTGGGGGCCGGAGCGGCCTGCTGGCGCGCCTGGGCGGGCGCCGGCTGCTGCTGCTCGTCCTCGTACAGTTCCTCGTCGGCGAGGCCGAGGTAGACCATCGTCTTCTTGAGCGGGTTGGCCATGGTTCCTCCGGAGTTCGTGCTCGTGGATGCCCTGGGACGAGGCTAGGGCGCGGTGGGCCGGTTTCCCGTGATTGCGGTCCCGATCCGGAGGTGTGTCGCGCCCTCGGCGATCGCGTCGGCGTAGTCACCGCTCATGCCGGCGGACACGTCCGTTGCGTCGGGCGCGAGCGAGACCACGCGCTCCGAGATCGTGCGGAGCCGGGCGAAGGCCCGTCGGGGCTCCTCGTCGAGCGGTGCGACGGCCATCACGCCGCGGAGTCGGATGGTCCCGGTGTCGAGCACGCGGGTCACCATCGCCTCCACGTCGTCCGGCTGCACCCCACCACGACCGGGGTCGTCGGTGAGGTTGACCTGCACGAAGCCGTCGACCACCCGCGGGTCCGGCTCGGCCTCGGTCGGCGCGAAGGCGTCCACCACCGAGTCGCGGTCGAGCGACTGCACCACGTCGGCGTACCGGCGCACTTGGCGGGCCTTCTTCGACTGGAGCTGCCCGACGAAGTGCCAGGTCAGGTCGAGGTCGGCCAGCTCGGCGGCCTTGGCCTGCGCCTCCTGGTGGCGGTTCTCCCCCACGTCCGTGACACCGAGGGCGGCGAGCTCGCGGACGAGCGACGCCGGGTGGTACTTCGTCACGACGACGAGCGTCAGCTCGTCGACGCTCCGACCCGCGGCGCGGGCCGCGTCCGCGATCCCGGACCGTACGGACGCGAGACGCGCCTCCGGTCCGTCGTCGGGTGACGAGGCGGACGGGAGGCGCGTGTCGGCTACCAAGGACGGCTTACTTCAGGAAGTCGGGGACGTCGAGCTCGTCGTCGCCGTCGAAGGCCGGGTCGGCCGCGCGCTGCGCGGGGGCCTCGTGCTGCTGCGACGCCCAGGACGGGCTCGTGGTCGCGGTGTCCTCCACCGAACCGGTCGCACCGGCGGCGGACGACGCGGCGCCCGACTCCGGGTCGACCCAGCTCGAGCGACGCTCCTTCTGCTGCGTGCTCGGCTCGCCACCGTCGAACCCGGCGGCGATGACCGTCACGCGGACCTCGTCGCCGAGGGTGTCGTCGATGACCGCACCGAAGATGATGTTCGCCTCGGGGTGGACCGCCTCCTGCACCAGGCGCGCGGCGTCGTTGATCTCGAAGATGCCGAGGTTCGAGCCGCCCTGGATCGAGAGCAGCACGCCGTGCGCACCGTCGATCGAGGCCTCGAGCAGCGGGGACGCCACGGCGAGCTCGGCCGCCTTGATCGCCCGGTCCGCCCCGCGGGACGAGCCGATGCCCATGAGCGCCGAGCCGGCACCCTGCATGACCGACTTGACGTCGGCGAAGTCGAGGTTGATCAGACCCGGGGTCGTAATGAGGTCCGTGATGCCCTGCACGCCGGCGAGGAGCACCTGGTCGGCGGTCGCGAACGCCTCGACCATCGAGATGCCGCGGTCGGAGATCTCGAGCAGGCGGTCGTTCGGCACGACGATGAGGGTGTCGACCTCGTCCTTGAGGCCCGCGACGCCGTTCTCGGCCTGGGACTGGCGGCGCTTGCCCTCGAAGCTGAACGGCTTCGTGACGACACCGATGGTGAGCGCACCGATCGACTTCGCGATGCGCGCGACGACGGGCGCACCACCCGTGCCGGTGCCGCCACCCTCGCCCGCGGTGACGAAGACCATGTCGGCACCCGCGAGGGCCTCCTCGATCTCCTCGGCGTGGTCCTCGGCGGCGCGACGGCCGACCTCGGGGTCCGCGCCGGCGCCGAGACCACGGGTGATCTCGCGGCCCACGTCGAGCTTGACGTCGGCGTCGCTCAGCAGCAGTGCCTGCGCGTCGGTGTTGATCGCGATGAACTCGACGCCGCGGAGGCCGAGCTCGATCATGCGGTTCACGGCGTTCACGCCGCCGCCGCCGACACCGACGACCTTGATGACGGCGAGGTAGTTGTGGTTCGTGGTCACGTCAGTCGGGCCTCCGGTTGAACCCTCAACCTCTACTTGAAGTTCAGGGGCAATGCTGGTAGATGTGGTACTCCCGACGACGCTACGGGTGCGCTCCGCGCACTGTCGCCCCGCCACGCCGCGTGTCGCGCGATTCCGCCTCGACATCGCCGGTCGACCGACGCACCGCCCGGCCCCGTGGTCAGGACTTCGCGCGGACGATGCCGTTGTCCGGCGCCGACACGTCGTACTCGACGACCGAGCCGGGGCTGCGGGCCTCGTGGTCCTTGACGAGCGCGGCGAGCAGGGCCGCCTTGGCGCTCGAGTCCTCGGGACTCCCCCACACCACCGTCGACCCGCCCTGCAGGGTGAGCGTCACGTCGTCGGCGGTCGAGGCGGCGACGTCGGTGACCTGCGCCCGCACGGTCGACGGCAGCGCGAGGACGACCTCGGTCATCGTGCGGAACACCGGCGAGCCGAGCTTCGCACGGGCGACGTCGGCGAGCGGCATGCCGTCCGGACGCGAGGGCGAGGACTGCACGACGATGCCCGCGGGGTCCACGAGGTCGAACGCGTCGCCCGACTGCACCGCGACGACCGGCGTCCGCTCGGTGACGGTGACGACGAGCGTGTGCGGCGGCACCTCTTCCGTCACGTAGCTCTCGATGAGCGGGAAGCTCGCGATGTCGCGCTTCACCTCGTCGAAGTCGAGCCGCGCGAGCGGGGTGCCGACCTGGTCGGACAGCGCCTGCCGGAGCGCGGCGTCGTCGACCCGGTTCGTGCCCTTGACCTCGATGGTCTGCAGCGCCATGAGCGGCGAGTAGACCGCCACCAGGAGCGATGCGCCGAAGACCACGACCACCACGCCCGCCGTGATCCAGGCCGCTCGGCGGTGGCGGGCGCGACGGGTGAACCGTCGGACCTCGGCCCGCTCGAGCAAGCGCCGGCGCCGCTTCGCGACGCGCGCCTCACGCGCGGTCTCCGCAGCGCGGACACCGGCACCGATCGGCGCGTCGCCGTGGTCGTCCCGGGTGTCGTGGCCGTCCGCCTCCGGGTCGGTCGACCGGGAGGCACGGTGCACGTCGAGCACGTCGGTCACGGTCGCGACGTGGTCGCGCTCGGCGGTCCGACGCGACGCGCTCGGGTGCTCTTCGTCCGGTGAGTAGCCGCGGAGCTGCTCGGCCACCGACGAGAAGCCGGCGCCGAGCCGCCGTCCGGCGGCACCCGCGAGCGCACCCGCGCGCTCCCGGTTGGAGGGTAGGGCCGTGCGGTCGGCCGTGCGGTCGTCGGCGGGACCGGCCGTCTCGTCGTCCGTCACGGGCGCGTCGGGCGCGGGGCGTGCCTCCAGGCCGTCGTCCGGAGCACCCGCGTCGGCGACCGGACGGGACGGACGGCGCGCCGACCAAGGAACAGGGCGCTGCCGGGGACCACGACGCTGCCGGGGAGCCGACGCGCCCTCGGCCGGACCGGCCGGCTCGTCCGGTCGGTCGTCGAAGCCCTCCGGCCGCTTCATCGCGCCGGGGTGTCCTCGTCCTGGCGCAGGGCGCCGAGCACCTGCGGGATGATGCGGTACACGTCGCCGCAGCTCAGGGTCATGATGATGTCGCCGTCGCGCGCGACGGCGGCCGCGCGGGCCGAGGCCTCGTCCCAGTCCGGCAGGAACTCGACGCGTGACTGGTCCGCGAAGCGCTCCTGGACCAGGGCGCCGGTGACGCCGGGCTCCGGGTCCTCGCGCGCGCCGTAGACGTCGAGCACCACCGTGTGGTCGGCGAGCTCCTCGTAGACCTTCGCGAAGTCGCCGGCCATCAGCCGGGTGCGCGAGTACAGGTGCGGCTGGTGGATCGCGATGATCCGGCCGTCGCCGACCACGTTGCGGGCCGCGCGGAGGGCGGCCGCGACCTCGGTCGGGTGGTGCGCGTAGTCGTCGTAGACCGACACGCCGCGCTCGACGCCGTGCAGCTCGAAACGGCGCTCGGTCCCGCCGAACGCCTCGATGCCCCGGATCGCGTCCGTCCGCTCGACGCCGAGCCCGGTGAGCACGGCGAAGGCGCCGACCGCGTTCACCGCGTTGTGGCGGCCCGGGACGCGCAGCGTCAGGTGGTGCGACGCACCGCCCGCGGTGAAGTCGACCTCGACGCTCGCGGCCTCGACGATGCGGTCGATCCGGACGTCGGCGTCGGCGGCCTCGCCGAAGGTGACGATCTCGGGCGCGTGCTCGCGTGCACGGACCCCCGCGGTGACGCGCTGCGCCCCGGCGTCGTCGCTCGACACGACGATGCGCTCGCTCGCCTTGCCGGCGAACTCGACGAACGCGTCGATGAACGCCTCCTCGCTGCCGTAGTGGTCGAGGTGGTCCGCGTCGACGTTCGTGATCAGCGCGACCGCGACGTCGTAGAGCAGGAAGGAACCGTCGGACTCGTCGGCCTCGACCACGAACAGGTCGCTGCTGCCGGGGGCGGAGCTCGTGCCGAGGGACTGGATGACCCCGCCGTTGACGAAGCTCGGGTCCAGGCCGAGCTCGACCATCGCCGTGACGATCATGCCCGTGGAGGTGGTCTTGCCGTGGGCGCCGGCGACCGCGACGAGGCGGTGCTCGGCGATGAGCGCGGCGAGGGCCTGGGACCGGTGCAGGACCGGCAGACCACGGCGCTGCGCCTCGAGCAGCTCGGGGTTGTCCGGCCAGAGGGCGCTGGTCACGACGATCGTGTCCGCCGCGCCGACGTTCGCCGCGTCGTGGCCGATGTGCACCTCGGCACCGAGGTCGCGCATCGTGGCCGTGGTCGCGGTCTCGCGGGAGTCGCTGCCGGTCACGCGGTGCCCCGCGGCGAGGAACATGCGGGCGATGCCGCTCATGCCGGAGCCGCCGATGCCGACGAAGTGGACCGTGCCGAGGTCGTCCGGGATCGGCTGGGTCAGGTCCGGCTTGATGGTCATCGTTCCTCCGTGGTGCTGGTCGTGCTCGGGGCTGCAGCCGCGTCGCGGACGAGCTCGGTCATCCGGTCGGCGCCGTCGCGGTGTCCGACGCTGCCGGCCCGGACGGCCATGTCCGCGATCCGGGCGCGGTCCTGCAGGATGCCGAGCAGGTGGAACGTCACCCACTGCTCGTCGAATTCCCCGTCCGCCACGAGCACCGCTCCCCCGGCGTCGACGACGTCCTTGGCGTTGTGCCGCTGCTCGCCGTTGCCGACCGGGTAGGGCACCAGGACGCTCGGCAGCCCAACGGCCGTGAGCTCGCACACCATGCCGGCGCCCGAGCGGGACACCACGAAGTCGGACGCCGCGTACGCCAGGTCCATCCGGTCGCAGTACGGCAGCACGTGGTAGCCGTCGAGGTCGCTCGGGCCGATGTCCGACTTGCCACCGACGACGTGCAGCACCTGCCACCCGGCGCCGACGATCGTCGCCGCCGCGCGGTTCACGGTGCGGTTGATGCTGCGTGCGCCCGAGGACCCGCCGGTCACGAGCAGCACCGGGCGGTCCGGGTCGAGCCCGAACTCGGCGAGGCCCTCGGCACGGGACACCCGGCGGTCGAGCGTCTCGATCTCGCGGCGGAGCGGCATGCCCACCACGCGGCCGTGCCGGAGTCGGGTGTTCGAGAAGGTCAGGCCGACGTGCTTCGTCAGGAACGCCGCGAGCCGGTTCGCGAGCCCGGGCTTGGCGTTCTGCTCGTGCACGACGATCGGGGTGCCGGTCCGCTTCGCGGCGATGTACGCCGGCGCGGCCGCGTAGCCCCCGACGCCGAGGACGACCTCGACGTCGTGCTCGCGGATGAGCTGCTCGGTCCGACGGACGGCGGCCAGGAAGCGGCCGGGGAACCGGAGTGCGGCGCCGTTCAGCTTCCGCGGGAACGGCAGGCGCGGGATCGTCAGCAGCTCGTAACCGCGCATCGGGACGAGCCGGGCCTCGAGGCCCTCCGCCGTGCCGAGGACGAGGACGCGGGCGTCCGGGTCACGCTCGGTCAGCCGGTCGGCGACCGCGAGCAGCGGGTTCACGTGCCCGGCGGTCCCGCCGCCGGCGAAGAGGTAGGTGCTCACCGGAGCCGTCCGTTCTGTGGTGCGGTGCCGCCCGCGCCGAAGGTCCTCGGGTCGAGGCCGGTGTCGGTGCGGCGGCCGGGGAGGTCGCGCGCGAAGGACAGCACGACGCCGATGGCGATGAGCGTCATGATGAGCGCGGACCCACCGGCGGAGATGAGTGGGAGGGGCACGCCGAGCACCGGCAGCAGCCCGAGCACGACGGCGATGTTGACGAGCGCCTGCCCGATGATCCAGGCCATGATCGCGCCGGTCACGGTCTTGACGAACGGGTCGTCCGACTGCCGGATCACCTTGATCATGCTCACCGCGAGGACGATGAACAGCGCCAGCACGACGACGGCGCCGACGAGCCCGAGCTCCTCGCCGATGATCGCGAAGATGTAGTCGTTGTCCGCCTCGGGCAGCCACGACCACTTCGCCTTGGAGTTGCCGAGCCCGACGCCGAACACGCCGCCGGACGCGAGCGCCCACATGCCGTGGACGGGCTGCCAGCAGAGGTCCTGGTACTGGTTCGAGTCGGTGCACCCGGACAGCCACGCACTGATGCGGACCTGGCGGGACGCTGAGGACATCGTGACGAACGGCAGCACGACCGCGATCGACCCGAGGATCACGAGCAGGTGCCGCGCCCGGGCACCGCCGATGTACAGCGCGCCGAGCACGAGGATGAGCATGATCATCGCCGTGCCCTGGTCGCCGCCGAGGAGCACCATGCCGAGCGGCAGCACCGTGGCGATGCCGACCGGGACGAAGATCTCCTTCCAGTCGTCGAGCTTGTCGCGCTTGACGTACATGATCGCGCCGATGCCGAGCGCGAGGGCGAGCTTGATCGCCTCGGACGGCTGCGCCGTGAAGGAGCCGAACCCGACCCAGTTCCGGTTGCCCTGCACCTCGATGCCGAGCGGTGTGTAGACGAGCAGCTGCAGCGCGAGGGCCGCGCCGAAGAAGCGCATCGCCCACTTCCGCCAGACCCGCGCCGGGATGCGGCTCGCGACGAGCATGAGCGGCACTCCGAGGACGGCGTAGAGACCCTGGCGCGACGCCGCACCGAAGAAGTCGTGCGTCTTGGCGTACTGCTCGACGCTCGACGACGACAGCACCATCACGACGCCGAAGACGACCAGGAACAGCGTGACGCCGAGGATCGTGTAGAACGTGCTCGACTCGGCGACGAAGACGTTCTTCACCGCGACGACCGCACCGTGCGGACGGCGGAGAGCAGTCCCGCTCGCGCCGCGTCCAGCGCTGCTGCCGGGACGCCCGCTACGGCTGCTCGGGAGATCCGTGGTCGCCATCGGCTGTGCCTCCCAGGTGCTCGTGGACCGCCGCCGCGAATCGTTGCCCCCGGTCCGCGTACGACCCGAACTGGTCGAACGACGCGGCGGCCGGGGCGAGGAGGACCGTGTCGCCCGGTCGTGCGACCGAGGCGGCATGCCGGACCGCCTCGGGCATGACCTGCTCAGTGTCCGTCGCCTCGACCTGGAGGACCGGGACCCCGGGCGCGTGTCGCGCGAATGCCTCGAGCACGGGCGTCCGGTCGGTGCCGATCACGACGACCGCGCGCACACCGGGACCGAAGCGCTCGACGAGCCCGTCGACGTCGACGCCCTTGAACAGGCCGCCGACGATCCACACCACGGTGTCGAACGACGCCAGCGAGGCCGTCGCCGCGTGCGGGTTCGTGGCCTTGGAGTCGTCCACCCACGCGACGCCGTCGGCGGTCGCCACGTGCTCGGTGCGGTGGTGGTCGGCACGGAAGCCCTGCACGGCGGCCCGGATGTGCGCGGGCTCGACCGAGGCGGCGCGGGCGAGAGCCGCCGCGGCCAGGACGTTCATCGTCATGTGCGGGCTCGCCAGCCCGGCCTGCTCGAGGTCGGCCAGGGTCGCGAGCTCGAGTGCGCTGTTCCGCCGGTCCTCGGTGAAGGCGCGGTCGCAGAGCACGTCGTCGACGATCCCGACGTCGCCGGGCGCCGGCACCCCCGGGGTGAAGCCGACGGCGCGGCAGCCCTCGACGACGTCAGCGCCCTCGACCATGCGCCGCGTGGCGTCGTCGGAGGTGTTGTAGACGCACGCCATCACCGAGCGCTCGTACACCTTGGCCTTGGCGGCGCGGTAGGCCTCGGCCGAGCCGTGCCACTCGAGGTGGTCGTCGGCGATGTTCAGGCACGCGCTGGCGAGCGGGACGACGGCGCCGTCGCCGGTGGTCGGCATGTAGTGCAGCTGGTGGCTCGACAGCTCGACCACGAGCACGTCGAAGCCCTCGGGGTCGCGGACCACGTCGAGCACCGGCACGCCGATGTTCCCGCAGGCGACCGCCCGGAGCCCGGCGGCGGCGAACATCGCCGTCGTCAGCTGCGTGGTGGTGGTCTTGCCGTTCGTGCCGGTGATGGTCACCCACGGCGCCGCGATCGGTCCGCGGACGACCTTGTCGCGCACGCGCCAGGCGAGCTCGACGTCGCCCCAGACGGTGCTGTGCTCGACGGCCCAGCGGACGGAGGCGTTGTGCGGCGGCAGACCGGGCGAGACGACGACCAGGTCCGGTGCCTGCTGCTCGAGCGCTGCGGGCACGGTGTCGAGCGCGGTGCGTTCGAACCCGGCGCCGATCACGTCGAGCAGCTCGACCGTGTCGGCGGGGCCGTCCGGCGCGTACACCGTGACGGCGCTGCCGAGCTCGACGAGGGTGTCGGCGACCGAGAACCCGGTGGCGCCGAGGCCGAGGACGGCGACCCGCAGCCCCTTCCAACCCTCGGCGTACCAGCTGTCGAGTCCGTCCAGGCGTTCAGCCGACACGCGCGATCCACTCCAGGTAGAAGAGCCCGACCCCGGCCGCGACGCAGAGCCCCGCGATGATCCAGAACCGGACGACGACGGTCACCTCGGCCCACCCCTTCAACTCGAAGTGGTGGTGCAGCGGACTCATCCGGAAGATCCGCTTGCCGTGGGTGATCTTGAAGTACGCGCGCTGCAGGATGACCGACCCGGTGACGATGAAGAACAGGCCGCCGATCAGGATCAGCAGGAGCTCGGTACGGCTGAGGATCGCGAGACCGGCCAGGGCACCGCCGAGGCCGAGCGAGCCGGTGTCGCCGAGGAAGATCTGCGCGGGCGACGTGTTGTACCAGAGGAAGCCGATCAGCCCACCGCACACGGCGGCCGCGACGACCGCGAGGTCGAGCGGGTCCGAGGTGCTGTAGCAGGCGTGCTCCGTCGAGGCGTCGAGCCGGACACCGCCGCAGATCTGGTTCGACTGCCAGAAGCCGATGATGACGTACGAGCCGATCGCGAGGATGCTCGAACCGGTCGCCAGGCCGTCGAGGCCGTCCGCCACGTTCACGCCGTTCGACGTCGAGACCGTGAGCAGCACGATCCACGCGAGGAACAGCACGGTGCCGATCACGGTGCCGAGTGCCATGAAGTCGAGCCACGGCACGTCCCGGATCGCCGAGATCATGGTCGACGCCGGAGGCTTGCCGTTGCCGGTCGGCACCACGAGCGCGATCGTCGCGAACACGACGCCGACGATCACCTGCCCGAGGACCTTCGCCCAGCCGCCGAGCCCGAGGCTCCGCTGCCGCCGGACCTTGAGGAAGTCGTCGATGAAGCCGACGAAGCCGAGTCCGACCATGAGGAACAGCACGAGGAGGCCGGACAGCGTCACCGAATCACGGCCGACGAGGTGTCCGACGAAGTACCCGAGCACCGCGCCGATGATGAGGACGATGCCGCCCATGGTCGCCGTGCCGCGCTTGGTGTGGTGCGACTGCGGACCGTCGTCGCGGATGAACTGTCCCCAGCCGAGGCGGTGGAACAGCTTGATGAACAGCGGCGTGGTCAGCAGTGTGAACACCAGCGCGACGGCGCCGGCGATCAGGAGTGCGATCATTCGGGGACACCTCCGAGGCGGTCGCCGAGGAATCGCAGTTCGGCGGACTTCGAGGACTTGACGAGGACGACGTCGCCGGGGCGCACCATCTCCTGCAGGGTGTGGACGGCGTCGTCGACGTCCTCGATGAACACGGACTCGCCGTCCCACGATCCCTCGAGGGTGGCGGCCTGGTGGATGGCCATCGCACCGCGGCCGACGACCACGAGCTGTCCGATGCCGAGACGGACGACGAGCCGGCCGATGCGGTCGTGCTCCTCCGTCGAGAACTCCCCGAGCTCGGCCATCTCGCCGAGCACGGCGACGGACCGCTCCCCCGGTCGGACGATCTGCGCGAGGGTGCGCAGCGCCGCGGCGGTCGAGTCCGGCGACGCGTTGTACGCGTCGTTGATCACGGTGACGCCCTCGGGGCCGCCCTGCAGGAGCTCCATGCGCCAGCGCTCGGCGCGCGTCATCGACGCGAGCGCAGCGGCGCCGTCCGCGAGCGGCACGCCCCACAGGTGGGCGACCGTGAGCGCGGCGGACGCGTTCATCGCGTGGTGCTCACCCAGGATGGCGAGCCGGACGTCGACCTGCTCCGTCCCGGCGGGACGGCTGTCGCCACCGCTCACGGGAGGCGCGGTGAGGGTGAAGCGTGTGCCGCTGCGGTCCGTCTCGATGCCGGTGATGCGATAGTCGGCCGTCTCCGACGTGCCGAACCCGACGACGTGGGCGGCCGTGAGGCCGCGCATCGACGCGACGCGGTCGTCGTCGACGTTCAGCAGGGCTGTGGCGGTCGCGGGGAGGTCGGTGACCATCTCCGACTTCGCGCGCTGCGTGGCCTCGATCCCGCCGAACTCGCCGGCGTGCGCGAGTCCGACCTTGAGGACGACGCCGACGTCCGGCTCGGCGATCGAGACGAGCTTGGCGATGTGGCCCTTGCCGCTCGCGCCCATCTCGACGACCAGGAACCGGGTGTCGTGCGTGATCCCGAGCATCGAGATCGGGGCGCCGACGTGGTTGTTGAACGAGCCCTGCGGCGCGACCGTCTCGCCCTGGGTGGCGAGGATCGTGCGGAGCATGTTCTTCGTGCTCGTCTTGCCGTTCGACCCGGTGATGCCGACGACGCGCAGCGGTGCCGGGCGCCCGTCGGCGTCCACGCGGTCCGCGGTCGATGCCCGGACGCGGGCGACGACCTCGTGCGCGAGCGCGGCGAGGGCGGCGTACCCGTCGGACACGACGACCTGCGCGGTGGCGGAGCCCTCGGGCAGGTCGACCACGCGCTCGGTGACGACGAGCGCCGCACCGGCCTCGGCGGCGGCCGGGACGAAGCGGTGGCCGTCGGTCTCCTCGCCGAGCAGGGCGAAGAACACGCTGCCGGGGCCGACGAGCCGCGAGTCCGTCTGCACGGACCCGTCGACGACCTGCTCCGGGGCGCCGCTGACGAGCTCGCCGCCGATCGCGGCAGCGATCTCGGCGAGGGTCACGGCGATCATCGGATCTCCTCCGCCGGGCCGCTGTTGGGCTCCCATCCGGCCTCGCGGAGCGCCTGACGCGCTTCGTCGCGGGCCGAGTAGGGCGTGCGGACGCCCTGGATGTCGCGGTAGTCCTGGTGACCGGGACCGGCCCACAGGATCGAGTCGCCCTCGCCGACCAGGCCGACGGCCGTGCGGATCGCCGCCTCGGGCGGGCTGACCTCGTGGAGCTCGTGGTCGGGGAACGCCTCGCGCGCCGCGTCGACCAGCGTCTTCCGGATGCTCGCGGCGTCCTCGAAGCGCGGGTGGTGGTCGGTGATCACGAGGATGTCGCTCCCCGCGGCGGCGACGCGCGCCATGTCGCCGCGCTTCGTCGTGTCGCGGTCGCCGTCGGCGCCGAACAGCATCAGGACACGGCCGGGCGTGAACTGCCGGACGGCGGCGAGGGTGTTCTCGAAGGCGTCGGCGGAGTGACCGAAGTCGACGTAGACGCTCGGGCCGTGCGGCCCGGACACCCGCTCGGTGCGACCGGGCAGGTAGCACTCGATCGCGCTGACGCGGGGGCCGTCCTCGGTCTCGTCCGGGTAGCGGCGGTGCCCGGACTCGAGCGCCTGGGCGATCGCGCCGAGCTCGAAGCCGCCCTCGACGAGCATGACGATCGCGAGCGCCGCGTTCGCCGCCATGTGCCACCCGATGAGCGGCACACGCGTGGTGAGCTCGCGGCCCTCAGGACCGGTCAGGCGGAACTCGGTGTAGGCCGCGTGTGCGGCGGTGACGTCGACGTGCCACTCGGCCTCGACGTCGGGGTGCACCGTGATGGTCGTCACCGGGATGCGGGAGTCCTGCACCACGCGGTGGCCCCAGTCCGTGTCCAGCGAGACGACGCCGCGGCGGGCGTGCTCGGGCTGGAACAGCGGGAGCTTCGCCTGGTAGTACTCCTCCATGTCGGCGTAGTCGTCGAGGTGGTCGTGCGACAGGTTCGTGAAGCCGGCCACGTCGAAGACGATGCCGTCGACCCGGTGCCGGCTGAGGGCCTGGGCGCTGACCTCGACGGCCACGGCGCGGACCTCGAACTCGCGCATGCGGGCGAGCAGGGCGTGCATCTCGCTGGCCTCCGGCGTGGTCAGACGGCTCGTCACGCTGAGCGAGCCGATGTGGCGCTCGGCGGTCGAGCTCAGGCCGGAGACCAGGCCGAGCTGCTTGAGGATGCCCTCGAGGATGTAGGACGTGCTCGTCTTGCCGTTCGTGCCGGTCGTCGCGAAGAGCTGCGGCAGGTCGGTGGCCTCGTCCGGGTGGGTGCGGTAGACCCACGCCGAGACGTCGCCGAGGGCCGCGCGCGGGTCCTCGACCACGAGCACCGGCAGCCCGGAGGGCTCTGCCAGGGCGGCGCCGTTGGCGTCGGTCAGGACGGCCACCGCGCCACGCTCGGCGGCCTCGGCGGCGAACTGCGCACCGTGCCGGTTCGCTCCGTGCACGCCGACGAACAGGTCACCCGGCTGCACCTCGGCGGCGCTCAGGGTGACACCCGTCGTCTCGACGGCGTCGACCGTCCCCATGACGCGCATGCCGAACGCGTTCGCGAGCTCGGCCACGCTCCTCGGGGTCGGGTGTTCGGGTCGGAGGACCGGGGGGATCCGTGCGGACAAGTGCTCCTTCTTCCTCACCACGTGGACGGGTACAGCTGCGCCTCGGACGTGGAGGGGGCTACTCGGTACTTCTCGAGCACCTGGGACATGAGTGTGCGGAACGCCGGAGCCGCTCCGCTGGACCACTTGTTGGTCTGCGGCTTCGTGAACGTCACCGTGACAACATACTGGGGGTCCTCGGCGGGTGCCATTCCGGCCACCGAGGTGATGCGCTGCCCGCCGTAGCCCTTCGAGCCCTCGGCGACCTCGGCGGTACCGGTCTTCGCGGCCACGTTGTAGCCGGAGATCGGCTTCATGCCGACGAGCGTGCCACCCGTGACGACGCTCTGCAGCATCTTCACCGTCTGCTGCGCGGCGGCCGGCGAGACGACCTGCGTCCCCTGCACGTCGGGCGCGTCGATCATCTTGCCGTCGGCCGTCTGGCAGCCCTTGACCATGTGCAGCGGGATCCGGACGCCGTTGTTCGCCAGGGTCTGGAAGACGCTCGCGACCTGGATCGCGGTCGTCGAGATGCCCTGGCCGAACATCGAGTTGATGTTCGTCTGGCTGCTCCAGTCGGGGGTGGCGCCGTACTGCATCGACGGCTGGCCCGGGTACTCGATCGCCGACTCGGGCTCGAACAGGCCGAACTTCTTCATGTACTCGTAGCGCTGCTGCTGCGTCAGGCGTTCACCGAGCTCGGTGATGCCGACGTTCGACGAGTTCTGCAGGATGCCGGTCAGCGTCAGGTTCTCGGTGGGGTGGAACTCCGAGTCCTGGATCCGTCCGCCCCACGGGAACGAGCGGGAGTACGGCACGACGGCGCGGTCGGTCGGGCTCGACTTGCCCTCGTTGATGAGCGCGGCGGCGATCGCCGCCTTGATGGTCGAGCCGGGCTCGTACGTCGCGGTCAGGGCGCGGGAGCCGTAGGCACCGGTGTCCTTCGTCGCGTCGACGTCGTTCGGGTCCACCGTCGGGTAGTCCGCGACCGCGAGGAGCTCACCGGTCTTCGCGTTCGTCACCGTGGCGGTCGCCGACTCGGCCTGCAGCTCCTTCGCCGCGGACGCGATGGTCTGCTGCGCCATGTACTGCAGGTCGCTGTCGATCGTGGTCTGCAGCGTGCCGCCGTCCTTGGCCTGCTGCTTCGTCACCGTGCTGCCGGGGAGCTGGACGCCGTCCTCGCCGCGCTCGTACGTCTCCGAGCCGTTCGTGCCCGCGAGGCACTGGTTGTAGGAGTACTCGAGGCCGGCCTGGGCGCCGTCGGTCCCCATGAAGCCGGTCAGGGCACCGGCGGTCGCACCGGTCGGGTAGATGCGCGCGGACTGCTGCTCCGGGTAGAGCCACGGCACCTCGAGGTCGCGGACGGCCTCGTAGTGCTTCACGTCGAGGCCCTTGACCAGGTACGCGAAGTCCGACTTCGGGTTCGCCGCGATGTTCTTCTGCATCGTGGCGACGTCTCCGCCGGACGCCTTCGCGATCGCCTGGAGGGCGTCGTCGACCGACACGTCCTTCACACGGGTGCCGCCGAGCTTGCCCTTGAAGGGTGCGACCAGGCGCGGGGCCGTCGTGATGTTGTAGCGGTTCACACTGTCCGCGAGCTCGACGCCGTTGCGGTCGACGATGTCACCGCGGGTGCCGTAGATCGTGACCGGGATGCTGCGCTTGGCCTTCGACTGCTCGTTGAGCTCGGCGGCCTGCACGACCTGGATGTCCACGAGACGGATCACGAAGACCGCCACGAGGGCGATCACCGCCATCATCACGATGCCGTAGCGCAGTCGGCGGTTGCGGATCGTCTTCGTCACGCGGTGCGGTCCTTCCCGGATGGTGCGGCAGGGTGTCCCGACCCGCAGGTCACCGGGTGGCGGGGGCCTGGAGCTGGTTCGGGTCGGACTCTACGTCGGGGGTGGAGGATGCCCCGGCCGACGCGCTGGACCCTGTGGTCTTCCCAGCGTCGCCGCTCGACGGTGCGCGCGTCGAGGACGCGTCCGTCGAGGGTGCGCTCGTCGCCGATGCGTCGGCTGCGCCGCCCGTCTCCTTGCTGGCGGCCGTGTCGCCGGACTTCGCGGCGAGCGGCACCTGGTCGAGCAGGGCGTTCGGGACCTGGTTGTCGCTGCTCGCCGTCGCCTCGTCCGGGGCGGCGGGCGTCGGCGTGCCGAACACCTGCCCGGTCTTCGGGTCGAGGTACACCGGCGTCGAGTTCGCGATCATCCCGAGGGACTGCGCGTTCCTGGCGAGGTTCTGCGGGGAGTCGAGCACCCGGAGCTCCTCGGACAGCGACTGCTGCGTCCGGGAGAGCGCGGTCTGCTCAGCCCCGAGTGAGCTGAGCGTGTACGCGCCCTGGCTCAGGACCATGCTGATGCCGAGCTGCGCGAGCAGCAGCACGCCGAGCGCCGCGACCGCCACCACCGCGTAGGCGATGCGGGGGCGGGCCCGTCGCTGCGCCTTGGTCGGGGCGACCTCGACGAGCTCGGGACGCTCGTGACGGGAGCCGCGGGGCGCACGGGGCGGGGCGACGGCAGGGTCGACGAGTGCGAGGTTCGTGCTCATGTCACTTCCGGATCCGCTGGGCCGCGCGCAGGCGCACGGGGATGGCTCGGGGGTTGGCGGCGCGTTCGGCCTCGTCGGCCAGTTCCGCGCCCTTGACGACGAGGGAGAAGGTGGGGGCGTGCTCGGGCAGCTCGACCGGCAGGCCGGCGGGGGCGCTCGAGGTGGTGCGCTCGACGAGGGCCCGCTTGACGAGCCGGTCCTCGAGGGACTGGTAGGACTCGACGACGATCCGACCGCCGACCGCGACGGCGTCGAGCGCCGCCGGGATCGCCCGCTCGAGGACCGCCAGTTCGGCGTTGACCTCGATCCGGAGTGCCTGGAAGACCCGCTTGGCGGGGTGCCCCTGCCGCTGCACGGCGACGGGGGTCGCGTCGTGCAGGACCTGGACGAGGTCGCCGGACATCTCGAACGGACGCTCGGCCCGCCGCGCGACGATCGCCCGGGCGTAGCGGCCGGCGAGTTTCTCCTCGCCGTAGCGCTGGAAGATCCGGCGCAGCTCGCCCTCGTCGTACGTGGCCAGGACGTCGGCGGCGGTCTGCCCCCCGGTCCGGTCCATGCGCATGTCGAGTGGCGCGTCCTGGCTGTACGCGAAGCCGCGCTCGGCCCGGTCGAGCTGCAGCGAGGACACGCCGAGGTCGAACAGCACGCCGTCCACCGCGTCGAAGCCCTCGCCCGCGATCGCGTCGGCGATCCCGTCGTAGACCGTGTGCACCAGGCGGACGCGGTCACCGAAGCGGGCGAGCCGCTCCCCCGCGATGCCGAGCGCGTCGGTGTCCCGGTCGAGCCCGATGAGCGTCAGGTCCGGGAAGCGCTCGAGCAGGCCCTCGGAGTGACCGCCCATGCCGAGGGTGGCGTCGACGACGACCTTGCCCGGGCCGTCGAGGGCGGGCACGAAGAGCTCGACGATGCGGTCGAGCATCACCGGCGTGTGCGGGAACTTCGGCTGGTCGTCGGCCATGTGCAGCCCCTCGGACTCCTGGGCCACGCACCCGGATCCCCATCCATGCGACCTGACACCGGGGAAGGTGTGTCAGGGCACCACGGCTGGGAGTCCCGATCCGCGGATCAGAAGATCCCCGGGATCACCTCCTCGTCGTTGTCGGCGAAGCCCTCTTCGACCTCGGCGTAGTAGGCCTCCCACGCGGGGGTCGACCAGATCTCGGCACGGTCACCGCTGCCGATGACCGTGAGGTCCCGCTCGAGCCCCGCGTACTCGCGGAGGTTCTGCGGGATCGTCACGCGGTTCTGCTTGTCCGGGGTCTCCGCGCTCGCTCCGGAGAGGAACAGGCGCATGTAGTCCCGGGTGCGCTTCGAGGTCATCGGCGCCGTGCGGATCCGCTCGTGCAGCTGCTCGAACGTGTCCGCGCTGAAGACCACGACGCAGCGCTCCTGCCCACGGGTCATCACGAGCCCGCCGGACAGTTCGTCCCGGAACTTGGCGGGGAGGATCACGCGACCCTTCTCGTCGAGCTTCGGGGCATGGGTACCGAGCAGCACGTCGGGGCCTCCCCTCCGCTCCACCGGACCGTCGTGTTCCCCACTTTACTCCACTTCGCTCCCCGCGAACCGGAAGCGGCCCCGTGAATTCCCCGGATCCCCCGGAATGGGGGCGTCCAGGGCAGGGTCGGCAAGCTGGCGCGCGGCTCACTCCCCCGGAACGACGGCGATCAGGGCGCGGCTCGACGCCGTGGAGGAAAGTGGAGGACTTTTGGAGGGTGATGGCGGTCCAAGGGCGCGCCGGACGGGAGGATCGTGGCGGTGCCGCCACGATCCTCCCGTCCGCCCTCCCCCCACCTGGCGCGCGATCCTTCCCATCGCAGGTGACCTGGGATGCCGATCCGCGCGTGGGATGCCGGGAGGAACGGCATCCGATGCGCGGTTCGGCTTCCCGTGCGCGGATCGACCTCCGACGCGCGGATCGGCACCAGGCGCGCCAGGAAACCACGCTCCCCCACGCACGACGACGGGGCCGGTCCCGAAGGACCGGCCCCGTCGTGGTGGAGGCGTGTGGAGGGGCTGCTACTGCTGCCCGGGGTCGTTGCGCTTGTCCCAGCGCTCGTTCATGCGGTCCATGAACGAGCCACCGGACGAGGACGGTCGCGCGGGCTTCGCGGAGCCACCGGACCGAGGCGCCTTCGCCCCGGACTTCGGCATCCGCATGCCCGGCCGCAGCGCCCACAGGACGCCGGCGAGCATGACGACGAAGCCGGGCAGACCGAGCCACGGCTGCTTGAAGGCGAGTGCGAGGACGACGATCGCGACGCCGACCAGCGCAGCGAGGACGCCCAGCGTGATGGACGTGTAACTCGGACGACCCTGGCGGCGCGTGACCCGCGCCACGAAGTCGGAGTCGTTCTGGTAGAGGCTGCGCTCCATCTCCTCGAGGAGTCGCTGCTCTTGCTCCGAGAGTGGCATCTCGTTTCCCTCTGTTCCTGGGGATGCTGTTGCCTGGCGGCATCGGGTGTCGACGTCGCCAGAAGTGGACCGATTCTATGTCTCGACCGCTCCACTAGGGTAGGGACCGTGGCTGAGAGTACGCGATTAGTGGACCTCGTTTCGGCGCGGATCGACCGGGCGCTCGACGAGCAGCGGGAGCGGCTCCTCGCCATCAGTCCCGACCTCGAGCAGTTCGACCGGTACGCCCGCGACCTGCTGTCCGGCGGGAAGCGCTTCCGAGCGCTGTTCTGCTACTGGGGATGGCAGTCCGTGGCGGGGCGGTCCGGCTCGTTCGACCCCCTGGCCGAGGGCTCCCGGCAGACCACGGCCGAGGCCGTCGTCACGGTCGCCGCCGCGCTCGAGGTCTTCCACGCGGCCGCCCTCGTGCACGACGACATCATGGACCGCTCGGACACCCGTCGTGGGCGTCCCGCCGCGCACCGCCGCTTCGAGTCCCAGCACGCGGAGTCCGGGTGGGCCGGCGACCGCGCCCTGTACGGCACGAACTCCGCACTGCTCCTCGGCGACCTGCTGCTGTCGCTCAGCGACTCGGTCTTCGACGAGGGCCTCGCGCTGCTCGACCCGGCACGCGCCCGCATCGTGCGCCAGGAGTTCCACACCATGCGGCTCGACGTCACCGCGGGGCAGTACCTCGACGTGCACGAGGAGACCGCCTGGCCGACGATCGACGAGTCCGAGCACCTCGTGCGGGCGCAGCGCGTCATCGTCTTCAAGTCGGCGAAGTACTCGATCGAGGCGCCGCTCGTGATCGGCGCCCTCGTGGCCGGTGCCACCGAGGCGCAGCTCGAGGGCCTGCGGTCCTTCGGCCTGCCGCTCGGCGTGGCCTACCAGCTGCGCGACGACCTGCTCGGGGTGTTCGGCGACCCCGAGGTCACCGGGAAGCCGGCCGGCGACGACCTCCGCGAAGGCAAGCGCACCGTCCTCATCGCCTCGGCGCGGAAGACCCTGGGGGCCGGTCCGCGCCAGCTGCTCGACGAGCTCCTCGGCGACCCGGACCTCGACGAGGCCCAGGTGCAGATGCTCCGGGCGACCCTCACCGAGTCCGGCGCGGTCGCGGCCGTCGAGCGCTCGATCGAACGGCACGTGCAGCGCGCGAAGGCCGCGCTCGACGCCGCACCGCTCACACCGTCGGCGCGCGACCAGCTGGTCGCGCTGGCCGACACCGTGAGCCGCCGCGTCGCGTAGACGGGGACGACGAGACGGACAGGAGGATCGTGGCGGCGCCGCCACGATCCTCCCGTCCGAGCAGTGGTGGGGTCTAGAGCAGTGACTGGGCCACGCGGCGCACCTCGGCCTTGCGGCCGGCGCGCAGCGCCGCGATCGGCGAGGTGCCGAGTGCGGGTTCCTCGCTGAGCATCCAGCGCACGGCCTCGTCGTCGGAGAACCCGTTGTCACCGAGGACGACGAGGGTGCCGCGGAGTTCGGGCAGGGGCTCGTCACCGTCGAGGAACTCGCTCGGGACGCGGAGCACGCCGCCGACCCGTGCCGGCAGCAGGGTCTTCTGCTCGAAGAGCCGGTGGATGCGACCCGGGGTCACGCCGAAGCGTTCCACGAGGTCGGGCACCGTCAGCCAGCGCTCGGAGAGGGTCGTGTCGTCGGTGGGTGCAGCGCTCACGCGCCCCATGTTGCCAGAGTGTCCGGCCACCTCGGCGCGTCCCGTTGGTCACACGAGTCACACACACCACATCCGACTCTCTGGTTGACTTGGGAATCAGCCCATGCCAGCGTTGAGTCACCTGTGAGTGCTCGCACACGCGCGCACGGCCCGAGATCAGGCCCCGAGATCAGGAGAGTCCCGTGGACAACGCTGCAGACGAAGGCGCCCGCCGCGCACGATCGGCCCGGTTCGCCACCATGCCAATCGTGCTCGCGGGGACGATCGCCGTGACCGCCGGCCTGACGGGCCCGATCGCGCACGCCGAGCCCCGGCACGACGACGACGCCGCGAAGAAGCGGCACGTCGACCAGGACCGCAACGTCGGCGACCGCCCGGTGTTCGGCACGGCCGTCGCCCGTCCGGCGGAGACCACGGTGACCACGGTGGCCGCCGTGCAGCGCACCCCGACGACCGCTGCGCCCACGAACTACACCGTCCAGCAGGGCGACACCGTCTCGGGCATCGCCGCCCGCTACGGCCTCTCCGCGCAGGAGGTCCTGGTGCGGAACGGCCTCGGCTGGAACACGATCATCCACCCGGGGCAGACCCTGCACCTGACCTCCCAGCCGGCGTCGGCCCCGGTCGCCGCCGCGTCGTCGTCGAGCACCGCGACCGGGAGCTACCACGTCAAGCAGGGCGACACCGTGTCGGGCATCGCGGCCCGCGTCGGCGTGTCGACCTCGGCGCTCCTCGGCGCGAACAACCTGTCGCAGCGCTCGGTCATCTACCCCGGGCAGACGCTCACGGTCCCCCGCGCCGGGACCCCGGCGCCCGCTCCCGCCCCAGCCGCGAAGCCCGCCGCGACGACCTCGACCGCGTCGGCCCGCTCGAACAGCGTGAAGATCGTCGCCGGAGACACCATCGCGGCGATCGCCGTCAAGCACGGGGTGTCCGTCAAGGCGCTCCTGGCGGCGAACGGCCTCAGCTACACGAGCACCATCTACGCGGGCAAGACGCTCGTGATCCCCGGCTCCGGTGCCGTCGCGACGACGTCCTCGTCCCGGCCGACGAGCGTCAACGGCGTCTCGCTCTCCGCCGAGCAGCGCGCCAACGCGGCCACGATCGTCTCCGTCGGCCGCACCATGGGCGTGCCGGACCGCGGCATCGTCATCGCCCTCGCCGCCGCGCTGCAGGAGTCGAGCCTCCGGAACCTGTCGCACGGCGACCGCGACTCGGTGGGGCTGTTCCAGCAGCGGCCGAGCCAGGGCTGGGGCGACAAGGCGACGCTGCAGGACCCGTCCGCCGCGACGAAGCTCTTCTTCCGCGGCAACCCCGGCAAGACGCGCGGACTGCTGTCCGTCCCCGGGTGGTCGTCGATGCAGCTGACCGACGCCGCGCAGGCCGTGCAGGTGTCCGCGTACCCGGGCGAGTACGCCAAGTGGGAGCAGACCGCCTCGGCGCTGCTCGCCTCGTTCTGACGCCCGGCCCGTCCGGGCGACCGAGCCGACTCATCCTCGAGATCGAGATTGGGTCACGACCGGTGCGTCAGTGCGGGACCGGCCAGCGCCGCTTCGTAGAATGCCGCCGATGACCACGAACGCCGCCACGGACCCGATGATCGGTCGCATGATCGACCAGCGGTACCGCGTGCGCTCCCGCATCGCGCGCGGGGGCATGGCGACCGTGTACCTCGCGACCGACGTCCGGCTCGAGCGCCGGGTCGCGATCAAGATCATGCACGGGCACCTGGCCGACGACCAGGCCTTCCGGGAGCGCTTCATCCAGGAGGCCCGGAGCGCCGCCCGGCTGTCGCACCCGAACCTGGTCGGCGTGTACGACCAGGGCGCCGAGGACGACACGGCGTACATCGTGATGGAGTACATCCCGGGCATCACGCTGCGGGACCTGCTGCAGGAGCACCACGCGCTGACCCCGGAGCAGGCGACGGACATCCTCCGCGCCGTGCTCGCCGGCCTGGCCTCGGCCCACCGCGCCGGGATCGTGCACCGCGACCTCAAGCCCGAGAACGTCCTGCTCGCCGACGACGGCCGGATCAAGCTCGGCGACTTCGGGCTCGCCCGTGCAACGACCGCGAACACCGCGACCGGTGCCGCCCTGCTCGGGACGATCGCGTACCTGTCCCCCGAGCTCGTCACGCGCGGCGCGGCGGACTCCCGGAGCGACATCTACGCGCTCGGCATCATGCTCTACGAGATGCTCACCGGCGAGCAGCCGTACAAGGGCGACCAGCCGATGCAGATCGCGTACCAGCACGCGAACGACACCGTGCCCGCGCCGAGCGCCGCCGTTCCGGGGGTCCCGCCGGAGCTCGACGACCTCGTCGCCTGGGCCACGGCCCGCGACCCCGAGGACCGCCCCCGCGACGCGCGCGAACTGCTCGACCACATGTCGGGCAACCAGCAGCGTGCCACCGGGCAGTACCGCACGGCTGTCCTGCGCCCCGAGAACGCGACCGCGATCCTCCCGGCCGGCGGCGCCTCGCCGGACTCGGCACCGGACACCGACGACCCGACGACCGTGCTCGACCGGACGCCGGCGGACACGCGCTCCCCGGTCCGCCGGGGTGCACCGGGCCTGCGACGCACCGGATCCCAGCCGGGCGTCCTCTCCCCCGCCGGGCAGCGCCTGGCGGACCTGTCGGCACGGCGCCGGAAGCGCGGCTGGATCGCCCTGGCGATCGTGCTCGTGCTCGTCCTGGCCGCCGGGGTCGTCGGCTGGGCGTTCGGACCCGGACCGTGGGGCAACGTCCGGATCCCCGAGGTCACGGGCAAGTCCGTCTCCCAGGCCCGGCAGCTG
Source organism: Curtobacterium sp. AG1037 (assembly GCF_003349855.1). Lineage (NCBI taxonomy): Bacteria > Bacillati > Actinomycetota > Actinomycetes > Micrococcales > Microbacteriaceae > Curtobacterium > Curtobacterium sp. AG1037. Next base: position 133,393 of record NZ_QQAO01000008.1, on the reverse strand, counting down.
CTCGAGGCCCAGGGGCTCCAGACCGCCCGCGCGACGGCGACCCGCTTCGACGCCGTCGTCGCGAAGGGTCAGGTCTCCACGACGAAGCCCGCCGCCGACCGCGAGGTCCGGAAGGGCACGGCCGTCCAGATCGTCGTGTCGGACGGCCCGCGGCTGATCACCCTGCCGGCCATCGTCGGCCAGCCGGTGTCGACCGTGACGGCCGCGCTCGACGACGACTTCCAGCTGCAGGACGACCAGTACCAGTTCTCTGCCGACGCGCCGAAGGACACCGTCATCGCGGCGACCGGCGTCGGCACCGACGGTGCGACCGTCGACCTCGCGCAGGTGCAGCAGTACGGCGAACGCGGCCCGGTGACCCTCACGGTGTCGCTCGGACCGGTGCCGGACGTCGCCGGCAAGTCCGTCGCCGACGCCACCGCCGCCCTCGACGCCGTCGGGCTGACCGTGGGCGCGCAGTCCGCGCAGTTCTCGGACGACGTCCCGAGCGGCCAGGTCATCTCGCAGTCGGTGCAGGACGACCCTGCGAAGCAGGGCTCGGCGGTCGACCTCGTGGTGTCGAAGGGTCCGGCGCCGATCGCGCTGCCGGACGTCGCGGGCAAGACGGTGCGCGACGCCACGAGCACGCTCGAGGCCCTCGGGCTCCAGGTGAAGGTGCCGGACTGCACGAACATCCTGTGCCGCATCTCGGACTGGAAGTCTGTCCTGCCCGTGACCTCGACGGACCCGCCGGCCAAGTCGACGGTGCACCGCGGCGACACGATCACCCTCGCCTACGACGACTGAGCCCGTCCCGCCCGCCGCAGGCCGTTCCGCGCGTCGGAGACCGTTCCGCGCGTCGGGGCTCGTTCCGCGCGTCGAAGGACGTTCCGCGCGTCGGAGACCGATCCGCGCGTAGAACGTCGTTCCTTCCGCCCTCCGACGCGCGGATCGTCCTCCCATCACACCCGCGATGGGTAGGAACGTCGCGGGCGGTCGCACGGCGACCAGGCGACGAACGGGAGGCGCGGTGCCAGCTGGCACCGCGCCTCCCGTCCGTGAGCCCGTCCCGCGGGCCGCTCGTGGCTACGCCCGCTGGTACGGGTGCGCGCTGAGCTCCTCGGCGACGAGGAACGCGAGCTCGAGCGACTGCATGTGGTTCAGGCGTGGGTCGCACAGCGACTCGTACCGGGTGGCCAGGGTCGCCTCGTCGATCTGCTCCGACCCGCCGAGGCACTCCGTGACGTCGTCACCGGTGAGCTCGACGTGCATGCCGCCGGGGTACGTGCCGACCTGCCGGTGCGCCTCGAAGAAGCCGAGGACCTCGTCCACGACGTCGTCGAAGCGGCGGGTCTTGTAGCCCGTGGGCGTGGTCAGGCCGTTGCCGTGCATCGGGTCGGTGACCCAGAGCGGCTTCGCGTCCATGCCCTTGATCGCCTCGAGGAGCTTCGGGAGCTCGTCGCGGATCTTGCCGGCGCCCATGCGGGTGATGAACGTGAGCCGGCCGGGCTCGCGCTCCGGGTCCAGCTTGTCGACCAGGGCACGCATGTCGTCGACCGAGGTCGTCGGGCCGAGCTTCACGCCGATCGGGTTCCGCACCCGCGACAGGAAGTCGACGTGCGCACCGTCGATGTCGCGCGTGCGCTCCCCGATCCAGATGAAGTGGCCGGAGGTGTCGTACGCCTGCCCGGAGCGGGAGTCGATCCGGGTCATCGGGCGCTCGTAGTCCATGAGCAGGCCTTCGTGCGAGGCGTAGAACTCGGTGTGCTTGAGCGCCTCGAAGTCGGCACCGCAGGCGTCCATGAAGCGGACCGCGCGGTCGATCTCCTGCGCCATGTGCTCGTACCGGGCGTTCGCCGGGTTCGACGCGAAGCCCTTGTTCCACGAGTGCACCTGGCGGAGGTCCGCGAACCCGCCCTGCGTGAAGGCGCGCACGAGGTTCAGCGTGGAGGCGGCCGTGTGGTACCCCTGCACGAGGCGCCGCGGGTCGGCCTGGCGGCTCTCCGGCGTGAAGTCGTACCCGTTGACGATGTCGCCGCGGTAGGCCGGCAGCGTGACGTCGCCGCGCGTCTCGAAGTCGCTCGAGCGCGGCTTGGCGAACTGCCCCGCCATGCGACCCATCTTGATGATCGGCATCGAGGCGCCGTAGGTCAGGACGACGGCCATCTGCAGGATCGTCTTGACGCGGTCGCGGATGGAGTCAGCGGTCGCGCCGGCGAAGGTCTCGGCGCAGTCACCGCCCTGGAGCAGGAACGCGCGGCCCGAGGCGGCTGCAGCGAGCCTATCGCGGAGCTTGTCGACCTCGCCGGCGAACACGAGCGGGGGAAGCGTGGCGATCTCGGCCGAGGCGGCCTCGGCCGCGGCGGTGTCCGGCCAGGTCGGCTGCTGCTTGATCGGGAGCGTCCGCCAGTGGTCGAGGCCCTCGATCACGTCCGGATCCTGCAGGGCGACGAAGTCGGTCGACTCGAGCACGGTGGTACCTCGGGGGTTCTGGGGCGTACCGCCTGCGGCGCAGGCGCACCGGCGGGCGCCGGAGTCCTCAGATCCTACCGTCCGGGTGCCGCTGCCCGGTCCTTCATGACCTGCTCGCGGGCGCTGCTCGCGCGCTCCTTGACGCTCGTCGCGTAGACGTCGACGTACTCCTGCCGGCTCAGCCCGGCGAGCTCGTGCATGACCTCGTCCGTGACGCTCCGGAGGATGAAGCGGTCGGTCTCGAAGCCCTCGAAACGCGAGAAGTCGAGCGGCTTGCCGAACACGACGCCGACCCGCTTGAACTTCGGGAACTTCTGGCCGATCTGCTGCACCTCGCGCGTGCCGATCATCGCGACCGGCACGACGGTGACGCGCCCCTCGAGGATCATCCGGGCGATGCCGGTGCGACCGCGGTACAGCTTGCCGTCGGGGCTGCGCGTGCCCTCGGGGTAGATGCCGAGCTGCTCGCCGCGGGCGAGGACCTGGAGTCCGGTGCGGAGCGACGCCTCTGATGCCTTGCCGCCGGAGCGGTCGATCGGGAGCTGGCCGATGGCGTTGAAGAACGTCTTCGTCGCCCAGCCCTTGAGCCCCCGGCCGGTGAAGTAGTCGCTCTTCGCGAGGAACGACATCCGGCGGTCCAGCACGGCCGGCAGGATCACCGAGTCGATGAACGAGATGTGGTTCGAGGCGAAGATCACCGGCCCCTTCGCGGGGACGTGCTCGCGCCCGATGACCCACGGTCGGAACAGGGTGAGGATGAGCGGGCCGAGCAGGAAGTTCTTCAGCAGCCAGTAGGTCATCGTCGACTCCAGTCGTTCGCCGAGGCGACCCTACGCCGTGCGGGCGTGGATCCGGGCGAGGTCCGCGGCACCGACGACGCCGGCGTCGTTCACGAGCTCGGCGATGACGAAGTCGGGCTCCGGGTGGTAGCCGCGCGCCGGCAGGTTGCTCAGGTAGGCCTGCTTGATCGGCTCGAGCAGCCGGTCCCCCGCGCTGGCGACACCGCCGCCGAACACGAAGAGCTGCGGGTCGAGCACGGCGGAGAGCGACGCGCAGGCCTCGCCGAGGTGACGGCCGAGTCGGCGGAGGGCCGCGAGGGCGCCCGGGTCGTCCGCCAGGATCAGGTCGCCGACGATCCTGCCGTCGAGCTGGCCACCGTTCTGCTCGCGGGCGTCGGCCAGGGCGGAACCGATGCCGCCGGCGTCCGCGACGTCGTTCGCCATGCGCTGCAGGGCACGACCCGAGCCGTACTGCTCGATGCAGCCGCGGGCACCGCAGCCGCACGGCAGCCCGTTCGGGACGATGCGCAGGTGCCCGATCTCGCCGCCGGTGCCGAAGCCGCCGCGGAACAGGCGGTCCTCGGTCACGATCGCGCCGCCGACCCCGGTACCGATGGTCAGCATGGTCATGTCCGACACGAGCCGGCCGGCACCGAAGCGGAACTCCGCCCAGCCGGCGGCGTTCGCGTCGTTGTCGACCGTGATGTGCAGGTCGCCGAGCCGCTCCTGGAGCTTCTGCCGCAGGGGTTCGTTCCGCCACCGGATGTTCGGCGTGTAGTAGACGATCGACTGCGAGGCGTCGATGAAGCCAGGGGCCGCGACGCCCACCGCGCCGACCTCGTGGGCCGCCCGGAGTCGCGACACCATGGTCACGACGTCGTCGAGCATGGCGTCCGGGTCCGCCGCGTTGGTGGCCACGCGGTCCTCGGCGACGATCTCGCCGAGTTCCGTCACGACCGCTCCCGCGATCTTGGTGCCCCCGATGTCGATTCCGATGGCATGCACGAGCATCGACCCTACCGTCTCCCGGTGGCCACGGAGAACGTCCGCGACGCCCGGATGCACACGGAACCCCCGGCTGCTGCCCATATGCTGACGGTGTCGCCTCGTCGCTGAGGCGTCCTCGTATCGAATCGGCCGACAAGGGAGTCAACCGTGAACGATCAGCGGCAGCCCGCACCCACCTCCGCGCCCGACCACGGCTCCGCGGCCCGACTGCTCTCGGAGCGTGCCCGACGCACCCCGGACCGGCCGATCCTCGCCGAACGCCACGGCGACACGTGGACCACCATCACCGCGGCGGACGTGCTCGCCCGCGTCCGCGGCATCGCGAAGGGCTTCGTCGCCGCCGGCCTGGAGCCCGGAGCGCACATCGCGATCCTGTCCCGCACCCGGTTGGAGTGGACGCTGGTCGACTTCGCCGTGTGGACCGCCGGGCTCGTGTCCGTGCCCGTCTACGAGACGAGCTCCCCCGACCAGGTCCGCTGGATCCTGTCCGACTCGGAGACCGTCGCGATCGTCGTCGAACAAGAGGAGCACGCGCGCCGCGTGGCCTCGATCGCCCCCGACCTGCCGCTCCTCGGGCAGCACTGGACGATCGACGGCGGCGGGCTCGACGACCTGACCCGGCTCGGCGAGACCGTCACCGACGCCGAGCTCGACGCCCGCACCGCCGACGTGCACGGGCACGACGACGCGACGATCATCTACACGTCGGGCACGACCGGTCGACCCAAGGGCTGCGTCCTGCGTCACGACAACTTCACCGCGACCGTCGAGGGCGCGACCGAGGCGATGCCCGAGGTGGTCGCCGAGGGGTCCTCGACGCTCCTCTTCATCCCGATGGCCCACGTCTTCGCCCGTTTCATCGCGGCGATGTCCGTGTCGACCGGCGTGCTCGTCGGGCACGAGCCGGACACCCGCGACCTCATGCAGGCCGTGTCGACCTTCAAGCCGACGTTCCTGCTCGCGGTGCCGCGCGTCTTCGAGAAGATCTACAACTCCGCCGAGCAGAAGGCCGACCTCGGCGGGAAGGGCAAGGTCTTCCGCGCCGCCGCCGGTGTCGCCGTCGCGCACTCCGAGGCCCTCGCAGCCGGCCGGGTCCCGCTCGGCCTGAAGCTCCGCTTCGCCCTGCTCGACAAGCTCGTCTACGCCAAGCTCCGCGCCGCGATCGGCGGCCGGGTGCAGTACGCCATCAGCGGTTCGGCGCCGCTGTCCCCGCGGCTGTCGCACTTCTTCCGCTCGATCGGGGTGCTCATCCTCGAGGGCTACGGCCTCACCGAGACCACCGCCCCCGCGACCGTGAACCGGGCCGCCGAGCTCCGGATCGGCACGGTCGGGCGGGCCCTGCCCGGCGTGGAGGTCCGGACCGCCGACGACGGCGAGATCCTCATCCGCGGGGTCGACGTGTTCGACCGGTACTGGAAGAACGAGGAGGCCACCGCGAAGGCGTTCGAGGACGGCTGGTTCCGCACCGGCGACCTCGGCCGGCTCGACGGCGACGGCGTCCTCACCGTCACCGGCCGCGCGAAGGAGCTCATCGTCACGGCGAGCGGCAAGAACGTCGCCCCGGCACCGCTCGAGGACGGCATCCGCGAGCACCCGCTCGTCGGGCAGGTCGTGGTCGTCGGCGAGGGCAAGCCCTTCGTCGCCGCCCTCGTGACCCTGGACCGCGACATGCTCCCCGGGTGGTGCGAGGCGCGCGGCATCGTCCCAGGTCTCTCACCGCGCGAGGCCGCCTACGACGAGCGCGTGCACCAGGCGGTGCAGGAGGCGATCGACACCGCGAACCAGCGGGTCTCGCGGGCCGAGTCGGTCCGGTCGTTCACGATCCTCGACACCGAGCTCACCGAGGCGTCCGGGCACCTCACCCCGAAGCTCACCATCAAGCGGGCGATCGTGATGCGCGACTTCGCAGCGGACGTCGAGCACATCTACTCCGGCTCGAAGGTGCAGACCACCGCCACGCCCGTCGTGGCGTCGCGTCGTCGACGCGGCTGACGGTGGTCGGGCTGACGGCAGACTGGAGGCCCGGTGCCGGTCCGTGGGACCGGCACCGGGCCTCCAGTGCGTTGCCAGTCGGGACGGCGCCGCGGCGCCGCGCCCGGCTCAGCCAGCCTGCGCGACCTCCATGTCGACGTCGGCGATGACGCCCGTCGCGGCGGTCGCCACGGGGACCGGCTCGGGGCGGCGGTTGGTGCGGGTGCGGTGAGAGCTGAGCTCGTCGTTCTGTGAGGCCATGGTGCTCGTCCTGGGTGATGGGGTGACACGTCGGTGGGTGCCGACCGGGACACGGTACCTCCTCGTCAGGACGAACCGACAATCCCGCGAAGGGGTGTCACGGGAGACCGCAACGGAACGTGCGGTCCCGCGCCCCCGATCAGTGGAACCAGTCCTGCGCTCGGATGTCCCGCAGGGCCTGCCGGCGGGTCTCCGGGTCGAGCGTCATGACGTACACGGTGCCGTCGAGGTGGTCGCACTCGTGCTGCAGCGCCTCGGCCATCAGGCCGTCGCCCTCGAGCACCACCGGGTTGCCGTCGACGTCGACGCCGCGGACCTTCGCGTGCGGGAAGCGCCTGGTCGGGTAGCCCAGGCCGGGCACGGACAGGCAGCCCTCGTCCATCAGCTCGGGTTCACCGGAGACCTCGACGAGCTCCGGGTTGAGCACGTACCCGACCTGACCGTCGACGTTGTACGAGAACGCCCGGAGGCCCACGCCGATCTGCGGGGCGGCGACACCGGCGCGCCCGGGCTCCTTGACGGTGTCGATGAGGTCCTGCACGAGTTCACGGACGCCGTCGGCACCGATGCGGACCGGGTCGGCGGGCGAACGGAGGACGGGGTCGCCGAACAGGCGGATGGGACGGACGGTCACGTTACTGCAGCACCACCAGGAGGTCGCCGGCGTCCACCTGCTGGGTCGCCGGGATCGCGAGACGGCCGACGGTGCCCGACACGGGCGCCGTGATGGCCGCTTCCATCTTCATCGCCTCGATGCTCGCCACGGCCTGACCGGCCTCGACGACGTCACCGACGGCGACCTTGAGCGTCACGACACCCGAGAACGGGGCCGCGACGTGCTTCGGGTCCGCCTTGTCCGCGCGTTCGGCGGCCTTGGTCTCGACCTCGACCGAACGGTCGCGGACGGACACGGGGCGGAGCTGGCCGTTGAGGGTCGCCATCACCGTGCGCATCCCGCGCTCGTCCACCTCGCCGATCGCCTCGAGCCCGACGAACAGGTTCACGCCGCGGCCGAGCGGCACCACGTGCTCCTGTCCGGGGCGCAGGCCGTAGAGGTAGTCGACGGTCGGGACGACGGACAGGTCGCCGTACTGCTCGCGGACACTCGCGAACTGGCGCGTGGGCTGCGGGAAGAGCAGCCGGTTCAGGGCCTGCTGCCGCTCGGGACCGGGCGTCGCGAGGTGCGCGCGCTCGGCGTCCGGCACCGGGGTGACCTCGAGCCGGACGTCGCGCCCGGCGAGGACCTTCGACCGGAACGGCTCCGGCCAGCCACCGGGCAGGTCGCCGAGCTCCCCGGCCATGAAGCCGACGACCGAGTCCGGGACGTCGTACTTCTGGGGGTTCTCCTCGAAGTCGGCGGGGTCGGCGTCGACCGCGGCGAGCTGCAGGGCGAGGTCGCCGACGACCTTCGAGGACGGCGTGACCTTGGTCGGGCGACCGAGAATGCGGTTCGCCTCGGCGTACCAGTCCTCGACCTGCTCGAAGCGGTCGCCGAGGCCGAGCGCGATGGCCTGCTGGCGGAGGTTCGAGAGCTGCCCGCCCGGGATCTCGTGGTGGTACACGCGGCCGGTCGGCCCGGGCAGGCCGGACTCGAACGGCGCGTACGCGCGGCGAACGGCCTCCCAGTAGGGCTCGAGCGCGCCGACCGCGGCCAGGTCGAGCCCGGTGTCCCGCTCGGTGTGGGCCAGGGCGGCGACGAGCGCGGACATGCTCGGCTGGCTCGTCGTGCCGGCCATCGGGGCCGCCGCGACGTCCACCGCGTCCGCTCCCGCGCGGGCCGCGGCGAGGAGCGTGGCGAGCTGTCCGCCGGCCGTGTCGTGCGTGTGCACGTGGACGGGCTGGTCGAAGCGCTCCCGCAGGGCGCCGACGAGCCGCTCGGCCGCACCCGCGCGGAGCAGGCCGGCCATGTCCTTGATGCCGATGACGTGCGCGCCGGCCTCGACCATCTGTTCCGCGAGCCGGAGGTAGTAGTCGAGCGTGTAGAGGTCCTCGGCGGGGTCGAGCAGGTCGCCGGAGTAGCAGAGGGCTGCCTCGGCGACGGCCGTGTCGGTGGCGAGCACGGCCTCGAGCGCGGGACGCAGCTGCGACACGTCGTTCAGGGCGTCGAACACGCGGAAGACGTCGACGCCGGTGGCCGCGGCCTCGGCGACGAACGCGTCGGTGACCTCGGTCGGGTACGGCGTGTAGCCGACCGTGTTCCGGCCGCGCAGCAGCATCTGGATCGGCAGGTTCGGCATCGCGGCCCGCAGGGCGCTCAGTCGTTCCCAGGGGTCCTCGCCGAGGAACCGGAGCGCGACGTCGTACGTCGCACCGCCCCAGGCCTCGACGCTGAGCAGCTGGGGGGTCAACCGGGCGACGTGCGGGGCGACCGCGACGAGGTCCTTCGTGCGGACCCGGGTCGCCAGGAGTGACTGGTGGGCGTCGCGCATCGTCGTCTCGGTGACGGCGAGGGCGGTCTGCTCACGGAGCGACCGGGCCCACGCCGCCGGACCCATCGCGACCAGCCGGTCGCGCTGCCCGGCCGGCGGCGGGGTCGACAGGTCGACCGCAGGGAGCTTCTCGCTCGGCTCGACGGTCTGCGGGCGCCGCTCGCCGTTCGGCTTGTTCACCGTCACGTCGGCGAGCCAGCCGAGCACCTTCGTGCCGCGGTCCTTCGACACGTGGCCGCCGAAGAGCTGCGGGCGCTCCTCGATGAACTTCGTCGAGACGTCGCCGCGGGCGAAGTCGGGGTCGTCGAGCACGGCCTGCAGGAACGGGATGTTCGTGCTGACCCCGCGGATGCGGAACTCCGCGAGCGCACGCTTCGCGCGGGCGACGGCCGCCGGGAAGTCCCTGCCGCGGCAGGTCATCTTCGCGAGCATCGAGTCGAAGTGCGGGCTGATCTGCGCGCCGGTCGCGACCGTGCCGCCGTCGAGCCGCACGCCCGCGCCGCCCGGGCTGCGGTAGGTGGTGATGCGCCCGGTGTCCGGTCGGAAGCCCTGGGTGGGGTCCTCGGTCGTGATGCGGGTCTGGAGGGCGGCGCCGTGCACGCTGACGGTGTCCTGCGTCAGGCCGAGGTCGGCGAGGGTCTCCCCCGCGGCGATGCGCATCTGCGACTGCACGAGGTCGACGTCCGTCACCTCCTCGGTCACGGTGTGCTCGACCTGGATGCGCGGGTTGATCTCGATGAAGACGTGCTGCCCGGCGCGCTCGCCCTCGGTGTCCAGCAGGAACTCCACGGTGCCGGCGTTGACGTACCCGATCGACCGGGCGAAGGCGACGGCGTCGCGGTGCAGGGCGGCGGCGATCGACGGGTCGAGGTCCGGCGCAGGGGCGATCTCCACCACCTTCTGGTTCCGGCGCTGCACCGAGCAGTCGCGCTCGAACAGGTGGATCGTGCCGGCCCCGGTGCCCGTGGCGTCGGCGAGGACCTGCACCTCGATGTGCCGCGGCCGGATGACGGCCTGCTCGAGGAACATCGTCGGGTCACCGAAGGCGCTGTCGGCCTCGCGCATGGCCTCCTCGAGGGCGGCACGGAGCTCGGCCTTCGTCTCGACACGCCGCATGCCGCGACCACCACCACCGGCGACGGCCTTCGCGAAGACCGGGAAGCCGATCGCGTCCGCACCGGCGAGGAGCTCGTCGACGTCGCGGCTCGCCGGGGTGCTCGCGAGGACGGGGACACCAGCCGCGACCGCGTGCTCCTTCGCGGTGACCTTGTTGCCGGCCATCTCGAGGACGTGCTCGCCGGGGCCGATGAAGGTGATGCCGTTCGCCGCGGCGGCCGCCGCGAGCTCGGGGTTCTCGGACAGGAAGCCGTAGCCGGGGTAGATCGCGTCGGCGCCCGACTCGCGGGCGACCCGGATGATCTCGGCGACGTCGAGGTACGCGCGGACGGGGTGGCCCCGCTCGCCGATGACGTACGCCTCGTCGGCCTTCAGACGGTGCAGGGAGTTGCGGTCCTCGTACGGGTAGACGGCGACGGTCCGCGCCCCCAGCTCGTACGCGGCACGGAACGCGCGGATGGCGATCTCGCCACGGTTCGCCACGAGGATCTTGCTGAACACGACGTCCCTTTCAGCCCGGGTTGAGGTGTCACAACCCTACTGGCGGTAACGTGGCTCACCGTGCATGTACTCAGCGTGAGCTCCCTCAAGGGTGGTGTCGGCAAGACGACGGTGACGCTCGGCCTGACTTCGGCCGCGTTCGCCAAGGGACTGCGCACGCTGGTGGTGGACCTGGACCCGCAGTCGGACGTCTCCACCGGCCTCGACATCGACATCTCCGGACACCTCAACGTCGCCGACGTCCTCGAGAACCCGAAGGAGAAGGTCGTCCGTCAGGCGATCGCCCCGTCGGGCTGGACGAAGGGCTCGCAGGGCAAGGTCGACGTGCTCGTCGGCTCCCCCTCGGCGATCAACTTCGACGGTCCGCACCCCTCCATCCGGGACATCTGGAAGCTCGAGGAGGCGCTGGCGAACGTCGAGCAGGACTACGAGCTCGTGCTCATCGACTGCGCACCCTCGCTGAACGCCCTCACCCGCACCGCCTGGGCAGCGTCCGACCGCGTCACGGTGGTCACCGAGCCGGGGCTGTTCTCCGTCGCGGCTGCCGACCGTGCCCTCCGCGCGATCGAGGAGATCCGTCGCGGTCTCTCCCCCCGGCTGCAGCCCCTCGGCATCATCGTGAACCGGGCCCGCGTCCAGTCGCTCGAGCACCAGTTCCGCATCAAGGAGCTCCGCGACATGTTCGGTCCGCTCGTCCTGTCACCGCAGCTGCCCGAGCGCACCTCGCTCCAGCAGGCCCAGGGTGCCGCGAAGCCCCTGCACGTGTGGCCCGGCGAGTCCGCGCAGGAGATGGCGCGCAACTTCGACCAGCTGCTCGAGCGCATCATGCGCACGGGCAAGATCGGCCCGTACGCCGAGGGCGGCGCCGCCTAGGTCCGTCGCGCGGTCCGGCGCGGGTCGGCCGGGGGGGGCGTCGGCGAGCGAGCCAGATCTGTCCCGCTCGACCCTCGTCGGCGACGACCATTGCACACAGCGCGGTCAGCGCACGGTGTGTCCTGCACGTTCGGCGCCGACGGTCGTCCCGCTTCACGCGCGCGCACGGTCGAGCGCCGTGCAGCCGAGGCCTCGGCCGCGGCGCCGTGCGGACGGACAGCGGTACCCGTCGAGCGAGCAGGACACGCCGCGTGCTGTTCGCCGACCGTGCACTTCCGGTCGGGCACGCCCGTCGATCGGGACAGAAATGGCTCGCTCGGCGAAGACAGGCTCGGGTGCGCACACGGGCGGGTCCGCGCACGGACGAGCGGGTGTGCACGAGCGCGTGCTCGCGGATCGGAGGCGGCGCGCCCCGGCGTCAGGACGCGCGGGAAGCGCGGCGCGCTGCGAGCTCGTCGTCGGGGTCGGCCGCCGGGGTGGCGTCGAGCTCGACGAGGGAGCTCTCGACCTCGCGCAGGACCTTGCCGACGGCGATGCCGAAGACGCCCTGGCCGCGGGACACGAGGTCGATGACCTCGTCGTCGGAGGTGCACAGGTAGACCGAGGCGCCGTCCGACATGAGCGTCGTCTGGGCGAGGTCGGACACGCCCGACTCGCGCAGCTGGTTCACGGCGGTTCGGATCTGCTGCAGCGAGATGCCCGTGTCGAGCAGGCGCTTCACGAGCTTGAGCACGAGGATGTCGCGGAAGCCGTACAGCCGCTGCGACCCGGAGCCGGCGGCCCCGCGGATCGTCGGCTGCACGAGCTCCGTGCGGGCCCAGTAGTCGAGCTGACGGTACGAGATGCCGGCGGCACGGGCGGCGACGGTGCCGCGGTAGCCGTTCTGCTCGTCGTGTTCGGGGAGACCGTCGGTGAAGAGCAGGCCGAGGTCGTACCGGGTCATCTCGGACTCGGTACCGGGGGTGTCAGTCCCACTCATGTGCATGCCTTCCACGACGTTCGAGCTCCCACCCGAAGGTTCAACGACGGGTTGAGAGTTGTTCCGAGGTCCACGGTAGCGACTCGGACGCGGTGCGCCCGGTACATCCGCCCCGGCGCGTCCGGCGTGTCGAGGATACGCCCCGACCACCGACGACCGACAGGTGCAGCTGTCCGCCGGAGCAGGCCGATCGACCGGGCCGTCATCCGTCGAGACGACCGATGGCCGAGCGGATCAGGCTCGACCGGATGACCTCGAGGTGCGCCGCGATCTCCCGCGCGAGCTCGGTGGCCTTCGCCCGCGAGGTGGCGTCACCGCGGCGGGACACCGGCATGAGGGCGGACTCGATCAGCCCGACCTCGCGCTCGGCCACGCCCCGCATGGTGCGGAGGTGCCGCGGCTCGATCCCGGTCCGCTGCAGTTCGACGAGCGCCTTGAGCACCGCGACCGAGTCGTCGGCGTACGTGTCCGCGGCGGGGAGCAGTGAGGCCGAGACGGCGTCGGACAGGAGCATCGGCGTGGCGCCGGCCGCCCGGACGGTCTCGTCCCGTGTGAGGCGCCGCTCACGAGCGAGGATCGACGGCTTCGGCGCGTCCCCACCACCGGGGAGCACGGGGTCACGCCCGGCGTCGAGGTCGGCGAGGTAGTCCTTGATGACCTTGAGCGGCAGGTAGTGGTCGCGCTGCAGGCCGAGCACGATCCGGAGCCGCTCGACGTCGGCCGCCGAGAACTTGCGGTAGCCGCTCGCCGTGCGGATCGGCGTGACGAGCTCGCGTTCCTCGAGGAAGCGCAGCTTGGAGCTCGACAGGTCCGGGAACTCGGGTTTGAGGCGTGCGATGACCTGCCCGATGGTGAGCAGGTCCGGGACCGCGGACCCCGCACGGGCCGCGGCGGACCGCGCCGCCACTACGCGTTCGCCAGGCGCGCCAGGTCGACCCGGGAGGCGTAGAAGGTGAGGCGGAACTTGCCGACCTGGACCTCGGACCCGTCGGTGAGCAGCGCTTCGTCGATGCGGACGCCGTCGAAGTACGTGCCGTTGAGCGACCCGTTGTCCTTCACGCTGAAGGCCGTCCCGTGTCGCAGGAACTCGGCGTGCTTGCGCGAGACCGTCACGTCGTCGAGGAAGATGTCGGCGTCCGGGTGGCGCCCGGCCGTCGTGACGTCTGAGTCGAGGAGGAACCGCGCACCCACGTTCGGACCGCGGCGCACGACGAGGAGCGCCGACCCGGACGGGAGCGCGTTGATCGCGTCGCGTTCTTCGGTCGAGACCCCCGACTCCGCGGTGAGTGCTGCCCCCATGTCCATGCTGAAGGTCAGGGTGGTGTCGACCAGCCGCTGTTCCGGGGTCTTCTGACCGTCCGGTTGCGGAACCACTGGCTCTGGCATCGTGGACCTCCTCCTCTTGGCGCACCAGCGTATCGGAAACGGGTGACTCTCCGGCAGCCCCGAACGGGGCCGTGGACAAGTCGGGATCACGCGTACAGCGAACGTACCGGGAACACACCGATGACGGCCTGGAGGCGCGGTGCCGGCTGGCACCGCGCCTCCAGGCCGTCAGCCGGTCACCGCCCGACCGACGGCGACGCTGTCGGTGACCCCGTCGGCGCAGCGGACGGCGCGCCGGAGGCGGCCGTCGACGGGATCGCCTTGCCCGCCCGCTGGTCCGCGAGGATCCGCTCGATCTCCGCGTCCTTCAACCGCACCCAGGGCGACCCGTCGGGGTCGCTGGTGGAGGCCTCGGGGCTGTCGCCCGTGTTCCACCACTTCGCCTGGTACGGCACGCCGTGGAACAGGACCCGGTCGCCGGTGTCGTGGACCGCCTCGCCCGACCAGGCCGGGAAGGTCCCCACCGGCAGCGTCAGCGGCTGCACCGGGCGCTCCCCCGGCAGCACCGGGCCCACGAGTCGCCACGGCGTCTCGTACGCGCTGAGCACCGGGTCGTCGGGCAGGTCGCCGGAGGTCCACCACTTCGCCTCGTAGACGTTGCGGTGCCAGACGATCTTCGTGCCCTCGAGGTAGGCGGCTTCCGCGCTCCACACCGGGTACGGACTCGTCGAGGGGTCGTCCGTCGGCTGCTCGGTGGCGCTCGGCTCGGCCGTCGTGACGTCGCCGGCCGCCGCGGTGATCCGACCGCCGAAGCCCTTGCCGAGCACGTCCGCGAAGAGCTGACCGCCCTGGTCGACCCCGGAGCACGAGTTCGACACGGTGGACAGGTTCACGTAGTTCGTCCCGCACGTGGTGTCGCGGTTGAGGGACCACATGGACATCCGGCCGAGCCCCTGGTCGCGTGCCCAGGCGTTCAGCTTCCGCGCGTCGGCGAGCCCGAAGACCTCGTCACGGACGTCGTTCTGACCGATCATCGGCGTCGCACCGACCTTCCGCCAGAGCGTCGCGTCGCCGAGGGGCGTGCCGGCCCGGTCGTACAGGACCCCGAGCTGCCGGTGGACCTCCTGCAGGGTCTGCACCGAGGCCGAGTACATGCTCTGGCTCGACCCCTTCCCCTCGCCGTAGTCCATCGTCATCGCGTTGACCCCGGCCAGGTCGACGCCGGCGGCCAGGAACTGCGACACCGCCGTCGTGCCGTCCGTGGTCAGCCCGGACGGAGCGGCCGGCAGGGTGAGCCACACGGCGAGGGGGTGCCCCGCCGCCCGGCGTGTCCGCTGGAGCTCGGCGACCGCGGCCGCACGGCGCTCCCCCGCGGCGCGGTTCGTCAGGTCGTCGCCCTCGACGTCGAAGTCGACGGTGCTGACGTCGTACCGCTGCACCACCGTCGAGTACGCGGCGACGAGGGCCTTCGGGTCGGTGCAGGTCGTCGCGAGCTCGTCGTTCGCGAGTCCCCCGAACGAGACGCCGACCTCGCCGTCCTGCTGCTCGAGCCGGGCGATCCGACGGTCGAGGTCGAGCGTGTCCGCGGCGCCGTCCAGCGTGTACGCGGAACCCCAGGTCGGCGTGCAGGCGGCGTCGTGGTCGGCGACCACGAAGGACAGCATGACGTCGCGGCCCCGGGCGGACTTGACGTCCTCGAACGCGAAGGTCGGCGTGACCGTCACGTCGGTGTAGGCCGCGAACCACGGCTTCTCGGACTCGGCGGCGTGCGCGGACTGCCAGCGGTCGAAGCCGACGTACCCACCGGCACCGACGGCGACGACGGCCAGGACCGCGACGGCGACGCGGAGCGGCGACAGGCGACGCGCGGCCATCAGGCGGCGCTCCGCTCGTCGGCGCGGGCAGCGCCCTGCTCGGCGAGGGGCGGGCCCTGCTCGACGCGGGCCGGGACCTGCTCGGCGGCGCGGGCCGCCCGGCGGCTGTCCGGCGCCGCGCCGTGCGGCGTCGCGCCGTGCGGCGTCGCGCCGTGCGGGGCCCGGACGGCCTGCGGGCCCGTCGTGACGACGTGCTGCTCGGTCAGGGACCGGCCGCGGTCGCCGAAGTACAGCACCGCGCGCCAGTCCTCGGTGACGACCACCGGCTCCGGCACGAGCCCGCGGCGCGCCCGGCGCCGCTCGCTCCGTGCGGCCTTCCGGGCGGCGCGACGGGACCGCCGTGCCTCCGGGTCGTAGTACATCCACGCCGTCGCCCACATCCAGACGTCGACGACCGAGTTCCAGACACCGATGTACGCGACGATCGCGTACGAGGCGAGGACCGCGTTGAACACCGCGAACGCCGCGTTCCCCCAGTTGTGCGCCTGGGCGTCGCGGGCGAACGTGAACACCGAGAACAGCACCATCGCGTACGGGGCGAGGACGTAGAGCGCGGGGGCCGCCGTCCGGTCGCGGACCTTCGGCGTGCGGGCGAACGGGATCTTCTTCGCCGTGAGCATCTGCTGGACGCTCTTGAGCACCCCGGCGACGTTCACCGGCATGAGCACGAGGTTGAAGCCGTAGATCCGGAACACGTCCGAGCGCTTGTAGCCGCAGTACCGCAGGTCGCTGCCGAGCAGCCAGAAGTACGGCAGCGCGGCGAGCAGGACCATCGGGCTGAGCAGGCGCGAGTCGTACGGGTAGGCGAGCAGGAAGATCAACCCGAACGACGCCCAGGCGATCGACGCCATGTAGTTCACGCGCAGCGCCATCTCGACGACGCCGACCCGTTCGCCCCGGGCGCGGCGCTCACGGACCTGCCGGATGTACTTCGGCAGGATGAGGAGCCCGCCGTTCGCCCAGCGACGGCGCTGGACGACGAGCGACCCGAAGTCCGGCGGGGTCGCACTGTACGACAGCCGCTCGGGGTAGTTCACGAGCGTCCAGCCGTGCATCCCGAGGTCCACGCTCGACTCGGTGTCCTCGATCACCGTGCGGTCCTGCACGAACCGGCGGACCTCGAAGCCGCCGACGGTCTCGACCTCCTCGATGTCCCGCAGCGCCCGCGTCCGGATCACGGCGTTCGCGCCGACCCAGAAGGTCGCGGCGTACCGGGACATGCCCTGGTGCAGGATGTGCTGGATGTCGGTCGTCGCGCCCGCGAGCCGTTCGATGCGGGTCGCCGCGCCCCGGAAGGACGAGTACGGCGTCTGCGTCACCGCGACGCGCTCGTTCTCGGGCTGCTCGAGGAAGTACACGAGCCGCAGGCAGTAGTCGCGGAGCAGGACCGAGTCGGCGTCGAGGGTGAGCAGGTAGTCGGACGCGGGGACCACGAGGTCCGCGGCGGACTCGTCGGCGACCGGCCGGAGCACGGTGCCGGACGCGGTCTCCTCGGCGACGTAGGCACCGCCGAGCAGCCCGATGTAGGCGTTGAGGTTCATCGCCTTGTTCGCCTCGTGCGACAGGTTCGCGTAGCGCTTCCGCTCGAACGTCGTGACCTCGGCGGTGAACGTCCACGCGAGGCGGCGGTGCAGCTCGAGCACGCGCTCGGACGTGACCTCGGTGACCGTGGTCCCGCCGGCGACGGCGCTGTCGACCGCGGCCCCGAGCGCCTCGGCGGTCAGTCGGAGGTCGTCGGCCAGCCCGATGAGCACCTGGTCGTGGAAGAAGTGGTCGACGTGGTCGACGACCTCGTGCTCGCGGGCGTGCCGCCGGAGCCACGCGTCCGCCCAGCGGTGGTGCTCGACGAGGGTGCGCAGCGTCTCGACGCTCGCGCAGGGGGTCCGTGACGCCTCGACCTCGGCCGCGAACAAGGCCTCCTGGAACCGACGGGACGGCGCGGCGAGCTGCTGCTGGATCGTCGTGGCGACCGCCCGGGTGCGCTCGAGCTTGGCGGCGGTCTCCGGGTCGGTCGGGAACGGGGCGTCGTCGACGAGCAGGACGATGCGGAGCGCGGGGTACTCCTGCAGCGCGGCCGACCAGAGCGTCGTGGCGACGACGTCCGGCTCCTCGGCGTAGCTCGGCACGAGGACGGTCATCGGCGCGGTGTGCCCGGTCGCGAAGTGGCGGTCGAGCTCGGCACGGGGCACGCGGACGTGGGTGGCGAAGCGCTCGAGGGCACCCTGGCGGGCGACCAGGTGCATGAGCGCCGAGAACGTCAGGAACGTGACGACCACCAGGTACGACAGCGCCTCGGTCGTGAAGCGGAAGCTCTCCGTGCCGTAGTCGAGGAACTGCCGGATCACGGTGTACACCACGTAGGCGACCCAGAAGGCGATGGTCAGGATGATGGCGACCCGGCCGGAGACGAGCTTCCGGTCGCTGGGTCGCGCGTGCAGGGTGTCGAGCGGCTGGGTCCGCCGCTCGGAACCCCACTGCCGGCGTCGCGCGGGGGCGTCGCCTCGGTGTTCGGTCATGTCGGTCGTCGTCCTTCGGTGCACGTGGACCAGCGGCCCGTCGGGTCGGGAGCTGTCGGGGAGCCCGTGCGGTCGCGACGACCGTACGGCCGACGGTCGGCTCGTGGGGACCCTCGGACGGGGGGTCAGCGGGGTGTCGTGCGGGAAGCCGTCAGGACGTTGCGCGACGCCGCTGCGGACCGTGCGGGAGGACGCAGCAGCGCGCGCCCGCGCCCACGCCCGCCGTCAGCGCCCGCGCGCCAGCAGCCAGAGCAGGTACGGCGCACCGACGACCCCGGTGACGACGCCGACCGGCAGCGCGTTCCCCGGGATCGCGAACTGCGCGACGAGGTCGCTGGCGAGCGTGATCGCCGCACCGACCGCCGCCGTGATCCCGAGCGCGATGCGCCCCTTGCCGACCAGCCGTCGTGCGATCGGCGCTGCCATGAGCGCCACGAACGCCACCGGACCCGCGGTCGCCACGGCCCCGGCGGTCAGGCACACGGCGGTCAGGAGCAGGAGCACCTTCGCGCGGTCGGGTCGGAGCCCGAGCGCGGCCGCGACCTCGTCCCCGAGCGCGAGGACGGTCAGGCGGCGCGACTGGACGAGGGCAGCCGCGAGCAGGACCACGACCGCTACGCCGAGGATCCCGACGAGCCCCCGGTCGACGGCGTTCAGGCTGCCGGACAGCCACAGGAGCGCCGTGCCCGCCTGCTGCACGCTCCCCGAGGTGAGCATCCACCCCGTGATGCTCAGGCAGATCGCGGCGACGCCGATGCCGACCAGCACGACCCGGTTGCCGGTGATCCCTCGCCGCCAGGACAGCGCCGCGATCACGATCGACACGAGCACGGCCCCGACGACCACGACGGCGAACAGCGTCCCGCCGCTCGCGCCGAACAGCACGATCGCGGTGAGTCCGGCCGCGCTCGCCCCGGACGTGATGCCGATGACGTCCGGGCTCGCGATCGGGTTCCGGACGACGCTCTGCACGATGCCGCCGGCGACCCCGAGGGCCGCCCCGACGAGCACGGCGCCGGCGACCCGCGGACCGCGGAGCTGCCCGATCACGAAGTCGGAGACCGTGTCGCCGTGCCCGACGAGCGCGGCGCCCACCTGCAGCGGCGACAGCGGGATCTCCCCGACGCCGAGCCCGACGGTCACCAGGGCGACGAGGACCAGGAGGACGGCGCCGAGGACGGTGACCTCGCGGCGGACGGCGCTCACAGGCCGGTCACCACGCGCGAGCGGACGAGCCAGATGAACACCGGCGCCCCGATGAGCGCGGTCACGATGCCGACCTGCAGCTCTCCCGGGTACGCGACCACCCGGCCCACGACGTCGGCGACGAGCAGGAGCGCGGGCGCGACCAGGGCGGACAGGAGGATCGTCCAGCGTTGGTCGGGTCCGCTCAGCCGGCGGACGGCGTGCGGCACGGCCAGGCCGACGAAGGCGATCGGCCCGGCGGCGGCGACGGCCGACCCGGCGAGCAGGACGGTCACGAGGCCGCCGACGACGCGCACGAGGACGACCCGCTGCCCCAGCGACGCCGCGAGCTCGTCGCCGAGCGCGAGGGTGTTCAGGGAACGGCCGAGTCCGGCGGCGACGACGAGCCCGACGAGCACCGGCACGGCGATCACCCCGGCCGTGCCGAGGTCCTTGCCGGCGAGCGCCCCCACCTGCCAGAACCGCAGCTGGTCGAGCAGGCTCTGGCTCGTCACGAGGACCGCCGTGGTGATCGACGACAGGGCGGCGGCCACGACGGCCCCGGCGAGCGCGAGCCCGACCGGTGAGAGGCCGCGGCGGGCGAGCGCGGCGACCCCGTAGACCAGGAGCGCGGCGAGGCCGGCGCCGACGAACGCGAAGGGCAGGTAGGCCGCGGTGCCACTGATGCCGAAGACGGCGATGCCGACCACCACCGCGAGGGCCGCCCCGGCGTTGATGCCGAGGACGCTCGGGTCGGCCAGGGGGTTCCGCGTCACGCCCTGCATGACGGCGCCGGCGACGCCGAGGGCGGCGCCGGCGAGCAGCCCGACGACGGTGCGGGGTACGCGGTTCCCGAGGACGATGAGCCCGATCTCGTCCTGCCGTCCCGGGTGCAGGACCGTGTCGAGGACGGTGCCGAGCGGGATCGGCCGTGACCCGAAGGCCACCGAGAGCGCCACTGCGACGGCGAGCACGGCCACGGCGGCGCCGACGAGTCGTCCGCGGGACACCGGTTCCTGCCGTGGCCGGAGGAGCGGAGCGCGGCGGAGGCGGGGACGGGGGCTGGGAGCGGACGCGTGCATGGGCAGTGGTGCAAGCCTATGCGCGCACCCTGCTCGGCGGCCCCCGAGGAACCCCGGAGCAGTCGTCGGGTTCGTTCATAGGTGCGTCATGGGTTCGGCGCCTGTACTGGGTCCCACGACGCTCGACCAGGGCGCCGAGGACGACCGGAGAGCACCGATGAACGAGACCCCGAACCCCGCAGCGGCCGACGACCAGCACGACGCGCAGCAGGCACCGCGGACCGAGTGGGAGGCGCCGCACGCCGACCGCACCACGCTCCGCCCGGCGTACGCGTTCGACGGCAGCGGCCCCTACCTGTACGGCGCCGACGGCTCGGGCCCCTACGCCTACACACAGGACGGACGCGGCCCGTACCTCGTCGGCTCCGCGGCGCTCCTCGGCGGGGCGTCGCTCGGGAACCCGGCCGGTCCGCACGGCCAGCAGCACTGGGCCGGGGCAGCCGCCGCCGCGGATCACGCCGGCGGCTGGGCGCACGCCGGCGGCTGGGCGCACGCCGGCGGCTGGGCGCACACGACCGGGAAGAACGGCAAGCCCCGTCGGCTCGGCCTGGTGATCGGCTCCGGCGTCGCGGCGCTCGCGATCCTCGGTGCCGCTGGCGGCACGGCACTCGGCCTGTCCTCGCAGCACACCACGACGACGTCGAGCCAGACGCAGGGCACCCTGCCCGGCACCGGCACGGGCACGGGCGGCTCCGGGACGAACGGCTTCACCGTCCCCGGGTACGGCGACGGCAACGGGACCGACGGCAGCGGCGGCGGCAGCGGCACGGGTGGGACGGGCACCGGCTCCGGCACGGCGACCGAGTCGGCCGCCACCGCCGCGACGGCCGCGCAGAAGAAGGGCGTCGTCGTGATCGACACGGTCCTGAACTACGACGCGTCGTCGCAGGCCGCCGGCACCGGCATGATCCTGACCTCGGACGGGACGGTCCTGACGAACAACCACGTCGTGCAGGGCGCGACGAGCATCACCGTGACGGACGAGACGACCGGCAAGCAGTACGACGCCGAGGTCGTCGGCACCGACGCGACGCACGACGTCGCGGTCCTCAAGCTCAAGGACGCCTCCGGCCTGTCCACGGTCACGCTCGACGACGACGGCGGTGCGAAGACCGGCGACGCGATCACCGACGTCGGCAACGCCGGTGGCACGGGCGACCTGGTGTCCGCCCAGGGCACCGTGACCGCGACCGACCAGGACATCCAGGTGCAGAGCGAGTCCGGCACCGGCACCGAGTCGCTGCAGGGACTCCTGCAGGTCGCCGCGGACATCGTGTCGGGTGACTCCGGCGGCCCGGTGCTCGACAGCGAGGGCGAGGTCGTCGGCATGGCGACCGCCGCGTCCTCGGGGTCGGCGGACGTCACGGGCTACGCCATCCCGATCGCGACGGCGAAGTCCATCGCGGACGAGATCCTCGCCGGCCACGCGTCGGACACGATCACCATCGGCCTGCCGGCGTTCCTCGGGGTCGAGGTGAGCGGCACCGCGACGAGCGGCGGCGTCGCGGTCGCCGGGACGGTCGCGAACTCGGGCGCCGCCCTGGCCGGGCTGACCGAGGGCGACACGATCACGAGCCTGGACGGCACCGCGGTCACCTCGAGCGACGCCCTCACGGCGGCGATCCGCGCCCACTCCGTCGGGGACCAGGTGACGGTCGGCTACACCGACGCCACGGGCGCCGCGAAGACCGTCACGGTCACCCTGACCGCGGGTCCGGCCGCCTAGGCAGCCGGCGCGGCGAGCACCGCGCGCACCACGCTCCGGTACACGTTGGCCGGGGAGTCCGTCCGGAAGGACGTCTCCCCGGCCGTCGTGCGTCCGACGCGTGCGAAGCCGTGCCCGGCCGCGTGCACGATCGTGACGGGCTCCGGACGGCCGGGACGCAGCAGGTGCGAGACGGTCCACGGGGCGGACCAGAACCGGGCCAGTCGCGGGTCGCCCGCGGCGACCGACGCGGGCAGGTCCGGCACGTCGGTGCCGCCGCCGACGCGGCGACCCAGCAGGTCCGCGCGGAGCGACCCCGTGCGGAACGGGAAGGTCCACGTCGGACCGATGCCGAGCCTCCCGGCCAGCAGTGCGACGACCCGTTCCGGCGTGGCGGAGCCGACCACGACGTCGTCCGTCCCGTCGACGACGGTGTCGGACCAGGCCTGGAGGCGCGTCCGCCGCCCGTCGGGCAGGTGCTGTTCCAGCGTGACCGGCTGGGTGCCCTCCTGCCACGGTGCGAGGAGCGCCTGCGTGGACTCGGGCAGGGTGCCGAGCCGGCCGACGAGGCCGGCCTCGACGAGCTCGCGGCCCGCCTCGGTGCGGAGGAGGGTGGGGTTCCAGCGGCGACCGACCAGGCCCTGCAGGGTCGCGAGCGCCGCGGCGCTCACCCGCGGTCCGTCGAGGACCGGCGCGGGCGCGGGGGCCGGCAGCGGCTCGAGGTCGCGCTGCGGCCGTGCCGGGGTCGGCTCGGTCGCTCGGACCGACTCGAGCACGGCGAAGACGAGGTCGTCGGTGGCGACGAGCCGGCGGAGCGGACGTTCCACGGTGACGTCGACCCGGTGCCGACCGGTGACGAACAGCAGGTGCGCACCGGCGACGTCGCCGCCCTCGGTCCACTCGTCCGCGGTGGGCCGCACGTACTCGACGAGGCGTGCGGGGGCCCCGGCCGCGGTCCAGGCGTCCGAGCCGATCAGGCGCAGCCCCTCGACCGAGCCCGGGAGCCGTTCGAGCAGGCTCGTGTGCTCCTCGGCGATCGTCCGGTCGCTCGGGCGGGAGCGGACGGTGAGCACGACGTCGTCACCGGTGACGCGGAGGTCCGCCTGCTGCGCGTCCTCGCGGTGCCAGTGGTCGGGGCGGTGGAGGGTCAGCCGGGCGGTCCGGTCCTCGGTGCCGAGCGGGACGGTGACGACCATGCCCCGAGGCTACGGGTGGGCTGCTGCGTGGTCGGGTCGCCTCGCCGCAGCGGTGCGAGGTGGGGCGGGCGCGGCGCGGGCGGTCCCGGCGCGGGGTCAGGTGCGGCGGGGGCGTGGCGCCGGGGGCGGCGGGACGGACTTCGCGGCGACGACGACGTCCAGGGGCACGACGACGGTGCCGCGGCGGGTCGCGATCGACACCGTCGTCGGGGTGCGGGCGACGAGCTCGCCGAGGGCGTCCCGCGCGCCGTCGCCGTGGTGTGCCCGGACGACGAGCCGGTCCCCGGGTGCGGCGGCGGCGAGGACCGCGAGGGCGCGGGCCCGGGCGAGCGCGGCGGGCTCGGACCGCGTGGACGCGTCGGGTTCGTCGGGCTGGGGCACGGCTGCGAGCCTAGGCCGCGGGGTCGGCCGCGTAGGCTGGTCCGGTGGAGAAGGCACGCGTGGACAGCTGGATCTGGGCGGTGCGGATCACGAAGACCCGCTCGGCCGCGACCGCCGCGTGCAAGGCCGGGCACGTCCGGGTGAACGGCGAGCGGGCCAAGGCCGCGCAGCCGGTCGCCCCCGGGGACGAGGTGCGCGTCCGGCAGAACGGCTTCGACCGGATCGTGGTCGTCCGCGGCATCATCCTGAAGCGGACGAGCGCCCCGGAGGCCGCGAAGCACTTCGAGGACCGCACACCGCCGCGGCTCCCCCGCGAGGAGGCCGGCTTCGTCCCGACCCGTGAGCGCGGTGCCGGTCGCCCGAGCAAGCGGGAGCGCCGGGACCTGGAGAAGCTCCGCGGGTACTGAGCCGGTCCGGGTCCGCTCCGCGGGTACCGAGCGTGGGTCAGACGAAGCGGACGGTCTGCTGCAGCTGGTCGCGCACGGCGAAGACGTCGACGTTGCCCTCCGGGGACCACACGCCGATCAGGACCTGCCGGAGCGCGCTGCGGCGGACCACGAAGGCCGCCGGCTTCCGCGCGGGCCCGACGACCTGCACGTCCTCGTCCACCGCGGAGTCGGGCACGACCAGGAGCCGCCCGGTGAACCGGACGCGCGTCTGCTTCTGCACCGCACGGGCCGCCCGGACCAGCTCCTTGACCGGGCGCTCCCCCGGCGCCAGGGTCTCGCCGGTGACCTCGCCGTGCTCGATGCGGACGGAGCCGCCCCAGTCGATCGACTCGACGGCCCAGAGCCCCGTGGTGGTGAGGACGGCGTGGTCGAGCTTGCCCTCGGCTCCGGCGTCCAGGTCGTGCCACACGGTCACGCCGATGCCCATGTCCGCCACGATCGACGCGGTCGCCTCCTCTGCCAGGGCCTCACCGAGCAGGCGTCGGACGTGCCGGGGAGCCGAACGGACGAGCACGGGGTCGTAGGGGTCGTCGATCGGGTCGCCGAGTCCGACCCACTCGCGCTCGGCCTGCAGGAAGACCTCGCGGGACCGGCCACCGGGGTGGCCGTGCGACCGGGCGCGCGGACGGGAGTCACGACGGGCGGCCGGCGGCGCGTACGCGTCGCGGCCGGGGTCGCTCCGCCAGCTCGACGACCCGGACGGCCCGCTCGTACCGGCGGACCCCGACGTCGCCCGGGACCCGGCGTCGTACGCACGACGGGCGGCGGGGGTACCGATGCGCTCCCACGCGACCTGGACCTGCCGGAAGCGCCGGGCGTCCCCGCCCAGGTCGGGGTGGGACTCGCGGGCGGCCCGGCGGTAGGCGCGACGGAGCTCGTCGTCGTCGGCGGTGGGGAGGACGCCGAGCACCTCGTACGGGGTGGCGTCGGCCGGGCTGTCGGTCATGGCCTCCCGACGCTACCGGACGATCCGTCGGAGTCCGCCGCGTGCGGGCTGCACGCTGCCTGGGCGCGGTCCGTCCGTCAGAGCGCGGTGACCGCCTGGTGGATCGCGTCGGCGTTCGCCTCGATGTACGCCACGTCGGCCCGGTAGAGCTCGGCGTGGCCGTGTTCCAGGTCGCTGATGAACTTCGGGTTGCCGGCGGCGGCCTCGGTCTCCATGGTCGTCACGAGGGCGACGAGCGAGGCGGTCATCGTCTCGACGAGCACCCCGCGGGACCGGTCGTCGAGCGCGTAGGCGCGGCAGAACTCCGCGGCGCGTTCGAGTCGCTCGTCGAGGGTCGGCGCCGTGCTGCCCTCGACCTGCCCGGTGGTGAACGGGGCGAACCGGTACACCGCGCTCGCCACGTCCCACACCCGCGGACCGGGGTGCGCGGTGTCGAAGTCGATGAGCCCGACCGCCGCGATGCCGTCGTAGACGCAGTTGTACGGCGCGAAGTCGCCGTGCACGACCGTCTCGACCGGCAGGCGCTCGGCCTGCGACCACACGTCGGTCGTGCTGCGCGGGTACGTGGCCGCGGCGTCGTGGTAATGCCGGAGCAGGCGGGCGGAGGTGACGAGCGCCGCCTCGCCCGCGATCTCGGCGCTCCACGGGTAGTTGCCCGCGACGCCGGGCACGAAGGTGACCGTCTCGAGCGCGTCGCCGATGGCGATGGGCTCGGGCGCCGCGACGAAGCCCTGCTCGTGCAGGTGCGTGAGCAGCTGGTGCACCGTCGGCGTCCAGGGCCCGGCTGGGCGGTGGACGCGGTCGTCGGCTCTCGTGACACGCTCCATCGTGACCTCCTGTCGGCACGTCTCCGTCGACGTGGGCGCCAGCGTATCGGCACCGAGGCCGGTCCGTCACGGTCCGGTCACGATGCGCGTCGGACGGCGCCCCCGAGCCGGAGCCCGGCAGCCCCGGAGCCCGGAGCCCGGCGACACTGGAACCGGAGCCCGGTGGTCGCTCAGCCCTGCTCGCGGAACCACCCGGGACCACGGACCTCGGCCCCGAGCGCACCGACGCGGTCCCGCAGCTCGCGGTCCGCCGTGACGACCACGACGGGTGCGCCGCCGGCATCCACCGCGGCCGCCGTCGCCGCGACCACGGCGTCGTCCCCGGAACCATCGGCCCGCACCACGGCCACGTCGGCACCGGGGTCGTCCGCACCGCGCGCGGTGCCCTCGAGCACCACGGTCCAGCGTGGCCACCACCGGTCGAACCCGAGCCCGAGGGCGTCGGCGGGCAGCCCGGCCGCGGCGAGCGCCGACACGGACGCCAGCAGTCGCGACGCGGCCCCGGCGCGGTCCTTCCACCAGCCGTCGGGCACGCTGCCGACGACGTTCGCGGCGTCGACGACGACGTGCGGGGTGGTCGTGATGGCATCGCGGAGCGCCGGCCAGGAGGCGCCGAAGCCCGGGTGCAGCGGCAGGTCGACGACCTGGTCGAGCGGGATCCAGGACAGCGCGAGGCTCTCGCGGTCCGCGATCACCGGGTCGAACGGCCGGGAGGCGCGGCCCACCACGGTCGTGTAGGTCCAGAACCCGAGGTCGAGGACGGCCGTGTGGCGCAGGTCGACGCCGTCCTCGGGCACCCCGGCCTCCTCCGCGGACTCGCGGAGCGCGCCGGTGACGGCGTCCTCGCCCTGGTGCCGGGCGCCGCCGGGGATGCCCCAGGTGCCCCCGTGGTGGCTCCACTCGACGCGGTGCTGCAGGAGCACGCGGCCGTGGCCGTCGTCGACGAGCAGGCCGGCGGCGCCGAAGCGGCCCCACGCCTTCGTCCCGTCGGGTCCGACCGCCCATGCGTCGCCGGGGTCGCGCGGACCGGGCGGGGGTCCGGGAGGCGTCGGAGCTGGCACCCGTCAAGCCTGGCACACGGGCCCCCGCGATGACTGCGGACGGCTCGTGTACCGTGTGCCCCGAGACACGGGGTGCCGCCACGGGGCGGCTGAGATCACACCCGTCGAACCTGCTCGAGCTCGTACTCGCGAAGGGATCGTCCATGGAGAACGCTGCGCCCTCCCCTGCCTGGGCCCACCGCACCGCCGACCTGCTGGAGGCCGTCCGGGCCCGCTCGCCGCTCGTGCAGTGCATCACGAACACCGTCGTGCAGAACGTCACGGCGAACGTCCTGCTGGCCCTCGGTGCCTCGGCCGCGATGGTCGACGTCACGACCGAGGCCGGCCCGTTCGCCCGGGTCGCCGACGCCCTGCTGGTGAACACCGGCACCCCGCACGCCGAGCCGCGTGCCGCGTCCGTCGAGGCCGCGACCGCCGCCGTCGAGGCGGGTACCCCGTGGGTCCTCGACCCGGTCGCCGTCGGCTCGCTCCCGGTGCGCACCGCGCTGGCGCACGAGCTCCTGGCCCTGCGCCCCACGGTGCTGCGCGGCAACGCCTCCGAGGTCCTCGCCGTGCTCGGCGCGAGCACCGGCGGGCGCGGCGTGGACAGCACGGTCGGCCCAGACGACGCGCGTGCGGCGGCCGTCGGGGCGTCGGACGGGAGGATCGTGGGCGCGCTGGCCGTGTCCGGTGCGGTCGACCTCGTGGTCGCGCCCGACACCGGCGTGGTGCGGGTGGCGAACGGGACGGAGCTCCTGACGCGGATCACGGGCGGCGGGTGCGCGCTCGGTGCGGTCGTCGCGGCCTTCACGGCGGTCACCCCGGACGACCCCGGGGCCGCGGCGGTCGCGGCGACGGCGGTGCACACGATCGCCGCCGAGACCGCGGCGGCGGACGCCGGTGGCCCGGGGACGTTCCAGCCGCTGTTCCTGGACCGGCTGGCGTCCCTCACCCCGGAGGACGTCGTCCGCACCGCCCGGATCACCGTCGAACCCCGGACGACCGCCCTGCGGGGGGTCGGCGCGTGACCGCGGACGTGGGCGTCTACCTGGTGACCGACCCCGTGCTGTGCGACCGGCACGGCCTCGGCGTGCTCGCGGTCGTCCGAGCGGCGGTGCACGGCGGCGTGCGGATCGTGCAGGTCCGCGACAAGACGGCGTCGGCCCGGGACCTGCTCGCCCTGACCGCGGCGGTCGCGGACGCGGTGGGCGACCGTGCGACGGTCGTGGTGGACGACCGGCTCGACGTGGCCCTGGCGGCGCGGCACGCCGGGCACGCCGTCGCCGGGGTGCACCTCGGCCAGTCGGACGTCCCCGTGACGGCGGCGCGTGCCCTGCTCGGTGCGGATGCCCACGTCGGGCTGACCGCGAACACGCCGGAGCACCTGGCGGCCGTGGACCGGCTCCTCCGCGGG
The DNA here is from genome assembly GCF_003349855.1 of Curtobacterium sp. AG1037. Lineage (NCBI taxonomy): Bacteria > Bacillati > Actinomycetota > Actinomycetes > Micrococcales > Microbacteriaceae > Curtobacterium > Curtobacterium sp. AG1037. The sequence continues at coordinate 105,084 of NZ_QQAO01000008.1, read as the reverse complement.
ACGGTGGACCTGCTCGGGGTCGGCGTCGTGCACCCGACGACGACGAAGCCGGACCACCCGCCGGCGCTCGGGCACGACGGGTTCGCCCGGATCGCCGCGGCCACGGACCTGCCGTGCGTGGCGATCGGCGGGGTCGGCCCGGACGACGTCGCACCGCTCCGGGCCGCCGGCGCCGCCGGCGTCGCGGTGGTCTCCGGGATCTGCGCGGCGCCGGACCCGGCTGCGGCCGCCGCCGCGCTCGTCGCGGCCTGGGACGCCGCCGGAACCGGCCACGGGGCGGACCGGACGGACGACGGCGGGGGTGGGGCGCGCCTCCAGGCCGGTCGACCGGACCACGGGGCGGACGCGTGACCGGGGGTGTGCCCCGCGTGCTGAGCATCGCGGGGACGGACCCGACGGGCGGGGCCGGCGTGCAGGCGGACCTCAAGGCGATCGCTGCGCACGACGGGTACGGCATGGCGGTCGTGACCGCGCTCGTCGCACAGAACACGCACGGCGTGCGGTCGGTGCACGTGCCGGACCCGGCGTTCCTGCGGGAGCAGCTCGACGCGGTGTCCGACGACGTGACGGTGGACGCGGTGAAGACGGGCATGCTCGGCACCGCGGCGGTCGTCCGCGAGGTCACGGCGTGGCTCCGGGCGCACCGGCCGCCGGTCGTCGTGGTCGATCCGGTGATGGTGGCGACGAGCGGCGACCGGCTGCTCGACGCGGACGCGGTCGAGGCGGTCCGGGAGCTCGTCGGGCTCGCCGACCTGGTGACGCCGAACCGGGCGGAACTCGCGGTGCTGGCGGAGCTGGCAGCGGGCGCGTCGGACGGAGGGAGTGCCGTGGACGTCGACGATCCGGCCCTGCTCGTCGCACGGAGGTGGGACGTGCGGGTCCTGGCGAAGGGCGGCCACGACGGCGGGGCCACGGCGGACGACGAGCTCGTGGAGCCCTCGGGCGCGCGGCGGACGTTCTCGGCGCCGCGGGTCGCGACGACGAACACGCACGGCACGGGGTGCTCGCTGTCGAGCGCGATCGCGACGCTCGTGGTGCGGACGGGCGACTGGGAGCTCGCGGTCGGCGAGGCGAAGGCCTGGCTCGGCGCCGCACTGGCCGGGGCGGACGACCTGCACGTGGGGAGCGGGAACGGACCGGTCGACCACGGTGCCGCCGTCCGGGCGCTCCTGCCGCCGGTGCGGTGGACGGACCGGTGGTGGACGGACGTCGCCGGGGTGCTCGAGGAGACCCTCGCGACGCCGTTCCTGGTGGGGCTGCGGGACGGGACGCTGTCGGCGGAGGTCTTCGCGGGGTACCTCGCGCAGGACGTGCACTACCTGCGGGCGTACCAGGGGCACCTGTCGGCGCTGGCCGCGGCGGCTGCGGCGTCCGCGTCGTCGGCGGCTGCGGCGTCGGACGAGGCGGCGTTCTGGGCGGGGGCCGCGCAGGGGTGTGCGGACGAAGCGCGGGACCTGCACCACCGCCGGCTCGCGGGTTCTCGCGCGGACGACCCCGTGCACCCGGTGTGCGCCGGGTACCTCGCGCACCTGCAGCGGGCGGCGGACACCGGCTCGGCGGCGGTCCTGGCGGCCGCGGTGCTGCCGTGCTTCCGGGTCTACGCCTGGGTCGGGACGCAGCTCGGCCGGGCGCCCGAGGGACACCTGTTCGGCGACTGGCTCGGCGCCTACGGGGACCCGGGGTTCGCGGCGGCCTCGGCGGCGGCGACAGACTGGGTCGAGCGCCACGCGGCCGCGGCGAGCGCCGAGGAGCGCGGTCGGATGACGGCGGCGTTCCGGGCGTCGACGGCCTGGGAGCTGGCGTTCTTCCGGATGCCGACGGACTGACACGGGGCGCGTGCCCCGGGGCGGGCGCGCGCCCGGGGTCAGCGCGGGGGCAGACGGACGAGCTCGACGGTCAGGTCGCGGCCCGAGGCCTCGCCGCGCATCCACGTGTGGTCGGGCTGGCGGCGGCGGTCCGTCGGCGATCCCGGGTTGAGCAGCCGCATGCCCGACGGGGCGACGGTGTCCCACGGGATGTGCGAGTGCCCGAACACGAGCACGTCGGTGTCCGGGTGGTCCCGGTCCGCCCGGCGCTCCCGACCGGTCGCGGCCCCGGTCTCGTGCACGACCGCCCAGCGCAGGTCCTCGACCAGCAGGTGCGCGACGAGGGGCAGCCGGTCGTCGAACTCGGGACCGTCGTTGTTGCCCCGGACGCCCGCGAAGCGCCGGGAGCGTGCCTGCACGGCGTCGACGGTGGCCAGGTCGACCCAGTCCCCCGCGTGCACCACGAGGTCCGCGGCGTCGATGTCCGCCCAGAGCCCGGCGGGCAGGTCCTTCGCGCGCTTCGGCAGGTGCGTGTCGGACAGCAGGACGAACGACGTCGTCACGGGGCCGTGCGACCGGGCATCGGCAGGCCGGCCTCGTCCGCGGCGCCGAGCCGCTCGAGCAGCCCGGCGAGCAGGGCGACGTCGTCGTCGGACCACTCGGCGAGCCGTTCCTCGAGGGCGCTGCGGTGCATCCGGACCGACCGGTCGAGTGCGGCGCGACCGGCGTCGGTGGCCTCGAGTGGCTTGGCGTTGCCGGACCCGCCGTCGGTCGTGCGGACGAGCCCGGCGGCGAGCAGCCCGGACAGCTGCCGCGAGATCGTCGAGCGGTTGAGCCGCAGGTACCGGGCGATGTCGATGGCCATGCAGCCGGGGTGCTGCACGACGAAGTCGACGAGGGACTGGTCGACGACGCTCAGTGCCTCGTCGTCACCGCGGGCGCGGATGCTCGCGCGCCGGGTGATCCGGGAGAGTTCCGTGTACGCGCGGCCGATGTCGCTGTTCCGGACGTCGCTGTTCCGGACGTCGCCGTTCCGGAGGTCTCCGTCGCGGACGTCTCCGTCCCGCACGTCGGAGCTCGGGCTGCTCATCTCGGTCTCCAGCCTCTCGCGGGGGTGCGCCGTCCGTCGGCGCCGATCGGTCCCGCCACCATACCGGCGGGTACGTGCGGGGCGTCCTCAGTGACCCGCCGCCGCGGCCCGGAGTGCGGGGATGTCGAGTTTGACCATCTCCTGCATCGCCGCGAAGACCCGGGCGTTCGCGTCCGGGTCGCCGCTGCCGGTCATGAGCTCCCCCATCATCGACGGGGTCACCTGCCACGACAGGCCCCAGCGGTCCCGGAGCCAGCCGCACGCGACGGGCTCGCCGCCGTCCGCGAGCAGCGCGTCCCAGACACGGTCGAGTTCGTCCTGCGTGTCGACGTCGACCTGGAACGACACCGCGTCGGTGTGCGGGTGGCCGGGTCCGCCGTTCATCGCGCGGTACTGCTGCCCGAGGAGCGTGAACTCGACGACCAGTGCGGACCCGTCGGGCATCCGCGCGACGCTGTCGACGCGGCTGTCCTCGAACAGGCTCGTGTAGTACCGCGCCGCGGGCTCGGCCTGGTCGTCGTACCAGAGGAACGGGGTGATCGTCGGCATCGTCGCCTCCGGGTGGTGGGGTCAGTCCGCAGCGCCGCGGCTGAGCAGGTCGGCCTTCTCGGGGTGCTCGTCGAACCACTTCGCGACGAACCAGCACATCGGGACGATGCGCTTCGTGGTGGTGGCCTCGACGTCCGCGACGGCGTGCTCGACGAGCTGCGCCGCGTACCCGTGGCCGCGGTGCTTCGGCACTGTGTAGGTGTGCGGGAACGACACCGCGTCGTCGGTCGCGCGGCGGTCGAGCACGCTGACGAGCTCGCCGTCGACGTACATCGCGTAGCGGTCGCGGTCGGCTTCGTCGCGGAACTCGTGGGCCATGCGGCCATCATGCACCCGGCCGTGACTCGCCGTCCCACCCGGCCGGGACGGGCCACGCACTGTGCGGGAATGCGCCGCCACACGCGGTGTTGCAGCTCGCATGACCACCATCGGCATCATCGGAGCAGGCAACATCGGATCCCAGCTCGCACGTCTCGCGGTGCAGCACGGCCACCAGGTCGTGATCGCGAACTCGCGCGGACCGGAGACGCTGCAGGACCTCGTCGCGGAACTCGGCGACGGCGCGCGTGCGGCGACCCGTGACGAGGCGGCGGCCGCCGGCGACATCGTCGTCGTGACCACCCCGCTCGCCGCGATCGAGACCATCCCCGTCGAACCCCTCGTCGGCAAGGTCGTCATCGACACGAACAACTACTACCCGCAGCGCGACGGCCACATCGCGGCCCTCGACGACGAGACCACCACGACCGCCGAGCTCCTGCAGGACCACCTGCCCGGCGCCCGCGTCGTGAAGGCCTTCAACCACATCGCCGCGACGGCCCTCACCGACGAGGCCCAGCCCGCCGGCACCGCGGACCGCCGCGCCCTGGTCGTCGCCGGTGACGACGAGGACGCCAAGGCCGTCGTGTCGGAGCTCATCGACTCGTTCGGCTTCGACGTCGTCGACGCCGGGCCGCTCGCCGAGGGCTGGCGCATCCAGCGGGACACCCCCGGGTACGTCACGCGGTACACGGCCGACGAGCTGCGCGGCAAGCTCGCCGAGGCGAAGCGCTACCGCGACATGTGATCCCCACTCGGCGCAGCCCCGCGTCCCCGGAACTGGGGCTGCGCCGAGCTCCATGCAGACGGATAGAACTGACGATGGATCAGCACGGACGAGGGAGCACCAGTGGCGTCGCACCGCATGCCGGACCGGGACCGGCCGCGCCGACCGGTCCCCGCCTGGGTCACCGCGCCGCCGCACGCTGCGGTCACGACCGTGGTCGCGGACCCCGGCCTGGAGGCACACCCCGCCCCCGCCGTCGCGTCGCACCTGTCCGAGCGGGTCGCCACCACGGCAGCCGCTGCGGAACTCCCGCCCGCAGCGGTCGCGAGCGCTGAGCCCGGACCCGTCACGCACCTGCCGTCGCCGGAGGACGTCGTCGTCCCCGACTTCCCGCCAGAGCAGGACCTCCTGCCGCCGGCCCCGACCTCGCCCGCCGTGCAGGTCCCGAACACCGACGCGGTCCCGGTGTCCCCGACGGCCGTCGCCCCCACGTCGACCCCGGCACCGACCGTCGCCGCCCCGCTGCCGGCGCCGCCCGCGCCGGTGCAGCCCGCCGTCCCCGAGGTCGGGCAACCGCGCTTCTCGGTGCCCGGGCTCGAGCACGTCGTGGTCGAGGGCACGGAGCCGGAGCCCTCCGGGCCGATCGGCTACCGGACCCCCGCACGTTTCGCCCGACAGCAGGCACCGCTGCCCGCGGCCACCCCGCCGTCCGACGCGGCGACCCGGGCGTTCGACGCGATCATCACGCCCGCCGCACCGACCCCGGCTCCGGCTGCCGCGCCCGCTGCGCCTGCACCAGCCACGGCGACCGGACCCGCCACCGACGCCACCCACCGGACGCAGGAGCTGCCGCGACCCGACCGTGCGACGGCCGCGAGCGGACGTGCCGGACGGGCACCGCGCCTCCAGGCCGGATCGGCGACCACGCGGACCGACCGCCGGCCCGCCGTCGGCCCCACCCCGGGAGCGGCGCTCGGTGCCCTGACCGGGATCGCGACGCTCGCGCTGGCGGCCTGGTGGTTCACCGCGCCGGCGAGCGTGCACGCGACCGGACTCGCGCTCGGGGTCGTGGCGCTGCTGCTCTCGGCGACCGTCCTGCGGGACCGGACGGCGACGTGGCAGCGGCCGCTCGCGCTCCTCGGCGCCGCGCTCGGCGGGGTCGGGACCCTCGTGCTGCTGTGGGCGGTCGCGACCGCGGTCCTGCCGCTCGCCGGCGTGACGCTGCCGGACCTGACCGGCACGGGCGCGACGACGACGCTCGCCCCGTAGGGGCACCGGGTCAGACCGCGCGGACGACCCCGCGCGAGGTGATCGCGTTCGTCAGGGCGTCGATCGGCTCGCGCTGCACCGTCGGGTTCGCGATCAGGACGTAGTCGACGGCCGGCAGGTCCGGCAGCGACAGGCGCTGCGACACCTTCACGAGGTCCGCGGGGATGAGCGAGTGTGGGAAGACCGCGACCCCGATCCCGGCCCGGACCGCCGCGAGGACCCCGTTGACGTCCCGCGTGTTGCAGGTGATCCGCCAGGTGCGGCCGGCGGCCTCGAGCGCGTCGATCGCCATCTGCCGGCTGATGCTCGGCGCCTGGTAGGCGATGAGCGGCACCGGCTCGCCGGGTTCGAGGGCGATGCCGTCCTGCGCCATCCACACCATCTGGTCCGTCGCGACGCGGGTGCCCTCGGCGGACTCCCCCGCGGTCTGCTTGATGAAGACCAGGTCGAGCTGTCCGGCGTGCACGCGCCGCAGGAGCGGTGCGGACTGGTTCACCGTGAGCTCGAGGTTCACCTGCGGGTGCAGGCGTCGGAAGTCCCGCAGGATCCGCGGCAGCTGGGTGATCGCGAGGTCGTCCGCCGCGCCGAACCGGAGCCGTCCGCGGGTGGCGGCACCGGAGAAGTACGCGTCGGCGGTGGCGTGCGCGGCGAGGATCGTCCGCGCGAACCCCGCCATCGCGTCCCCGTTGTCGGTGAGCGCGACGCCGCGGGTGTCCCGGGCGACCAGGGTCCGGGCGACCGCGGTCTCGAGGCGACGGACGTGCTGCGAGACCGTCGGCTGGCTGATCCCGAGACGCTGCCCGGCGAGCGTGAAGCTGCCGGTCTCGGCGACGGCCAGGAAGGTGCGCAGCAGGACGGGGTCGAGCATCGGTGCTCCTCGGGGGCCTGACTGATCGCGTTCGGCTCATTGCGTTCCGCAATGGAGTGATAGCCACCATACGGGAGCCGAATGGCCCGGGTGGAACTAGTTTCGAGTGGGTACCGACCATCCGTCCGCCCGCGACGATCCGGAGCCCCACCACCGTGAGTGCGTCATCGACGACCCTCCCCCCACCCACCGAACCCCTCCCGATCCAGGCCGAACGCCCGCCGTGGCGCCACACCCTCATCGCGCTCTCCGTCCCGAACTTCCGCCTGTTCACGGCGACGAACCTCGTGGCGATGACCGCGGGGTGGATGCAGCGCATCGCGCAGGACTGGCTCGTCCTGCAGCTGACCGGCTCGGTGGCGCAGGTCGGCATCACGGTGGCGTGCCAGTTCGCCCCGATGCTGCTGTTCGGGCTCTGGGGCGGGGTGCTCGTCGACCGGTTCTCGAAGCGGGCGCTGATGATGCTGACGCAGGGCGCGTTCGCGGTGCTCTCCACCCTGCTCGCCGTGCTCACCCTGACCGGCGTCGTGCAGGCGTGGCACATCTGGGTGATCGCGTTCCTGGTCGGCATGGTGACCGTGATCGACAACCCGGCGCGCCAGGTGTTCGTCACCGAGATCGTCGGCCACCAGCACCTGCGCAACGCGATCAGCGTGAACTCGAGCGTGTTCCAGCTCGGCGGCATGATCGGCCCGGCGCTCTCCGGCGCCCTGCTCGTCGCGGTCGGTGCGGGGTGGTCCTTCGGCGTCAACGCGGTCGCGTGCGTGGCCGTCGTCGTGACCCTCGGGTTCCTGCGGGCGTCGGAGCTGCACCGCACCCCGCCGGCACCGCGGACGAAGGGGCAGCTCGTCGAGGGGCTGCGCTACGCCGTCCGGAAGCCCACGATCCTGGTACCGGTCGTCCTGATGGTGTTCTTCTCGGTCTTCGCGCTGACCATGCCCGTGCTGCTGTCGGCCTTCGCGTCGCAGGTGTACGACGTCGGCGCGGGCGGCTACGGCCTGTTCAACTCCGCCGTCGCGGTCGGTGCCCTGGCCGGTGCGCTGCTGTCCACGCGTCGGGCGACCGTCCGGCTCCGCACGATCGTCGGCGGGGTGTTCTGGACCGGCGTGCTGCTCGTGGTGTCCGGGTCGATCCCGGTCATCGCGCCGTTCACCGTCGCCCTGCTCGCGGTCGGGATGTCGCAGCTGCTGTTCATGACGGCGTCGAACTCGCTCGTGCAGCTGTCGTCGAACGTCGCGATCCGCGGCCGGGTGATGTCGCTCTACGTCCTGGTGCTCCTGGGCGGCCAGGCGATCGGCGGTCCGCTCATGGGCCAGGTCGTCGACCACTTCGGGGCCCACGTCGGCATGGTCGTCGCCGGGGGCGTCCCGGCGGTGGCGGCCGCGGTGGTCGGGCTCGTGCTCGCCCGGCGGGGTGGGCTGCACCTGGCGGTGCGGATGCGACACCACCTGCCGCTGCCCGCGATCGTCGGGCAGCGGTAGGGCGCGCGGCGCGCGCACGGGCGTTCCGCACAACGGGAAGCACGCCGCGCCACGTGATCGCGTGGCGCGGCGTGCTTCCGGTTGTGCGCGAACAGCACGCACCACCCGCCGGACGGGAGGCACGGGGCACGGCCGCCACGCGCCTCCAGGCCGCCGCGTGGTCGGGTCGCGCGCACGCGTGCCGCGGGACGCTCTCGCGGATCGCACCCCGCCGTAGCCGCCACGCACAACAGAAGGCACGCCACGCCACGGGATTCCGTGGTGCGGCGTGCCTTCCGTTGTGCGGCGCGCCGCGCGTCAGTACGCGACGCCGAAGCGGGCGCGGTGGTGCGCGGGGTGCTCGACCTCGTCGACGAAGGCGATCGCGAAGTCCTCGCCGGAGATGTCCGAGTTACCCTCGGCGTCGGTCAGCAGCACGTCGTCCGTCGTGCGGTAGGTGCCCTTCCGCTCGCCGGGGTTGTAGCCGCCGAAGGCCGCCGCCGGGCTCACGTAGAACCAGTCGACCTCGGTGCCGGAGGCCTTGAGTGCCTCGAGGACCTCGGCGTGGCTCTTCGCCTCGCCCTTGAACGCGTCGGGGAAGTCCGGGGTGTCGAACAGGGCCGGGCCGCCCTCGGCGACGAGCAGCGAGCCCGCGCCGCCGACGATGCCGAGGCGCGCGCCGGCTGCGGCTGCGGCGTCGACGAAGTGCCGGAACTTGTCCTTGAGCTCGCTGCCGTCCGCCTGGACCGCGTGCAGGGCGACCACGACGACGTCGGCGCCCTTCGTGACGTCCGCGACGAAGTCGGCGTCGAAGGCGTCGCCCTGCGCGAGGGTCAGCCCCTCGGCGGCGTCGAGCTTCGAGGTGTCGCGCGCGACGGCGGTGACGGCGATGCCGCGGGACAGTGCCTCGCGGGTGATGGCGGAGCCGGCGTACCCGGTGCCGCCGAAGACGACGATGCTCGTCATGGTGGTCCTTTCCTCGGACGTGGATCTGGTGCGACCGACCGTACTCGCGATACTCTCCTTCAGGAAGTAGGCACCTGTCAGTGCGTAACGGAGGTCGTGATGTCAGCGCTCGAGTACAGCCCCTACGCGGCGGACTGCCCCTCGCGGCAGCTGCTCGACCGGATCGGGGACCGGTGGAGCGTCCTGACGATCGGGTCGCTCGCGGGTGGTCCGCTCCGGTACTCGGCGCTCGCGTCCCGGGTGCAGGGCGTCTCGCAGAAGATGCTCACGCAGACCCTGCGCGCCCTCGAGCGTGACGGCCTGGTCACGCGCACCGTGTACCCGGAGATCCCGCCGCACGTCGAGTACGAGCTGACCGAGCGCGGCCGGTCGCTCCGGACCGTGCTCGAACCGCTCGAGGACTGGGCGACGATGCACATGGCCGAGGTGCAGGAGTCCCGCGACGCCTACGACGCCCGCTGAGCGTCACCGGGAAGCCCCGGGACCCCGCGGTGGTTGCCTGGTCCCATGCGATCGATCGTCTACACGAAGCCCGGAGCCAGCAGCGTCCTCGACCTGGTCGACCGGGAGGTCCCGCAGCCCGGCCCCGGCGAGGTCCGCGTCCGCGTCGTCGTCTCCGGCGTGAACCCCACCGACTGGAAGGCCCGCGCCGGCGGCACCTACGGTGACGCCCTGCCCTTCCCGGAGATCACCCCGAACCAGGACGGAGCCGGGGTCGTCGACGCCGTCGGCGAGGGCGTCACTGACCTGGCCGAGGGCGACCGCGTCTGGCTCTACATGGCCGCTGCGAGCCGCCCGACCGGCACCGCGCAGGAGTACACCGTCGTCCCCGCCGCCCGCGCCGTCCGGCTCCCGGAGGGCACGAGCTTCGACGTGGGCGCCTCGCTCGGCGTCCCCGCGATGACCGCACACCGCGCCCTGACCACGCACGAGCACGGTCCGTCGCGCCTGTCCCCCGGGGCGCTCGACGGACGCACGGTGCTGGTCGCCGGCGGCGCCGGAGCCGTCGGACACGCGGCGATCCAGCTCGCCCGCTGGGCCGGCGCCACCGTCGTCACGACCATCAGCTCGGACGCCAAGGCGGCCCTCGCGACCGCCGCCGGCGCGCACCACACGGTGAACTACCGCGACGAGGACGCCGCCGCCCGCATCCGCGAGATCGCCCCGGACGGCGTCGACATCGTCGTCGAGGTCTCGATCCCGCAGAACGCCGGGCTCGTCGCGGACGTCCTCGCGAACCACGGGGTCGTCTCGATCTACGCGAACAACGGCGGGGACGACGCGACCCTGCCGATCCGACCGAACATGAGCGTGAACGCCCGCTACCAGTTCCTGCTGCTCTACACGATCGGTGACGACGCGCTGGCGGCCGCCGCCGAGGACGTCACCGCCGCGCTCCGGGACGGCGTCCTGCCCGTCGGCGAGGACGCGGGCCTGCCGCTCGTGCGCTTCGCGCTCGAGGACACCGCCGCAGCCCACGACGCCGTCGAGGGCGACGCGGTCGGCAAGGTGCTCATCGACGTCGCGTCGGTCTGACGCGGTGACGGACGGGAGGATCGTGGCGGGGCCCGCCACGATCCTCCCGTCCGCTGTTCCCGGACCTGGTAAGCAGGTCGCATGAGCGAACTCGCCACCCCCGCCCCCGGTACCCGAGCCCTCGTCCTGGGCGGTGGCGGCGTCGCCGGCATCGCGTGGGAGGTCGGCGTGCTCTCCGCACTGCAGGACGCCGGGGTCGATCTCGACGCGGCCGACCTGGTGGTGGGCTCGAGCGCCGGCAGCGTCGTCGGGGCGTTCGTCCGCGCCGGGCAGGTGCAGGCCGCGTACGACCAGCAGCACGCACCGCTGCCGACGAGCTACGAGGAGCCCGCCCCGATCGCGTCCGAGGACTACCAGGAGCGGCTCGTACAGGTCCTGACCGGCGCCGCCTCGGAGCAGGAGGCCCGCGCCCGTCTCGGCGCCGTGGCGCAGCAGGTCGTGACCGGGCAGACCGACGAGGAGCGCATCGCGACGTTCTCGCACACGCTGCCGACGACCGAGTGGCCGACGAAGCCGTTCGGCGTCACCGCGATCGACGCCGTCGACGGGACCTTCCGGGTGCTCACGGCCGAGTCCGGCGTCCCGCTCCCCCGGGCGGTCGCCGCGAGCTGCTCGGTGCCGTTCGTCTGGTCGCCCGTCCACGTCGACGGGGTGCCGCACATCGACGGCGGGATGCGCTCCGCGACGAACGCCGACGTCGCCGCCGGGTACGAGCGGGTGCTCGTGATCGCCTGCGGTCCCGAGGGGCCGTCGCCGCTCGGGCCGTGGCTCGACGTCGCGGTCGAGGGCCTGCGCGCCGGCGGGAGCTCGGTCGAGGTCGTCGTCGCGGACAGTGCCTCGCAGCACGCGTTCGGCGACGACTCGCTGTCGCTGTCGACCCAGGCACCCGCGTCCACCGAGGGGCGGCGACAGGGGCAGACGGTGGCCGAGGCGATCGCGGCGTTCTGGGCCTGAGCGGCTCCGCCGGTCGGGCCTGAGCGGCTTCGTCGCCCGGGCCTGAGCGGCTCCGTCGCCGGTGCCCCCTGTTGCACGGTGCACGACAGCCGTAGCGTGAGGGCATGACGACGCCGTTCTCCGACCTGGACCAGTACACCGCCCTGCCCCGCGTGGACGGGATCGCGCTGAGTCCGGACGGCACGCGCGTCGCCCTGACCGTGAGCGCCCTGGACGAGCGCGGCACCGGGTACCGACGGTCGGTGTGGCAGGTGCCGGCGTCGCCGTCCGACGCGGGCGGGTCCGGCGCCCCGGTGCGGCTGACGCGCTCGGCGAAGGGCGAGGGCGGGGTCGCCTTCACGCGCTCCGGCGACCTGCTGTTCGTATCGGCACGCCCCGACGAGTCCGGGGACGACGCCGAGGGCGCGCAGCTCTGGCTCCTGCCCGTGGCCGGGGGCGAGGCACGACCCGTGACGGCCCTGGCGGGTGGCGTCGGCGGGGTGTTCGGCGTCGCGAGCGCAGCCGACACCGTCGTCCTGACGGCCGACCTGCTGCCCGGTGCCGGGACCGACCGCGACACCGTGGTCGCCGAGGACGCCCGGCTGCGGGACCGACGGAAGGACCGTCGGGTCCGGGCGGTCCTGCACGAGACCTACCCGGTCCGGTTCTGGGACCACGACCTCGGTCCGGCGCAGCCGCACCTGCTCGCACTCGACACGTCCGAGCTGCGGGAGCCCGAGGCCCGCGTGCCGTCGACGGCCGCGGCCGACGCCGCGTCGGAGCCCGGCGCGGACGAGGACTGCGCTGCGCGGTACCCGGCGCACCTGCCGGTCCCCCACGACCTCACGCCGGCGCCCGGTCGCACGCTCGACCACGTGGGCGGCACGGTGTCGCCGGACGGGTCGACCGTGCTCGCCGCGGTCGGCGTGCAGGAGGCCCGCGGCACCCGGTCGGCCGTCGTCACGATCGACGTCGCGACGGGCACCCGGACGGTGCTGTTCGACGAGGAGGGCGTCGACCACGAGCTGCCGACACTGAGCCACGACGGCACCACGATCGCCTGGGTGCGGACGGTCCGGTCGACCCCGGCCGGCGCGCACGAGCAGGAGGTGTGGGTCGCCGCGGTCGACGGCTCGGGGGCTCGTCGCGTCGCCACGGACTGGGACCGGTGGCCGTCCGAGCTCGTGTTCACGCCGGACGACGGTGCGCTCCTGGCGGTGGCGGACCAGGACGGGCGTGCGCCGCTCTTCCGGATCCCGCTCGAAGGCGGCGCCGTCGAGCAGGTGACCCACGACGACTGGGCGTACTCGAGCCTGCGCGTGGCGGGCGGGACGGACGTCGTGGTGGCGCTCCGTGCCTCCTGGGCGGCGCCGCTGCACCCCGTCCGGATCGCGACCGACGGGACGGTGACCCCGCTCGCGACCCCCGCGCCGCTGCCGGAGGTGCCCGCGCGGACCGAGGAGGTCGCGGTGACCGCGGCCGACGGTGCCCGCGTGCGCGGCTGGTTGCTGCTGCCGGAGGGTGACGGACCGCACCCGCTGCTGCTCTGGATCCACGGCGGACCGCTGAACTCGTGGAACCAGTGGTCGTGGCGGTGGAACCCGCAGCTCATGGTCGCGCGGGGGTACGCCGTGCTGCTGCCGGACCCGGCGCTGTCGACCGGGTACGGGCTCGACTTCGTGAACCGCGGGTGGAACGCGTGGGGGCAGGCGCCGTACACCGACCTGATGGCGATCACGGACGCCGTGGTCGCGCGCGACGACGTCGACGAGACCCGGACCGCGGCGATGGGCGGGTCCTTCGGCGGGTACATGGCGAACTGGGTCGCCGGGCACACCGACCGGTTCCGGGCGATCGTCACGCACGCGAGCCTGTGGGCGCTCGACCAGTTCGCCGGGACGACCGACTCGGCGCAGTACTGGCAGTCCATCTTCGACGAGCAGGGGCTGCACGAGAACGACCCGCACCGCTTCGTGGCGGAGATCGCGACGCCGCTCCTGGTCGTGCACGGGGACCGTGACTACCGGGTGCCCATCGGCGAAGGACTGCGGCTCTGGGCGGAGCTCGCCGAGCACCACGCGGGGCCGGACGGGGCGATGCCGCACCGGTTCCTGTACTTCCCGGACGAGAACCACTGGGTGCTCGCGCCGCAGCACGCGGTGGTCTGGTACCAGACGGTGTTCGCGTTCCTGGCGGAGCACGTGCTGGGCGAGGAGTGGGAGCGGCCGGAGTTGCTGGGGTAGGCGGCGGGGGCGGTGCCGCGTGCCCAGGCGCGGGCGTGGCGGGGCGTGGGCGTTGGCTGTGCCGCTGTGGTACGTCAACGCCGCTGTCGTACGACATCGGCCTTGTCGCACCTTCGCGTGCCGAACGGTTGCAGCCGCAAGGAGCGTCACCACCGCTGTCGTACGACAACAGCAATGACGTTCCCCAGCGGCCGCCGCGAACCCCGCCCCGCGCCCTACACGAACGCGGCCTGGCCCGTGATCGCCCGCCCCACGATGAGCGTGTTGACCTCGCGCGTGCCCTCGTACGAGTAGATCGCCTCGGCGTCGGCGAAGAACCGCGCCACACCCTTGTCGAGCACGATGCCGTTGCCGCCCTGCACCTCGCGGCACCACCCGACGGTCTCCCGCATCCGAGCGGTCGCGAACGCCTTCGCCATCGCCGAGTGCTCGTCCGCGCCGATGCCCTCGTCCTGCATCTGGGACGCCCGGGTGCACAGCGCGATCGACGCCGTGATGTTCGCGAGCGACTTCACGAGCAGGTCCTGCACCATCTGGTGCGATGCGATCGGCTTGCCGAACTGCACGCGCTCCCGGGCGTAGGCGAGCGCCGCATCGTACGCACCGACCGCGATGCCGATCGCCTGCCAGGCGACCTCGGTCCGGGTCAGGCGCAGCACCTCGGCGGTGGCGCGGAACGAGTTCGCGCGCTGCAGCCGGCGCGACTCGGGCACCCGCACGCCCTGCATGACGATGTCGGCGTTCTGCACGCCACGGAGCGCGATCTTGTCCTCGATCTTCGTCGCGGCGAACCCGGGGGTGTCCGTCGCGACGAGGAAGCCCTTCACCTGCTCGTCGGCGACGTCCTTCGCCCAGATGACGACCACGTCCGCGAAGGTCGCGTTCCCGATCCAGCGCTTCTCACCGTCGAGCACCCAGGTGTCGCCCTCGCGCCGAGCCGTGGTCCGCAGGCCACGTGCGGAGTCGCTGCCGGACAGCGGCTCGGTCAGCCCGAACGCCCCGATGACCTCGCCGGTCGCCATCCGCGGCAGCCACTCCCGCTGCTGTTCGTCGCTGCCGCCCACCGCGATCGAGTTCATCGCCAGACCGGACTGCACGCCGATGAACGTCGCGACGCTCGCGTCCACCCGCCCGAGCTCCAGGGCCGCCCACCCGCGGTACACGGCCGAGTTCTCGAACTGCCGTACGAGCGGGATGCTCGGCCCGTACATGCCGAGCTCCGCGAGCGGCGCGATGGTCTGGCGCGGGAACTCCGCCCGGGCCCAGTGGTCGTCGACGATCGGGCGGACCTCGGACTCGAGGTACGCACGCAGCTGCCCGAGCGACTCCCGCTCCCGCTCCGTCAGTCCCTCCTGGAACCGGTAGAAGTCGGACTCGAGCAGGGTGGTGGGCACGGACGTCGTTGACATACCCCCGAGCGTGCATCATTCTCGAAAACGTTGCAAGGGAGGACCGTGCCTTCACAGGAACGCACAGCACACGACATGGGGACGCTCGGCGCGGCCCTCGTCCCGTCTGCGCTCACCGCCAGACTGGAGGCACATCCCGAGTCCCGACGCGCGTTCCGTTCCGCGCGGCACAGCTTCATCGCCGGCTCCCGGATCGACATGGGATCCCTGGCGACGTCGCTGGGGGTCGACCGCACCTCCCTGTTCCGCTGGGTCGGGAACCGCGACCAGCTGCTGTCCGAGATCCTCTGGTCACTGGCCGTCCCGACGCTCGACGCCGCGTCCCGCGCCGCGGCGGACCTGCTCGGCGCCGCACGGATCGTGGCGGTGCTCGACCACTTCACGGCGGACCTCATCGAGGCGCCCTACTTCCGGACGTTCCTGACACGCGAGCCGGCCCGAGCCCTGCGACTCCTCACGACCACGGACAGCGACGTCCAGCGCCGGTTCGTCGCCGTCGTGACCGCACTCGTGCAGGAGGAGCACGACCACGGCGCGTTCGACCCCGCGCCGCTCGCCGCCGAGGAACTCGCACGACTGCTCGTCCGCATCTCGGAGTCGTTCACCTACGCCGACCTGATCAGCGGCGACCGCCCGGACCCGGCCCGGGCGCGGACGACGTTCGAGTACGTCCTGCGCCCCTGACCGACCGCCACTGTCCGACCACTCGCTGTCGGACACCCCACCCCACCGAACGGAGACCGATGCCCCTCGACGAGTACCCCTACCGCCGCGCGTACCCCACGCGGTGGAACGACAACGACATGTTCGGCCACGTGAACAACACGCTGTACTACAGCGCGATGGACAACGCGGCGACGTACTGGTTCCGCACGGAGGCCGGGCTCGACCCCTTCACCTCGCCGTGGATCGCGGTGCTCGTGTCGTCGAGCTGCCACTTCATCGAGTCCGCGGTGTGGCCCGACGTGATCGAGGTCGGGATGCGGTCGAAGCGCATCGGCACCACCAGCCTGGCGTGGGACTTCGGCTTGTTCCGCCAGTCGGACGGCGCCCTGCTCGCGACCGGTGAGTTCGTGCACGTCGTCATCGACCGCGAGGGTGCCCGCCGGCCGACGCCCGTGCCGGACACCCTCCGCGCGCTCGTCACGGAGCGGATGACGGTCCCGGTCGACGCCTGACGGCCGACGGGCCCGTACCTACTTCTGGGCGGCCAGCTCCAGGTTGATGTCGTCGGGGTCCTGCACCGACAGGATCACCATGCCGGCGTCGCCGAGGTCGGTCACCTCGCCGTGCTCGATGCCCGCGCCGTCGAGGCGCGACGCGGCAGCGCGCAGCTCGTCGACGGACCCGACCGTGAAGCTCACGTGGTCGAGCCCAACGGTGTCGGGATCGAACCGCTGGCCGCTCGGCGCCACCGGGCGCAGGCCGAACAGCTGCTCCCCCACGGGGAAGATGCACCCGCCGTACAGCCGCTCGCGGTCCTCGGCGATGCCTGGCTCGTCGATGTGCTCGCTGAAGTCCATCGCGGGCGCGACGCCGAGCAACTGCTCGTAGAAGGCCTTGCTGCGGTGGATGTCGGTGACGGTGACCCGCACGTGTGCGAGGCCGAGGGGACGGACGATCTGTTCGCTCATGTCCCCGAGCCAACGCCGGACTCCTGCGCACGACCGTGGCGAGCGCGGCTACCGGCCAGCGAGCTCAGGCGCCGACGGGCCGAGGGGCGGCGAGCTCGAGGTTGATGTCGTCCGGGTCCTGCACCGACAGGATCACGAGTCCGAACGGCTCGAGGTCCGTGACCTCCCCGTGCTCGATGCCCGCGGCGTCGAGCCGCTCGACGGCGCGCTGGAGGTCGTCGACGCTCCGGACCCGCAGACTGAGGTGGTCCAGACCGACCCGGTCCGGATCGAAGCGGTCACCCGGATCGGCCACGGGTCGGAGCCCGAGCGTCTGCCCGTGGAACGTGAACGAGCACCCGCCGTAGGTGCGCCAGGGGTCGTCACGGACGGTCGGGTCGTCGACCTGGTCGCTGAAGTCGCTGCCGGGTGGCATGCCGAACAGCTGCTCGTAGAAGGCCTTGCTCCGGTGGATGTCCGTCACCGTGAGCCGGACGTGCGCGAAGCCCTGCGGATCGACGATGCCGGTCCGGGCGTCGTTCACCGGAAACCCATGCCGTCGAGCATGTGGTTCGGGAAGCCGTGTCCAGCGCACCGGTCACGGCGGCGGGTCCCGCGCAGCACGTCGCGGACGTGGTCGCCGCAGCCGGTCCACGTGGTCTTGCCGCAGACGGGGCACTGGACGGACTCGCACATGGGCCCGACGGTACGCACGGGGCCGGCGGCTGGTGTCGTGACACCGGTCCACCGTCCGCCTTGCGCACATCGGTTCCGCCCGCCGCCGCCCGCCGCCGCCGCTAGATGAGCGTGTCGGTCAGGTGGTTCGGCGTGCCGAAGCGGTGCGCCGTGATCGACACCGCCTGCTCACGGAGGAACGGCAGCAGCTCGACGCGACCGGCCTCGGTGACGGGCTCGCCGTACACCGCGACGTCCGGACGGCCGTCGACCGCCGCGTACAGTGCCGCGAGGTCACCGCCGATGAGCCGCACGCGGGTCGAGGGTCCGGCGGCGATGCGTCGCGCGAACGCCTGGTCCGACTGGCCCTCGGCAACCGAGCGCACGACCGGCAGCGCACGGACCGCGGCCGCGACGCTCGACGGCAGCGGCTCGGCGGTCGAGACGTCCACCGTGGTCCCGGCGCGGAGGGCAGCGGCGACGACCCGCACGAGGCCGGCCACCGCGTCCTCACCCGAGGTCGCGAGTCGGACGTGGACGCCCGGGTACGGCAGGTACCGGGCGATGTTCCGTTCGGCCGAGAGCGCCGACACGTCCGCCGCGGCTCCGAACAGCGTCGACCAGGCCTGCTCGTCCGACGGCGCGGATCGGTCGAGCGACGGGGATGCGACCCCGGCTGCTCGGACGAACTCCTGCACCGGGCGCGAGGCCGGCACGCCGGACTGTGCCGGTGCCGTGCTCCAGGAGCCCAGGCCGAGCAGGTAGTTCAGGCCGCCGGCCTTCGTCCCCGCACCGACGGCCGACTTCTTCCACCCGCCGAACGGCTGCCGGCGCACGATCGCTCCGGTGATGCCGCGGTTGACGTAGAGGTTGCCCGCCTGGATCCGCTCGAGCCACGTACCGATCTCGGCCGGGTCGAGCGAGTGGAGCCCGGAGGTCAGGCCGTAGTCGACCTCGTTGACGATGTCGATCGCCTCATCCAAGGTCGAGGCGGTCATGATGCCGAGGATCGGGCCGAAGTACTCCGTGCGGTGGAAGGCGGAGCCACGGCGGACACCCCCGCGGACGCCCGGGCTCCACAGCCGACCGGAGTCGTCGAGGCGCTTCGGCGTGACGGCCCAGTGCTCGCCGGCGCCGAGGGTGGTCAGGCCCTCGAGGAGCTTGCCCACGGCGGGCTCGATGACCGGGCCCATCTGCGTGGTGGGGTCGGACGGGTACCCGACCGTGAGCGACGACACGGCGTCGAGCAGCTGCGAGCGGAACCGGCGCGATCGCGCGACCGACCCGACGAGGACGACGAGGGACGCCGCGGAGCACTTCTGCCCGGCGTGCCCGAACGCCGACGCGACGACGTCCTTCACGGCGAGGTCGAGGTCCGCAGAGGGCGTGACGATGATCGCGTTCTTGCCCGAGGTCTCGGCGAGCAGCGGCAGGTCGGGGCGGAACGACCGGAAGAGCTCGGCCGTCTCGTACGCGCCGGTGAGGATGACGCGGTCGACCTGCGGCGCCGTGATGAGGTCCTTGCCGAGCTCGTCCTCGGCGACCTGCACGAAGGCGAGCAGGTCGGCGGGCGCGCCGTGCGCGTCGAGGGCGGTCTCGATCACGGACGCGAGCACCGCGCCGCAGCGTTCGGCCGGCGGCGCGGGCTTGAGCACGACCGCGGAGCCGGCGGCCAGGGCGGCGAGCGTCGAACCGGCGGGGATCGCGACCGGGAAGTTCCACGGCGGCGTGACGAGCGTCAGGGCCGCCGGCGTGAAGGTCGCACCGTCGACCTCGTCGAGCTGCGCGGCGAGTTCGCCGTAGAAGTGCGCGAAGTCGATCGCCTCGGACACCTCGGGGTCGGCCTGGTCGATGGTCTTGCCTGCCTCGGCCGCCATGACCTCGACGAGCGCTGCGCGGTTGGCCTCGAGCGCGTCGCCGACGGCGTGCAGCACCGCACCGCGCGCCGCGCCGGACCAGCCCGCCCAGGTGCTGCCGGCGGCCCGCACGCGGTCGAGCACCGTCGTGAGCTGGTCGGCCGAGGTCATTCGCGCCTGCTGCACGCCGCGCTCACCGAGCGTGGACGAGACGACCCGCGCGTGGATGCCGGCGCCCCACTCGCGGACGGCGGCCACCGACGGGTCGCTGTCGGGCGTGTTCTCGAAGTGCCCCGGTCGGGGCCGCTCGACCGCGGCGTAGCGGTCGGCCACGCGGTGCGGTGCGGGCGCGTCGAGCCCACCGGGGAGCGACAGCGGCGCGAGCGAGTCGCGGAACCGCGTCTCCTCACGGGCGAACAGTGCCGGCGAGGACGCGAGCGAGAAGACCGCCGACATGAAGTTGTCCTGCGACGCGCCTTCTTCGAGTCGACGGATCAGGTACGCGATCGCGACGTCGAACTCGCCCGGGTGGACGACCGGCGTGTAGAGCAGCAGCGATCCGACGGTGCGCCGGACGGCCTCGGCCTGCCCCTGCGCCATGCCGAGGAGCATCTCGAACTCGATGCCGTCACGGACCCCGCGCTCCCCCGCGAGCAGCCATGCATGCGCGACGTCGAACAGGTTGTGCCCGGCGACCCCGACGCGCACGTTCTCGATGCGCGACGGGGTGAGCGCCCAGTCGAGGACGCGCTTGTAGTTCGTGTCGGAGTCCTGCTTGGTGTGCCACGTCGCGAGCGGCCACCCGTGCACGGAGGCTTCGACCTGCTCCATGGGCAGGTTCGCACCCTTGACGAGCCGGACCTTGATGTCCGCGCCGCCGCGGGCCCGGCGGGCGGCGGACCACTCCTGCAGATGCTGCATCGCGGCGAGCGCGTCGGGCAGGTACGCCTGCAGCACGATGCCGGCTTCGAGCGCGGTGAAGTCCGGCTCGTCGAGGAGCTTCGTGAAGACCGCGATCGTCAGGTCGAGGTCCTTGTACTCCTCCATGTCGAGGTTGATGAACTTCGCCGGGCTCGCCGCGGCCGCACGGCGGAACAGCGGGCGGAGCTTCTCGACGATGTCGTCGACCGCGTGGTCGAACGCCCACGGCGAGTGCGGGTGCACGGTCGACGAGACCTTGATCGAGACGTAGTCGACGTCGTCCCGGGCGAGCAGCCGCTCGGTGCCCTCGAGCCGTCGGGACGCCTCCTTCTCGCCGAGCACCGCTTCACCGAGCAGGTTCACGTTGAGCCGGACGCCGTCGCGCTTGATCTTCGCGATGGCCGGCCCGAGCTTGGCGTCGGTCGCGTCGACGATCAGGTGGCCGACCATGTCGCGCAGCACCCGTCGGGCGATCGGGACGACGACGTTCGGCAGGACCGGCGCCATCCCGCCGCCGAGCCGGACGAGTCCGCGGAGCGCGGCCGGCAGGAACCCGGGGGCGTCCGGCGCGATGGCCCGGAGCTTGCGCGCTGCGACACCGAGGTCCTCCGGGCGCACGACGCCGTCGACGAACCCGACGGCGAACGCCAGGCCCTTCGGGTCCGCGAGCACGCCCGCGAGCTGCTTGGCCGAGCCGTCCACCGGGTAGGACTCCGCTTCGGCCAGCCACTGCCGGACGAGCGCGACGGAGGCGTCGGCGAGGGCATCGGGAGCAGGCGTGGCGTGCGCGTCGGTGCGCGGCTGGACGTCGGTCATGGCCTCAGTGTGGTGCCGGTCAAACAGTAGCGGAAGCAAATAGTTCTGACGCGTACCGTGAAGAAGAACTACTGTTCGATCATGCTCGACGTCCGGCGCCTGGTCCTCCTCCGCGAACTCTCGATCCGCGGCACCGTCGCGGCCGTGGCCGAGGCCATGAACCTCACCCCGTCGGCGGTCTCGCAGCAGCTCGGCGTGCTCGAGCGGGAGGCTGGAGTGCAGCTCCTTCGCAAGGCCGGACGTCGGCTGCAGCTCACCTCGCAGGCAGACGTGCTGGTGCAGGCGGCCGGACAGGTCCTCGACGTCCTCGACGCCGCCCAGGCGCAGGTGGAGTCCACGCTGCCCACCGTGCAGGGTCGGGTGAAGGTCGCCGTGTTCCAGTCCGCGGCGCTCGCGCTCATGCCGAACGCGCTCCGGGAGATGGCGACGGAGCACCCGGACGTCCGGGTCGAGATGGTCCAGCACGAACCCGAGTCCGCGCTGCACGAGACGTGGGCGCGCGAGTTCGACATGGTCATCGCAGAGCAGTACCCCGCGCACGCGGCACCGCACCTGTCCGGGCTCGTCCGCGCGGACCTGACCACCGACGAGGTCCGGCTGGCGCTCCCTCCGGTCGCGACCGCCCTCGCCCCGGTGTCGAACATCGAGGACGCCGAGGCCCTGCCGTGGGTGATGGAGCCCCGAGGCACCGCGTCGCGGCACTTCGCCGAGCAAGTGTGCCGACGCTTCGGCTTCGAGCCGGACGTCCGGTACGAGACCGCCGACCTGCAGACCCAGATCCGGCTCGTCGAGTCGGGCAACGCCGTCAGCCTGATGCCGGACCTGATGTGGACGGGCCGGACCACGACCTGCCGGCTCGTGGACCTGCCGGAGCGGCCGCGGAGAACGATCTTCACGACGGTGCGGTCGGCAGGCGCCTCGGCGCCCGCCGTGCGGGCGCTCCGCGAGGCGCTGGAGCGCGCGGCGGCGACCGTCCACGGTGATCGCGAGTCGGCGACGACCACGCCGTGACACGGCGGACGGGGGCGCGGTGCCGGCCCGCCCCGTGCCTCCCGCCCGTCCTCCTGCTTGCGTGATCACGCAACCCGACAGGCGGTTCCGGCACCCGACCCCCAACCCAGGTCACATTTCGGGAACTCGGCCCGGAGGCCCGTTCCTGTACCAGTACGATCCGATCACGCCGAGATTCTCGGCGGATTCTTACGATCCGGCACCCGACCGGACCTGACCCCTGGGGGGACCCGTGCACCGCAGCACCTCCTCGACCCGTCGCGCCTGCGCGCTCGGGACGACCGTCGCACTCATCGGCCTGACGACCGGACTCGGCGTCTTCACCTCGACGGCGGCCTTCGCCGTCGACGAGCCGACCTCGGCCGTCGCACCGGCCGACCCGTCGTCGACGGGCACCACGTCGACCACGACGGACAGCACCGGCGCGGGCACGACCGCGACGGACACCACCGGCTCGGCCACGTCGACTCCGACGGACGCCGCGACCGCGCCGTCCGGCACCGGCACGTCGACGGACGCCGCACCGGCTCCGACCACGGGCGACACCGCCGCGCCCGCCCCGACGACCACCTCCCCCGCGCCGAGCACGACGACGAAGGCCGCGCCGTCCGCCGTGGCCCCGACCGCGACCTCCTCGGCCACGATCGTCGGCGCCCCGAAGGTCGGCGTGACGCTCTTCTACAAGACCACCGGCATCGACGACCCGCGGGCCGCCTGGACCGTCGAGGGCGGCACGCCCGTCGTCGCGTCCTCGTTCGAGGTCACCGCGGACATGGTCGGCAAGACGATCACGCTGACCGTCACGGGCTCGGCGCCGGGTCAGACCGCGACGGAGACCACCGCGGCCGTCAGCGAGGACGTCGCGTTCGCGGCCGAGACCTCGTACGAGTCCCCGCGCACGATCGAGGTCACCGCCGGCGACACCCTGGACGAGGTCTTCGGCGTGAGCAAGGGCAGCGGCACGGTCGAGTACTCGATCGGCTACGCCGACCCGGAGAACGTCGACCCGGAGACGGACACCCCCGAGGGCTACCTGCCGTTCGACACCACGTTCGACGCCGCCACCGCGACGCTGTCCGGCCGGGTGACGTACGCATCGGTCTTCGACTTCACCGTCGTCGCGACGAACGGCACCTCCACCGCGACCGAGTACGTCGAGGTGATCGTCGACCCGGCGAAGGCCGTCGGCGTCATGGCCCAGACGACGAACACCTCGCCCATCGACCTGTTCGACGGCGAGCACCCCTTCACCGGCTGGGTCATCGAGCCGGACGGGCACATCACCACGTTCGTGTTCTCGGGTGACCCGGACCAGGAGCCGACCGTCACCGACGGCGGGCAGCCGACGGTCGCGCAGGGGCAGTCGCTCTGGATCAACGGCTCGCCGGTCGACGAGTTCGGCAACGACACGACCCGGTACGACGACGAGGGCAACGCGGACCAGGTCACCGTGACGAGCGACCACGCCACCGACCAGATCGCGATCGACGAGGACACGTTCTCGACGAAGGTCACCTTCCCGCACGCGTCGACCCACGTCCTGACCGTCACCGCGCAGTCCGCGTCGGTCTCCTTCCCCGTGACGGTCGTCCCGACCGCCGCCCCCGCCGGCACCGTGGGCTCGGTCACGCCCGCCGTCGCCACCGCCCCGAAGGGCCAGCTCGCCTTCACCGGCACCGACGCCACGAGCGCCCTCCCCTGGGCCCTCGGCTTCGTCGCCGCGGGTGCCGGGCTCCTCGGCGCCGGCGTCCTGCGCCGCCGCCGCGCCCAGCGCTGACCCCGCCTGCGGTCCGTCGCGCTCCGGCGTGACGGACCGCAGGCCCACCACGGCCCCGTCGCACCCCTCGCGGTGCGACGGGGCCGTCCGTGTTCCCCGCCGGTGCGGCCCGGCGTGGGTAGCGTGGTCCCATGCCCTCCCTGCTGCACATCGACTCGTCGGCCGACCTCGCGCACTCCCGCTCCCGCGACCTCACCGCTGCCTTCGCCGACGCCTGGCGCGCGCGGGGCCCGGAGTACACGGTCGTCCGCCGGGACCTGCACACCGACCCGCTCCCGCACCTCGAGACGTCGGCGCTGCACTGGGCCGCCGCGGACCGTCGGCCGGACGAGGCCGTCGCGCCCGAGGCCGAGCAGCTCCGCCAGGAGGTCATCGACGAGCTCCTCGCCGCGGACGTCGTCGTGGTCGGGGCGCCGCTGTACAACTACACCGTGCCCTCCACCCTGAAGGCCTGGATCGACCGCGTGCACGTCCCCGGGGTCCTCGCCGGTGACGTGCAGCCCCTGGCGGGACGTCCGGTCGTCACGGTCGTGAGCCGTGGCGCGACCTACGACGCCGGGACCCCGACCGAGACCTGGGACCACGGCTCCCCCGTGCTCCACCTGATCCTCGGCACGGCGCTCGGCATGAAGCTGTACCCGGTCACGGTCAGCGCGACCCTGGCCGACCGCATCCCCGACCTCGCACCGCTCGCGGAGCACGCCGCTGCCGAGGTCGCCGACGCCCGCACGACCCTGGAGCGCCTCGCCGCCACCCTCGCCTGACGGCGATCGGCGGCACGACGATCTGGCGGGGCTGTGCGACCGCCGGCGGTCGCCCGTCAGGCGGGGCGGACCTCGTCGGCACGACCGAGCAGGTCCGCGTGGAACGCCGTCTGCGTCAGCGCGCTCGCGAGCAGGAAGCCCGTCATCGACTCGATGCCGCCGGAGAACGGCACGCGCGCGGCGATCTCGAACAGCGTCGGGTGGTCGAGCGCGTCGAGGGCCTCGGCGACGTGTCGGCTCCGCTCCTCCCGGTGCAGCGCGAGCGTGCGCGCCCGCCGGACGACGTCCGCGAAGCGGTACTCGTGTCCGGGGCAGACCTCGAGGTGGGCGTACGGCTCGAGCCGCACGAGCGACCCCAGGTGGTCGGCGAGCGGGTTCGTCGCGGTACGGCCGCCGAGCCCGATGCCCGGGTTGATCCGCGGCAGCACGTGGTCGCCGGTGAACAGCAGCCCGTCCGGCTCGTCCACGAAGCACAGGTGGCCGGCGGTGTGCCCGGGCGTCCCGAGCGCGGTGAGCGTCCGACCGGGCACGGGCAGCACGTCCCCGTCCTCGAGCAGCAGGTCGGCGTACGGCGGTTCGCCGGCCCCGCGGCCGATCCGCCGACCGGTCCCCCACGCCGCGACGACCCCGGCCCGCAGCTCCTCGGGCAGGCCCCACGTCGCGATGTCCGCGTCGTTCGCCGCCGCGTCCGCCCGCTCGTCCTGCAGGGCGCGCACCTCGGCGGCGTGCATCGCCACCGGGGCGCCGGACACCGCGCGGACCGCGGCGGCAGCGCCGAGGTGGTCGGCGTGCAGGTGCGTGACCGCGACGAGCGCCACGTCCTCGAGCGACCGGCCGATCGTCCGGAGACCGGCCCGGAGCTCCGTCAGCGAACCGTCGCCGCTCCACCCCGGGTCGATCACGGTGAGGTCCCCGGCCGAGTCCTCGACCACGTACGCGAGCGTCGCCGCCGGCACGCCGCCGTGGAACGGGACCGCGAGCGTCCACACCCCCGGCCGGACCTCCTCGACGGGCGGGAGCGCACCGGCGCGGAGCGCGGCGGCCTGGACGGGACTGGTCGGAGCCGGCGCTGCCGACGGGGCCTCGGTCGTCACGCGACCACCCTAGTGACGGCACGGACGCACCCGGGTGAGCCGCGCCTCCAGGCCGACCGCCACGACCGCCCACCGCGACCCGGCCACCCGAGCCGGCCACCCGAGCGGCGCCCCCGCCCTCGCCCGCCGGCCCGCCCGTCCGCCAGCGCCCGCCGAGTAGACAGGCCGCATGGACACCGCACCGATGCTCGCCAAGGCGGTCGCCGCCGTGCCCGAACCGGACAGCGTGCGGGGCGGGCTGCGGTACGAACCGAAGTGGGACGGCTTCCGCGGGATCGTGACGGTCGACGGCGACGACGTGACGATCGGCAGCCGCGGGGCGAAGCCGCTGACCCGCTACTTCCCCGAGCTCGTCGAGGCGTTCCGCGCACAGCTCGGCGGGCGGGACCACCCCGTGGTCCTGGACGGCGAGGTCGTCCTGCGCAGCGGGGAGCCCGGCGCCGAGCACCTCGACTGGGAGGCGCTCTCGCAGCGCATCCACCCCGCCGAGTCGCGGATCCGGAAGCTCAGCGCCCTGACACCCGCGCAGTTCGTCGCCTTCGACCTGCTCGCCTGCGACGGCGAGGAACTGCTCGACCGGCCGTTCGACGAGCGCCGCGAGCGGCTCGAGACCCTGGCCGCGGACCTCACCGACCCGCTGTTCGTGACGCGCACGACGCTCGACGTCGACCTCGCCCGCGAGTGGCTCACGACGTTCGAGGGGGCCGGCCTCGACGGTGTCGTCGCGAAGCCCCGCGCGAAGCCGTACGAACCGAACAAGCGCACCATGCTCAAGGTGAAGCACCACCGCACCGCCGACGTCGTCGCGATCGGCTACCGCGTGCACAAGAGTGGCTCCGGCATCGGGTCGCTGCTCGTCGGGCTGTACGACGACGACGGGGAGCTCCGCCAGGTGGGCGGCGTGTCCGCCTTCACCGACCGCCGCCGCCAGGAATTGGTCGAGGAGCTCGCGCCCGTCGTCGTCCGGGACACGGACGGGAGGCCCGTCACCGGTGACGGGGAACGGTCGCGGTTCTCGTCGGGTCGCGACACGTCCTTCGTCCGGCTGGCGCCGGAGCGGGTCCTCGAGGTCCGGTACGACCAGATGGAGGGCGACCGGTTCCGGCACACGGTGCAGTTCGCGCGCTGGCGGCCCGACCGCGAGGCCGGATCGTGCCGCTTCGACCAGCTCGAGGTGCCCTCGGCGTACGACCTGCGAGACGTCCTCAGCTGAGGCTTGCGCTGTCCGTTCGGCGCTCCTATGCTCGCAGTAGTTAGTCTAACTAGTAACTTGAGTGCGGCAAGGACGCCCACAGCAGACGGGAGCGGGACATGATCATCGACGGCATCAGCGACGCCCACCGCGGCACCTGGTCCCGCCTGACCAGGCTGCACACCGCCAGCGTCACGCTCCCGATGCAGACCACGCGCGTGGCCGAACCGGAGCACCGCGCCGAGGACGTCGCCGCGGCCTGAGCCGCCGGTTCAGTTCTTCTTCGCGCGGGACGGCTGCACTCGCGGGGGCTCCCCCGGCATCTTCGGGAAGTCCGGCGGGAACGGCAGCTCGCCCAGGCCGTCCGCCAGGTCGCGGTCCCACCACGCCAGGAGCGGTGCGAGGTCGCCCGGCTCCGCGTGCAGCTCCGCCCACGGATCCCCGGTCGACCGGAGCCGCTCGGGCACCGACCGGACCGTGAAGGTCGTCGGGTCCGCGTCGTCGAGGTCGTCCCAGGTGATCGGGGTCGAGACGCTCGCGTGCGGGAGCGCCCGCGGGCTGTACGCCCCGGCCATCGTCCGGTCGCGGTTCGCCTGGTTGAAGTCCACGAAGACCCGCCGTCCCCGCTCCTCCTTCCACCACGCCGTCGTCACCCGGTCGGGCATCCGCCGTTCGAGCTCCCGCGCGGCGGCGATCACCGCGTGCCGCACGTCGAGGAACTCGTGCGCGGGACGGATCGGGGCGAACACGTGCAGCCCGCGGTTGCCGCTCGTCTTGATCCACGCCGTCAGGCCGACCTCGTCGAGGACCCGGCGCAGCTCGTGGGCGATCGGCACGGTGTCCCGGAAGTCGGTGCCGGGCTGCGGGTCGAGGTCGATGCGGAGCTCGTCCGGGTGGTCGCTGTCCTCGGCGCGGGACGCCCACGGGTGGAACACGACGGTGTTCATCTGCGCCGCCCAGACCGCCACGGCCGGCTCGTCGACCACGAGCTGCGGGTGCGACCGGCCGCTCGGGTAGGTCACCGTCACGTCCCGGACGTACTCGGGCGCGCCCTTCGGCGGGTTCTTCGAGAAGAACGAGTCGCCGTCGATGCCCGCGCCGTACCGCTGCAGGGAGATCGGCCGGTCGCCGTTCGCCCGGACGAAGGCGTCCCCGACGGCGACCAGGTACTCCGCCAGGTCGAGCTTCGTGATCCCGGGCTCCGGGAAGAGCACGCGCGAGGGGCTGCTGACCCGGACCTCGCGGTCGCCGTGCGGCCCGGGGACCGTCAGCGTCGTCGCCTCGCTCGCCATGCAGCGGAAGGTACACGGTGCACGATGGGTGGGTGACGGCGTACCTCGGGGTGGACCTGGCGTGGGGGCTCGGCTCGGCGCGGAAGCCCGCGAACGAGACCGGGCTCGTGGCGACCGCGGCGGACGGGACGATCACCGACGCCGGATGGGCCCGCGGGGTGGACGCTGTGACCGACTGGATCGCGCAGCACCTCGGGCCGCGGACGCTCATCGCCGTGGACGCCTCGCTCGTCGTGACGAACCCGACCGGCATCCGCGAGGCCGAACGGCAGGTCGGGCAGCGCTACGGCCGGTGGAAGGTCGCGGCGAACCCGACGAACCAGGCCTCGGCGGCGAGCGCCGGCATCGCACTGCTCGAACGGCTCACCGCCCTCGGGGTCGGGTACGTGTCGGACACCGCCGCGATGCGGGAGCGGACCGGGCCGGTGGCGTTCGAGTGCTACCCGTACACGACCCTGGTCGGGGTGGAGGAGCTCGGCTACGACGTCGAGCGACCCCGGTACAAGCGCCTCGACCTCGCGCTGCCGGCACCCGTCGCCCGACAGCGGCGCGCGGAGGCGTTCGACGACCTGGTGCACCGGCTCCGGACGACGCCGCTCGACCCGCCGCTGCACCTCGACTCACACCCGCTGACGGCCGGGCTCGCCGAGCCCTCGGTGCTGCACCGCCCGACGCACAAGCACCGGGAGGACCTGCTCGACGGCGCCCTGTGCGCCTGGACGGCCGCGTTCTGGGACCGGCACGGCGACGGGCGGGTGCAGGTGCTGGGAGGTGATCCGGGCCTCCCGTCCGACCCGCTGGACGAGGCGGGCCGCAGCCCGGCGATCATCGCTCCCGCGCGCCCGTCCCAGCGGCGACCCGCTGGGTAGGCTGACGACGTGAGCACCACCACCGAACCCCTGCGCATCGGGCTGGTGTCGCTGCACACCTCCCCCGGCGACGAGCCCGGCTCCGGCGAGGTCGGCGGCATGAACGTCGTCGTCCGGCACCAGGCCGAGGCCCTGGCGGACCGCGGCCACCAGGTGGACGTGATCACGCGGCGGTCGTCGCCGACGCAGCCGGACTCCGTGTCGCTGCTGCCGGGCGTCTGCCTGCGCTTCCTGTCCGCCGGGCCCGCCGAGCCCGTGCCGAAGGGCGAGCACGACGCGTTCATCGCGCCGTTCCGGGCGGAGCTCGAGCACCTGGGCCCGTACGACGTGCTGCACTCGCACCACTGGTTCTCCGGCGCGGCCGCGCTGCCGGTCGCGCGCGAGCGGGGCATCCCGCACGTGCAGTCCTTCCACTCCATCGCCGCAGCCTCGGACACCCCGCTGTCCGAGGGTGAGCGCCCCGAGTCGGCCGGTCGCGAGGCCGGGGAACGCCTCCTCGCCCGCGAGTCCGACGCGGTCGTCGTCGTCTCCGGGGCCGAGGCCGACACGGTCCGGACCCGCCTGGGCGGCGACCCGACGCGCGTGTGGATCGTGCCGCCGGGGGTCGACGGTTCCGTCTTCCGCCCCGCGGGCGCGGCTGCGCGCCGCGCGGACGTCCCGTACGTGGTCGCGGCCGCGCGCGTCCAGCCGTTGAAGGGACTGGACCTGGCGATCGAGGCGATCGCTGGCATCGGCCAGGAGGCACGCCCCACCCTCGTCATCGCGGGCGACGCCTCGAGCGAGGCGGGCGACCACGTGTCCGAACTGCGTCGGCTCGCCGCCGCGCTCGGCGTGGCCGACCGGGTCACCTTCATCGGACCGCAGTCACGGGCGGACCTGGCGTTCCTGTTCCGCGGCGCGGCAGCCGTCCTCGTGCCGTCGCACTCCGAGACGTACGGCCTGGTCGCGCTCGAGGGTTCGGCGTCCGGGGTGCCCGTCGTGGCCGCCGCTGCCGGGGGTCTGCGCGAGGCGGTGGTCGACGGCGAGACGGGGATCCTGCTCGAGTCCCGCGACCCGGCCGTGTGGGCCGCCGAGATCGAGCACATCCTGACCGACCCGGTGCACGCGGCCTCGCTCGCGGCGGCCGGGCGGGAGCACGCCGAGCGGCTGAGCTGGGAGCGGTCGGCCGGCGGGCTCGAGGACGTGTACCGCCGGGTGCTCGGGCGGGACTGATGGAGCCGGGTTCGGGTTCGGGTTCGGGCCAGGGGCTCGGTCTGGATCAGGGGCAGCCGTCGTTCGCCCGGTTCTGGGCGGCGCTCGACGCGGTGCCCGTTGCCGACGACGCCGAGGCGCTGTACGACCCGTCGACCCCTGGGGGCCGACTCCGCCGCGAGAACCTGTCCCGGTACCTGGCGCACGTGGGCACCGGTGCGGACACGCTCCTCGTCGCCGAGGCCCCCGGCTGGCGCGGCATGACGAACACGGGCATCCCGTTCACGAGCATGCGCGAGCTCGGGTCGCTCGGCTTCGACACCCTGGAGCCACCGGAGCCGACGGCACCGTGGGAGGCGTCGTCCCGTGTGGTGCACGCGGCGCTGCAGGACTGGTCGGGGCCGCTGCCGGTGGCGTGGGCGATCTTCCCGCACCACCCGTTCGTGGCGCCGGACCGGCTGACGAACCGGACGCCGCGGCCGGCGGAGGTGCGCGCGGGGGCGCCCGTCGCGCTCGCGCTGCTCGAGGCGTTGCGGCGGTCCGGGCCGCCGGGCCCGGCCGCGCCGGGCGCACCGGACGCGCCTGGAGCTGCAGCGAGACTCGGCTCCGCGGACGCTTTCGCGGCCCAGCTGCCGCGGAACAGTCCGCGGGGCCGAGTCTCGGCCGAAGGCGACGGCGCGGGCGCGCGGCCGGTGCGGGTCGTGGCCGTCGGGCGGAAGGCGCAGGGGGCGCTCGCGCTCGCGGGCATCGACGCCGTCGCGGTGCGGCACCCGGCGCAGGGCGGCGCGGCACAGTTCACCGAGCAGGTGCGGGCGCTGCAGCGGGGGTAGGGCGCGTCGCCGGCACCGGCCGGGTCAGGCGGAGCGGACCTCGACGCCCTTCGCGGCCAGGCGCTCGGAGACGTGCGCGGGCAGCGGTGCGGCGGCGTACACGACGGACAGCGACGGCAGGTCGAGCACGTCGTCCCAGTTCTGCGGGTCGTAGCGGTCGTCCGAGCCGTCCCACCCGGGGTGCACGTCCTGCAGGACCTCGAGGTCGGCGTCGACGGTCAGCTCGGTCACCAGGTCGAGGTGCGACGGCAGCAGGTCGAGGTCGTCGTAGTACTCGCGGGCGCGGTCGTCCTGCCCCTCGACGTCGAGGTCCTCCTCGCTCTCGTCGTCTGCGTCCCCGTCGTAGGGCTCGAGCACGTCGAGGTCGTAGCAGAGGACGTCGAGCACGAGCAGCTTCGCGTTGAAGTCGGCGAACTCGACGGGTTCTTCGGTGGTGTTCGACTCGTCGTCCATGGCTCCGCAGCGTAGCGACGGACCTCGGGGAGCGCCCGCAGACCGCCGCTTCCCGGTCGTGACGGGCAGGACACGGGCGTGTTGCGACCACCGGGGAGCTTGCTGTGAAAGTGGACAGGCTCGTGTCCCCCGGAAGAGGCTGACGCATGGCCACCACGAACACGGACCGCCCAGCGCAGGAGCAGACCGAGCTCCGCCGGGTCATCGGTCCCAAGCTGCTGCTGCTCTTCATCGTCGGCGACATCCTGGGGACGGGCGTCTACGCGCTCACGGGTCAGGTCGCGGCCGAGGTCGGTGGAGCAGCGTGGCTGCCCTTCCTCATCGCCTTCGCCGTCGCCCTGCTGACCGCGTTCTCGTACCTCGAGCTCGTCACGAAGTACCCACAGACCGCCGGCGCCGCGCTGTACGTGCACAAGGCGTTCGGCATCCACTTCGTCACCTTCATCGTGACGTTCATCGTGATGTGCTCCGGCATCACCTCGGCGTCCACCGCGTCCCGGGCGTTCGCCGCGAACCTCGGCGCCGGCTTCGGGCTGGAGCTGCCGAACGCGGCCGTGATGCTCATCGCGATGGGCTTCATGCTCGCCGTGATGGCCATCAACTTCCGCGGCGTCAGCGAGAGCGTCAAGACGAACGTCGTCCTGACGCTCGTCGAGCTGTCCGGCCTGGTGATGGTCATCCTCATCGGCTTCTGGGCGATCGCCGGGGGCAACGCCGACTTCTCGCGCGTCGTGATGTTCGAGACCCCGGAGGACAAGACGCTCCTGCTCTCGGTGTCGACCGCGACGTCGCTGGCGTTCTTCGCGATGGTCGGGTTCGAGGACTCGGTGAACATGGCCGAGGAGACCAAGGACCCCTCGCGAATCTTCCCGAAGGTGATGCTCACGGGCCTCGGCATCACGGCCGTGATCTACGTGCTCGTGTCCATCTGCGCCGTCGCGGTCGTCCCGATCGGCGAGCTCGCCGGCAACGAGACCCCCCTCGTCACCGTCGTGCAGACCGCCGCGCCGGACTTCCCGATCGCCGACCTGCTGCCGTTCATCTCGATGTTCGCCGTCGCCAACACCGCGCTCATCAACATGATGATGGCGTCCCGGCTGCTGTACGGCATGAGCAAGCAGGGCGTCTTGCCCGGCTTCCTGTCGCGCGTCTCGCCGGCCCGTCGCACCCCGTCCACCTCGATCGTCTTCACCACCCTGATCTCCCTGGCGCTGATCGGCTGGGTGTCGCTCGACCCGGACTCCCCCATCGTCGTGGTGCTCGGCGGGACGACGTCGCTCCTGCTGCTGTCGGTGTTCGCGGTCGTCAACGTCACCGTGCTCGTGCTGCGCCGCGACCGCGTGGACCACAAGCACTTCCGGGCCGGCGTCGTCGTCCCGGTGATCGGCGTCATCACGTGCCTGTGGCTCGTGCTCCCGTTCTCGTCCGGACGTGACCCGCAGCAGTACCAGATCGCCGGTGCCCTGCTCGGGCTCGGGATCCTGCTCTGGGTCGTGACGTGGTACACGCACGGGCGGAAGCAGCCCGACAAGGCGCCGACCGGACTCGTCACCGAGCCGACCGCGGTCGTCCGCCCGGGGACGGGGCACCGCGGCCACGACGACGGCCGCGAGGGCGACCGGAGCTGACGGAGGGGGCGCGCCCGGCGCGGGCGCTGGCGCGCTCCCAGGCAGCACCAATACCCTCGCCGTGCCCACCGCACGAGAGGACCCCCCATGCGCCGCGCCGGCATCACGATCGCGTCCGTCTTCGGCGCAGGTGTCGTCGCGGCGGTCATCGGGGTCGTGGTCGTCGTCGTGATCGCGGTGCACTCCCTGACCGGCGCGGCGAAGTCCGTCACCGCGGCCCCCGCCTGCCCCGAGGTCGCCACGCAGAGCATCGGCGGCATCGTCGTCCCCTCCGGGCCGGTCGCCGGGTTCTGCCAGGACCGGCTCGTGAACGCCGCGTACGTCATCGAGGCCGCCCAGGCCCTGGGCATCGGACCGCACACCCAGGCCGTCGGGGTGATGACGGCGATCGGCGAGTCCAGCCTCGTGAACCTCGACCACGGCGACGCCGCCGGCCCGGACAGCCGCGGGCTGTTCCAGCAGCGGGACAACGGCGCGTGGGGCACGTACGAGCAGCGGATGGACCCGTACACGGCGGCGACGATGTTCTACACGAAGCTCGTGAAGACCCCGGGCTGGAAGACGATGACCCCGACGCAGATGGCGCACGCGGTGCAGATCAACTCGGACCCGGACCACTACGCCAAGTTCTGGCCCGAGGCGAAGGCCGTCGTCGAGGGCCTGACCGGCCAGACCGTCCCGGACGCGGCACCGCAGGGCTGACGCCAGCCGCGGACGCGGGTCCACGCCCGACGGTGCCCTCACGCCGGCTCCGGCAGCTCGTGCTCCTCGAGCTCGATCATCGCGACGCCCGCGGTGTGCACGACGACCTGCCCGCGCAGCCGGATCCCGCGCTCGCGGAACGCGCACGCGCACGCGTCGACCCACTCCCAGTCGACCGGGAACAGCCCCGAGTCGCCCGGCCGCTCCCACACGAGCACGACCTCGGTTGCCGAGGCGTCGTCGCGCACGTCGGCGACGAGCGCCGCGAAGTCCTCGACGTGCTCGTCCGGCTGCCACGGCAGGTCGGACACGGGCAGCAGGAACGGCACCGGCCGCGCCCGGTCGTCGAGGAACACCACCCAGCACTGCCGTCGGACGGGCCGACCGACGATGCCGGTGACGAGCGCCACGACGTCGTCGTCGGTGCGCGCCGGGGTGGAGAAGAGCTGTTCGAGTGCTTCGGTGTCTGCCATGCACGGCAGCGTCGCGGATCCCCTGGCCCTCCCGAGCTCGGACGACCCGCTCTGTGGACGACACCGCCGGACACTCCGCCTGTGGAGGAGCGAGATCCGCCCGCAGATCGCGCGAGTGACCGCGGTCAGATCCCGCGTGATCGCGCTCAGATCCCGCGCGTGACCGCCACGTCCGCCAGCGCCCGGGCCACGAAGAACACCACGACCACGAGCCCGGCCCCGAGCAGGGGCACCGGCCAGGTCAGCCGGCGCTTCACGAGCCGGACGATGCTCACCACGAGGGCCGCCACGAACACGAGGGCGACGAGGACCGGGCCGACGTACACCACCGCCCCACCGAGACCCTGGTCGCAGGTGTTCCCGGGGGCCCGGCACGAGCTGAACCCGAGCGACAGGAGCAGGATGCCCATCGCGGCGACCACGGACTCGACGGCGAGCAGGACGAGCAGCACGACCGAGGCGACCACGTCCGCGGCGCGACGCGGTCCGGACGACGGGGGCCGTGCCTCCAGGCCGACGCCACCCGTAGACGCACCGCGCACGCCGGAACCAGCCCCGCCAGCACCCGGCCCGCCGGGACCGGCCACGCCGCCACCCGGCCCGCCGGAACCGGCCGCCGCGACCATCAGCGCGCCCGCGAACCCGGGCCGCGCGTCGACCAGAGCGCCCACGCGATGAGCAGCGGCTGCCCGAACAGGCGCGCGAACCGCTTCTCGTCGGTGTCGAGCCCGAACGCGTCGCGCTGGTTCACCCACTGCGCGAGGTTCCCCGGGAAGATCGCCGTGAAGAACAGCGCCGCGACGTTCCCGACGGTCCGGCGACGGCCCCGTGGTGCGAGCAGCAGGGCGCTGCCGAGACCGATCTCCGCGACGCCGGACGCCAGCACGGTCGTGTCCGTGTCGAGCGGCACGAAGTCGGGCACCTGGGCGCGGAAGTCGTTACGGGCGAACGTGAGGTGGCTCGTGCCCGCGAACACGAGCGCCAGACCGAGCAGGACACGGAAGAAGGAACGCATGCCTCCATCGTGCTCGGAAGTCGGCGGACCCGCCCGCGTTCGCCGACGGACAGGGTCGTTCCGCGTCGGTAGGTTCAGGGCATGGGAGGAGCCCGACGGGACACCGAACCCCCCGCCGTGCCCGCGACCGTCGCCGTGCTGCTCGGCCCCGTCGCGGTGTGGATGGGGATCATCGTGCCCGCCGCCGGTCGGGGCCAGCACGTGTTCCTCGCCGCGGCGTTCGGGATCGTGTGCGTCCTCAGCGGCGTGCGTGCGCTCCGCATCGCCGGTCGTCGGCGCGCCGTTCGAGCATGGTCGTGGGTCGGCCTGGTGCTCGGCACGGCGGGTCTGGTGATGCTGGTCTGGCAGGTCCTGTCGTTCGCCACGGGCGGCGCGTTCCCGCCGCCGTTCTGGTCGCCCTACGCGCGCGGCTGACGGTCCACGGGACGGCGGACGGCCGGGAGGATCGGGGCCGCGTCCGCCCCGCCGCACACGTCTGCCGTCCGGGTTGGGTCACCAGCCGAGGGTGCCCGGGCCGCCCTTGAAGGGTCCGACGACCTTCGACGTGATCCACCCGCCGTAGAAGTCGCCCTCCTGCGCCTGCACCACCTCGCCGCCGACCTCGCACGAGTCCATCGCCGACGGGTACAGCGCGACGCGGTCCCGCAGCGACTCGTACCCGGGTTCCGGCGTCGGGTAGTTCCACGCGGCCCGAGGAGCGACGACCCCGTCCCCGCCGACCACGTCGAAGTAGCGCGCGCGGCCCTTGAACTCGCACATGCTCGCGCCCGCGGCCGGTCGCAGCTCGAGGTCCGCCATCGGCACGTAGTACACCGGCGGGTGCGAGGTCTCGAGCACCCGCACGGCGTCCGTCGTGTCGACCACGACCGTGCCGCCGAGCCGGACGACCACGCGCTCGGGCACGGGCTCGACGGCGGGCGGTCGGGGGTAGTCCCAGACGGACTCCTGGCCGGGTCCGGGTTCGGTCCTCGAGGGGTGGCGCATGCGTCCGGTGTACACCGCGGGCCTGCCGGGAGGCGCCGTGCCCGAGTCTCGGCCTGGGCGACACGACTCGGCCGCCGACACCCGGGTCTCGTCGCCGAGCGCGAGACTCGCCCGCCGCCGGCCTGACACGGAGCCCGCCGCAGGAGCAGAGTGGGCGCGTGACGACGACGACACAGGGCATCTTCCGACGGAAGCCGATCGACGCGATCGACGACGAGACCGGCGAGGGCAGCGGCGGGCTGAAACGGCACCTCGGCCTCTGGCAGCTCACCGCGATCGGCGTCGGCGGGATCATCGGCGCGGGCATCTTCACCCTCGCCGGCACGGTCGCGAACGGGGTCGCCGGGCCCGCAGTCCTCATCAGCTTCCTCGTCGCCGGGATCGCGAGCGCCGCCGCCGCCCTGTCCTACGCCGAGTTCGCCGGGCTCATCCCGAAGGCCGGCAGCGCCTACACGTACGGGTACGCCGTGCTCGGCGAGGTGGTCGGGTGGTTCATCGGCTGGGACCTGCTGCTCGAGTACACCGCGATCGTCGCCGTCGTGGCGATCGGCATCTCCGGGTACGTCGGGTTCCTGGTCGGCCAGTTCGGCATCGACCTGCCGGCGTGGATGCTCGGCGCTCCCGGCACCGGCGACGGCCACGTGGTCGACGTCTTCGCGATCGTCCTCTGCCTGCTCACCGCGTTCGTCCTGACCCGCGGCATCCGCAGCGCCGCACGCTTCGAGTTCGTCGCGGTCGGCATCAAGGTCGCGCTGGTGGTGCTCATCATCGTGCTCGGGGTGTTCCACATCAACAGCGCCAACTACGACCCGTACTTCCCGTTCGGATTCGGCGGCGTGATGACCGGCGCCGCGACGGTGTTCTTCGCCGTCTTCGGCTACGACGCGATGTCGACCGCCGCCGAGGAGTCCACCGACGCCCGCAAGCACATGCCGAAGGCGATCCTGCTGTCCCTCGGCATCGCGATGGTGCTGTACGTGCTGGCCACCCTGGTGCTGACCGGCATGCAGAAGTACACCGACATCGACCCGGCCTCCGGCTTCTCGTCCGCGTTCGCCTCGGTCGGGCTCGGCGGTGTCGCGAACGTCATCGCGATCGGCGCCATCGTCGGCATCGTCACCGTCTTGATCACGTTCATGCTCGGGGCCTCGCGCGTCTGGTTCTCGATGAGCCGCGACGGTCTGATGCCGAAGTGGTTCGCGAAGACCGACCCGAAGCGCCACGTCCCGACCCGGGTCACCTGGATCCTCGGGGTGGCGTCGGCGGTGCTCGCCGGTGTCCTGCCGATCGGGATCGTCGCCGAGCTGACGAACATCGGCATCCTGCTCGCGTTCGTGGTCGTCTGCTCCGCCGTGATCGTGCTGCGGTACCGGCAGCCCGACCTCGACCGCCAGTTCCGGCTGCCCCTCATGCCGGTCGTGCCGATCATCGGCATCATCGCGTCGCTGTGGCTCGTGACGTTCCTGCAGTGGGAGACCTGGGTGCGCTTCGCGATCTGGTTCGCGATCGGCCTCGGCGTGTACTTCGGGTACTCGCGGAAGCACAGCAAGCTCGCGCAGCCCAGCCGCGAGCGCTGAGCCCTGCGCGGTACGGCGGCGGCGCGACCGTGTCGGGACTACTCCTCGACGACCCAGACGTGCTGGACCTGCCACCCCTCGGGGACGGACTCGCGGTAGGCCCGGAGTGCCGCGTCGTAGTCCGGCCCGGACGCCTCGTGCGGCTTCGTCGCCGTGGAACGGGCCGTCGCGCGGATGGTCGTCTCGCCCGTGGCCTTGCTCTCGACCGCGTTCGTCTGCTGCAGCGCGAAGCCGTCCAGGTCGAGGTTCGCGATCGCGACCTCCTTGGCCGTGACCACGGAGTCGGCGAATCCGTCGGCCTCGCGGGTCTCGGTGGAGCGGATCGTGCCTCGCAGTGTCGTCACCCGACCAGTATGGACCGGAGGACGAACACGACGGACCGGACGACGGACGGTGCCGTGCGCCTCACATCTCGCGGCGGTGCTTGCCCT
Organism: Curtobacterium sp. AG1037; assembly: GCF_003349855.1. Lineage (NCBI taxonomy): Bacteria > Bacillati > Actinomycetota > Actinomycetes > Micrococcales > Microbacteriaceae > Curtobacterium > Curtobacterium sp. AG1037. The sequence continues at coordinate 66,747 of NZ_QQAO01000008.1, read as the reverse complement.
TCGCCGCGGTCGGATCGGCCATCGGGTGGTTTCGGAACCAGCGCAGGAGCTCCCGCGGCCGGCTCTGGTCGGCGCTGCGGTCCCCCTCGTCGAGGAACGTGCTGAAGCCCTCGGGCACCGGCACGCCGTCGGACTCCCGGTCGTACGCCATCGACCAGTCCGGGAACCGTCGGGTGTGGACGCTCTCCTCGACGAGCAGGCGGACCTCGTCGTGCCGACCGTCGGCGACGATCCGGGCGTAGGTGGCGAGCACGGCGTCGTAGGGCCCCTCGAGGAGCTGCATGAAGCGCCCCCCGCGGTGCACGAGCATCCCCGTCAGTCCGTCCTCGGTGTTGCGTCGGCGGGCGTGCTCGAGGACCTCGGCGAGCGCGTCCTCGTCGAACGGCTCGGTCGCCGAGCTCATGTACACCAGGGAATGCATCACGCCTCGATCCTGCACCCGACACCCGTCGTCCGTCTCCCCCAGAACGGGACAGCAGGATCCCAGACCCCTCAGTGTCCGAGCGCCAGCTGCACGACCCGGACGACCACGAGCACCACCGCGACCACCAGGTACACCCGCAGCGCGGTCAGCCCGAGCCGACGACCCGGCGACAGCTGGGGCGCCGGCAGCTGCTCGACCGGCGGCATGCGCCACGACGCGCGGTCCGTGGCGGAGGTGACCCGTGCCTCCAGGCCGGCGACCGCACCACCCACCGGACCGCCACCGGTGCGCGTCCCCGAGACCGCACCCGAGCGACCCCGCTGCGTCCGTACCAGGAAGGCCAGCCCGACGGCCACCGACAGCGCCGCTCCCCCGAGCAGCACGTCGGTCACCTGCGCGCTCGTGATCGCGGGGAACACGACGCTCACCGTCAGCACGAGCGAGAGCACCACGAGCACCGCCACCACCGCGGCGGTGAAGAGCGTCAGCCACCGTCCGTTCACCCACGGCCCGAGCACCGCACGGTCCGTGCACAGGAGCAGCAGGAACACCGTCGCCGACGGCAGCAGCACCCCGGCGAGCACCTGCACCCCCACGGTGATGAGGCCGAGCGGGCTCCCGGGCACCAGCACCACCGCGGCGGCGAGCGCGAGCACCCCGGCGAACACGGCGTAGAAGCCCTTCGCGTCCCGGACCGAGCGGTGCAGCGAGTGCCGCATGCCGAGCACGTCCCCGAGGGCGTACGACGTCGACAGCCCCACGGCCGCGGCGCCGATGACGGACGCGTCGATGAGCGCGATCGCGAACAGCACCCCGGCGAGGTGCCCGACCGCGTGCCCGATCCCGACGGCGACCCCTCCGGCGTCCGTGAAGTGCCCGGCGCCGGCGTGCCCGCCGAACACCGCGGCGGGGACGGTCATCAGGATCGCCCCGCCGAGCACGACGATCACGATGCCGATCACCAGGTCGACCTTCTCGTAGCCCATGAAGCGCGGGGTGATCCGCTTGTCGATGACGTACGACTGCTGGAAGAACAGCTGCCACGGCGCGACGGTTGTGCCGACGATGCCGATCACCAGGAGCATCACGGTGGACAGGTCGGCACCACGCGGGAAGCCCGGGACGAGGAACCCGTGCACGACCGCCCCCGCCGCGGGGTGGGCGAGGAACGACAGCGGTACGAGCACGAGCGAGCCGGCGATCAGCACCATGCAGAGCCGCTCGAACCGGCGGAAGGACCCGGTGCTCACCGCTGCGATGACGAGCACGGCCGCGGCGACCACGCCGGGGACCTCGGGCAACCCGAGGTACCGCAGCCCGAGGCTGATGCCGATGAACTCGGTGACGATCGTCATCGCGTTGAGGACGAACAGGTCGACCACGCTGAAGGCTCCCCAGAACCGCCCGAACCGCGCCGTGATGAGCTTTGCGTGCCCCACGCCGGTGACCGCCCCGAGCCGGAGCACCATCTCCTGGTTGACGTAGAGGACGGGGACGAGAAGCAGCAGGGTCCAGAGCAGCGAGGTGCCGTCGTCCTGGCCGGCCTGCGTGTAGGTGCCGAACGCGCCGGCGTCGTTGTCGCCGACCATCACGATGAGGCCGGGGCCGACGATCGCGACGAGCGTTCGGAGCTTACGGCGCAGGCCGGTGCGGCGGGCGGTGTCGTCGACGCGGATGGTGCCGAAGGCGCCCTGGATGTCGCCGAGGTGGGCGCTGTCGAGGACGGCGGTGGGACGGGTGTCGGGTGCGGTGGTCATGGCGGGTTCCGTTCCGGGAGGAGGTGGGCGCGGCGATGGCGGGCCGGGCGCGGGGGCGCGGCCGCCGGTCGCGGCGCGCGGGGCGGCCGTCGGTCGGGCGCGCGGGGCCGCCGTCGGTCGCGGCGCGCGGGGCGGCCGTCCGTCCGGCGGGCTGGTGCGGGCCGGACGGGAGGCACGGGGCACGTCCGCCATGCATCGTGCGGGCGGACGGTGGTCACCGGCGCGCGCGACGGACCCTCCGGCCCGGAGGCGGGCACGGACGGGTCACACGGCGACGGTCGACGTCAGGATCGTGAGGGAGGCGCGTCGGAGGACGACCTGTGATGGTCACTGCTCATGGCACACCTCCCGTTCCGTCGGTCGCGCGCAGCGCCCGGCGGACCGGGGACCCGGTCACGCCACTCCCACGTCAGACCTTCAGCACTCCGTGACGTCGACCCGCCGTGTGCGGGAGCCAGTCGGGGCAACCCCTTGCGCCGGGGAGGCCTGTCCTGACCCGTGGCGTCTCTCGACGTTCGGGGTCGCTGGCATGTATCCACGAAGGAGCCTCAGCGAACGGAGGGCGCCTTGCAGGGTCGACTGTAGACCCGGCGCACGGGCCGGCACGACCCCGCGGGCCGTTCCTGACCGGACCATCAGTCGGCGGCTCAGTTCACGCAGGGGATGCCGCCGGAGGCCAACGGCTGCGCGGCGCTCGTGGTCGTCGTCGAGGGGACCCCGGACGTGCTCGGCGCCCCCTGGGCCCCCGCGGCACCCTGCCCGGAAGCGCCCTGCCCGGCGGCGCTCCCCGTGCCTGCGGTGCCCCGCGCCGCTCCGGTGCTCGGCGTGGCCGCGCTGCTCGGCGCGGCCGACTTCGCCGCCGGGTGGTCGGACGCCGCGATGAGCGCCGCCGTCGTGGACCGGACCTGCGCGAGGTCGACGATGTTCACGTCCTGCCCGTCCTCGACCCCGTACCGGACGATCGGCAGCGTCTGGAAGGTGATGCCGCCGCCGGCGAAGCGCTGCGCGTCCCCGGCGAACGACAGCAGGTCGAACCCGGAGTCGAGCGCGATGTCCTGCTTCGCGGTGTCGATCAGGTGCTGCACGAGCGGGAAGTTCGTCAGCACGTCCTCGTGCCGGAGCTTGTACGCCAGCGCGACGATGAACGCCTGCTCGCGGCGCTCCCGGTCCAGGTCGGTCAGCTCGACGCCGGATCCGCTCGTGTCCCGCCGCTGCCGGACGAACGACAGCGCCTGCGCGGCGTCGAGCGACTGCAGTCCCTTGTGGAAGTCCGCCCCGGAGTAGGTGTCGGACGTCGTCTCGTTCAGGCAGACCTGGATCGGCTGCACGGCCTGGGCGATGTCGTAGAACGCCGCCATCGTGACCTCGATGAAGTGGTTGATCGGCACGCCGCCCAGGAACTGCGACACCGTCGTGATCTCCTCCTGCCGCGCGGCCGACCGGGCTTGCTGGTAGGCGTCGTCGTGCGACACCCCGGGCTCGGTGTTCACGATGTGCCGCAGTGTCTGGTCGAGCTCGTACCCGTACGCCTGCTTGATCTTCCCCTCGGCGTTCCCGTCCGGCGCCCCGGGGAGCGTCGTCCAGTCGTCGCGCGGGATCGAGATGCCGACCGCGGGACCGCCGCCGGCGGGGATGTGGATGAGCATGAGGACGTTCGTGTTGTACCCGCCGTCCGAGCCGTCCCCGGCGTGCAGGGCCTGGTAGGTCGCAGCGGGCAGCACGTTCCCGTCCTCGTCCCGACGGCTGTCGAGCCCCATCACCAGGATGTTCGACTCCCCCTCGGCCTGCGGCACCGCACTGCTGCTCGCCGACGACCCGGCGACCGGCAGGTGGATGTCCGAGCGGTGGATCCCGGTGTCCAGGTCGACGACCGTCCGCGCGACGGCGACCCCACCGCCGACCAGCGCCAGGGCGGCCACGGCCGAGACCCCGAGCAGCACCCGGCGTCGGAGCCGGCGTCCCGGACTCGGGGCACGGCGGTGTGCGGCGGGTCTCGGTGCGTGCTGTCGGTCCATCGGGTTCCTCCGGCTCGGTGGGTGCCCGCACTGTACGGTCGCGCCCGACAGGGAGCCGGGGACCTGCCTCGGACCGGGCCTGCGCTCCTCCACAGCCTCGGCCGAGGTCCGCGGAACCGCGCGGTTCTGCGGCACCGGGCAGGCCTTCGGGGATTCGCAGTCGGTGGCGGCTGGCACGATGGTCCCGTGCCAGCCGTCCCGATGATCGACGCCGTCGACGTCATCCGCTTCGTCGGTCCGCAGACCTTCGGGCGCGGGCGCGACGTCGTGCGGGCGGGACTGGTCGAGGACGCCGCCTGGCACGAGGACGACGGCACCGTCACCGCGACCGTCACCGGGTCCGCCGACGACCCGTACGAGCTCCGCGTCGAGACGACGCTCGCCCGCGGGGACTTCGTCCGCCCGGTCCGCAGCACCTGCACCTGCCCCCTCGGCGGCGACTGCAAGCACGTCGCCGCCGCGCTCCTCACCATCAACGCGCGCGCGTTGGCAGCCGCCTCGGGTCCGCGACGCGTCGCACCCGTCGAGACCCCACCGGAGCCGGACTGGAGGCACGACCTCGCCCGCCTCGCCGGCGACGACCCGCAGGTGGCCGGCCCGCAGGGCACCCCGATGGGCCTGCAGTTCGAGCTGCGGGACGCGGTGCCGTCGAAGCTCGCCGCCCGGGCACGCGCCGTCGGTCGAGCGCTGCCGTCCCGGGCCCGCAGCGTTCGGCTCGGCGTCCGCCCGGTCACGCGGAGCGACGCCGGCAACTGGGTGCGCGGGCAGCTCACCTGGGGCACGCTCCCCTACTCGGTCAACCGGCTCGGGCTCGCGCCGGAGCAGCACGCGTGGTTCCTGCAGTTCGCGGCGCTCCACCGCGCCGGGCAGCTCGCCGGGCTGCCCGGTGAGAGCGACTGGGTGCACCTCGACGACTTCCAGAGCCCGCTGCTGTGGCCGCTGCTCCGCCAGGCCCCGGCGCTCGGCATCGCGTTCGTGACCGGGAAGCGCGAGGGCGGTGCGGTCCTCGGCGAGCAGGCCCAGGTGCTCCTCGACGCCGTCCGCTCCCAGGACGGCCTGGTGCTCGGCGCGAGCGCGGTGCTCGACGGCCGACCCGCCCCGGACGGCGCCGCGCGCACGATCGGCGACCACGGTGTGTACGTCTTCCGCGAGAGCCCCGAGTTCCACGTCGCGCTCGCCCCGACGCCGGCACCGGTGCCCGAGGACCAGCGGCGCATGCTCGTCGACGACGTCCGCATCACCGTGCCCCTGGCCGAGGTCGACGAGTTCCTGGCCGACTGGTCCCCGCGACTGCGCGGCGCACTCGGGCTCGTCAGCTCGGACGGCTCGGTCGAGCTCCCCGAGCGTCGGGCGCCCGAGCTCGTGCTCACGGCGACCTTCGAGCCCGCCCGTGCACCGCGCACCGACGACCGCGTGCACCTGCAGTGGCGCTGGCAGGTCGACGGGCGGAAGGACCCGGTCGCGCTGCACGGCCCGCTCCCCGACCTGACCGGCGTCCGGGCGGCCGACGACGCCGCAGCCGAAGCATCCGCCGCCCCCGGTCCGGGCGGCGGCCTCGCCTGGTTCGAGGACGGCACGATCGACGACGCCGACGTCGCCGTGTTCGCGAACGAGCTGCTTCCGGCGCTGCCCGGCCACGGCGTCCGCACGGTCGTCCAGGGCGAACGGCAGGACTACGAGCGACTGACCGGACGGCCGCACATCACGGTCACGACCATGCCGTCGGACAAGCACGACTGGTTCGACCTCGGCATCTTCGTCACCGTGAACGGCAAGCAGGTGCCCTTCACACCGCTCCTCCGCGCCCTCGCGAACCGGGACCGGCGGATGAAGCTCATCGACAACTCGTACCTGTCGCTGTCCGACCCGGCGTTCGACCGGCTCAAGGAGCTCATCGAGGAAGCCCGCGACCTCGAGGAGTGGGAACCCGACGCTCCCCTGACGGTGACGCCGCTGCAGGCCGGGCTCTGGTCGGAGTTCGACCAGCTCGCCGACGAGACCGAGCACGACGAGCGCTGGCAGCGGATCACCGCGGGGCTCCTCGGTGCCGCTTCCTCCGGTGCCACACCCCCCGCCGACGTCCCCGTGCCGGACACCGTGCACGCGGAGCTCCGGCCCTACCAGCACGCCGGGTACGCGTGGCTGCGCTTCCTGCGGGAGCACGGCATCGGCGGGGTGCTCGCCGACGACATGGGTCTCGGCAAGACCCTGCAGGTGCTCGCGATGATCGCCGCCGCCCGCCGGGACGAGCCGGACGCGCCGCCGTTCCTCGTCGTCGCCCCGACCTCCGTCGTCGGCAACTGGGCGGACGAGGCCGCACGGTTCGTGCCGTCCCTCACGGTGACGACCGTCACGGCGACCTCGCTCAAGGACCCGGCGCGCGTGTCCCGGGCGGCCGCGACGTCCGACGTGGTCGTGACGTCGTACGCCCTGCTCCGGCTCGACGCGGCCGAGTACCGCGAGGCACGCTGGTCGGCGCTCGTGCTCGACGAGGCGCAGTTCGTGAAGAACCCGCAGTCGCAGACCCACCGGGCGGCGGCGGAGCTCGGCGCCCCCGTGACGTTCGCGATCACCGGCACCCCGCTCGAGAACGGGCTCACCGACCTCTGGGCGCTGTTCCACGTCGCCGCTCCCGGCCTGCTGTCGTCCTGGTCGCGGTTCGGCGACGACTACGTGAAGCCCCTCGGGTCGCCGGACCTCCGCGGCGAGGCCCGCGCCGAGCTCACCGCGCGGCTCCGGCGACGGATCCGGCCGCTCATGCTGCGCCGGACGAAGGAGAGCGTCGCCGCCGACCTGCCGCCGAAGCAGGAGCAGGTCGTCCGGGTCACCCTCGACCCCGCGCACCGGGCGCTGTACGAGACGACGCTCAACCGGGAGCGGCTGAAGGTGCTCGACCTGATCGACGACCTGGCCCGCAACCGGATGATCGCCTTCCGGTCCCTCACCCTGCTCCGGATGCTCGCGCTCTCCCCCGCCCTCGTGCAGGAGACCGAGGAGCCCGTGCCCTCCGCGAAGCTCGAGCTGCTGCTCGACGAACTCGAACAGCTCGCCGCCGAGGGTCGCCGGGCGCTGGTGTTCAGCCAGTTCACGACCTTCCTGCGGATGGTCGCCGATGCGCTGGACGCGCGGGGCGTCGGCTACGAGTACCTCGACGGGTCCACCCGGAAGCGTCCGCAGGTCATCGAGCGCTTCCGCTCCGGCACCGCGCCGGCGTTCCTCATCTCGCTCAAGGCCGGCGGCTTCGGCCTGACCCTGACCGAGGCGGACACCGTGTTCGTGCTCGACCCGTGGTGGAACCCGGCTGCCGAGTCCCAGGCGGTCGACCGGACGCACCGCATCGGGCAGACCCGGTCCGTGAACGTGCAGCGGTTCATCGCCGAGGACACCATCGAGGAGAAGGTCCTCGCGCTCGCGGCGAAGAAGGCCGAGCTGTTCGCCACGATGATCGACGACGACGCCCTGTTCGCCGACGACCTGACCGCCGACGACATCCGCGCCCTGCTGACCTGAGGCACGGTCCCGCGTCGGCCGCCGGCGCGGCGTGCTCCCGCACAACCGGAAGCACGCCGCACCGCCGCGAACCGCGGCACGGCGCGCTTCCCGTTGTGCGACGGTGCCGCCGGGACGTCAGCCGCGCACGGACGCGAGCTCAGCGCGCGAGTGCGTCGATCCGAGCGACCTCGTCGGCGGAGAGGTCCAGGTGCGCACCCTCGGCGTTCGAACGGATGCGGTCCGGGTTCGACGACTTCGGGATGACGACGAACCCGTGCGCGACGTGCCACGCGACGATCACCTGCGCACTGTCGACGTCGTGCGCGCCGGCGATCTCGACCAGGGTCGGGTCCTGCAGGTTGCTCGCCTTGAAGGGGCTGTAGCCCTCGAGCACGACGCCGCGCTCCCGCAGCCCGTCGGCGATCGCGCGGTCGAACTCGACCGGGCTCCACCGGATCTGGTTGACGGCCGGGGCGGTGCCGGTGGCAGAGACGAGCTCGTCGATCTGCGCGAGCGAGTAGTTGCTCACGCCGACCGCCCGGGTCAGCCCGTCGGCCTGCGCCTGGACGACCTGCTCCCAGACGTCCGGTCGGGCCTCGCCGTTCGGCGGCCAGTGCACGAGCCACAGGTCCAGGTGGTCGAGGCCGAGCTGCTCGAGGCTCTCCTCGATCGTCTGCCGCACGCGGTCGGCGTTGTCCGGCGGCAGCTTCGTGGTGACGAACACGTCGTCACGTGCGAGTCCGGACGCGGCGAGGGCCTTGCCGACGCCGCGCTGGTTCGAGTAGCCCGTCGCGGTGTCGACGTGGCGGTACCCGGCCTCGAGCGCAGCGCCCACGGCAGCGGGTGCATCGGCGTCCGGGATCTGCCAGGTGCCGAAGCCGAGGAGCGGCATCGACCCACCGGCGACGGGCACGGAAGGAGTGGCGTGATCGGTCATGCACCCGTGTCTACGCCGCCGTTCGTCGGTGCCGTACGGGAAGGTGGACGACGGCCCGCCCGGGCCCGCACCATCGCACCACCCGGAGTCCCCCATGCCGTCGAACCGACGCCGCACCCCGATCACCCTCACGTCCCTCGTCGTCGTCCTCGTCCTGGCGGCCGGCGGCTACCTCGTGCACCGGACCGGTGACGCGGCGCCGACCCCAGGCGCGACCGCAGCCGACGGGACGGGCGCGAGCCGCGCCTCCAGTCCGACGACCGTGGCGACCACCCCGACCACCGCCACCGTTCCCGTCCCCAGCAGCGCGCCGGACCCCACCGGCACCGCGGACGTGGCGACCGCCCGCCGGCAGCTGGCCGCGCTCCCCGTCAAGGGCAAGGCGCCGGCGACGGGCTACGACCGCGTCGGGGACTTCGGCACCGCCTGGCTCGACGTCGACCACAACGGCTGCGACACCCGGAACGACGTGCTCGCCCGGGACCTCACCGACGTGCAGCGCGAGGGGCCGTGCAAGGTCCTCCGCGGCGCCCTGACCTCCCCCTACACCGGGGAGCACGTCGACTTCGTGCGGGGGAACACCACGTCGACCCTCGTGCAGATCGACCACGTCGTCGCGCTCGAGAACGCCTGGCGCACCGGCGCCCAGCAGCTCAGCCAGCAGGAGCGCGAGGCCCTGGCGAACGACCCGGAGAACCTGTTCGCGGTCGACGGGCACTCGAACGCGCAGAAGCGGTCGGGCGACGCGGCGACCTGGCTGCCCGCGGCGGCGGGTTTCCGCTGCACGTACGTGGCCCACCAGGTCGCGGTGAAGACGAAGTACCACCTGTGGGTGGCCCCTGCCGAACACGAGGCGATCGCGCGCATCCTCGATCGCTGCTGACGAACGCCCTGGACAACAGGTGTAGCCTAACTGGCGAGCTGATGCAGACGCATCGACCCTTCATCGTCGAAGACCGCAGGAGGCCTCCAGCATGACCAGCACCACCACCCGCTTCACCGACCGCGTCGTCCTCATCACCGGCGGCGGCTCCGGACTCGGCCGCGCGACCGCCGTCCGACTGGCGACCGAGGGCGCCGCGCTGTCCCTCGTCGACGTCTCCGCCGAGGGCCTCGAAGCGACGAAGACCGCCGTCCTCGACGCCGCCCCCGAGGCCCAGGTCGTCACCACCGTCGCCGACGTCTCCGACGAGGCGCAGGTCGAGGCCTACGTCGCCGCGACGACCGAGCGCTTCGGACGCATCGACGGCTTCTTCAACAACGCCGGCATCGAGGGCAAGCAGAACCCCACCGAGTCCTTCACCGCCGCCGAGTTCGACAAGGTCGTCTCGATCAACCTCCGCGGGGTGTTCCTCGGCCTCGAGAAGGTGCTCAAGGTCATGCGCGAGCAGGGCTCCGGCATGGTCGTGAACACCGCGAGCGTCGGCGGCATCCGCGGCATCGGCAACCAGTCCGGGTACGCCGCCGCCAAGCACGGCGTCGTCGGCCTGACCCGCAACTCCGCCGTCGAGTACGGCCAGTACGGCATCCGTATCAACGCGATCGCCCCCGGCGCCATCTGGACGCCGATGGTCGAGAACTCGATGAAGCAGATCGACGCCGAGAACCCCCGCAAGGCCGCGGAGGAGTTCATCCAGGTCAACCCGACCAAGCGCTACGGCGAGGCCCCCGAGATCGCCTCGGTCGTCGCCTTCCTGCTCTCCGACGACGCCAGCTACGTCAACGCGACGGTCGTCCCGATCGACGGCGGGCAGTCGGCCAAGTACTGAGCGGGTCCCCTCCGGCAGCCGGCGCGCGCCCGTCTGCGCCGACTGCCGGCCGGGAGGCACGACACACCTCCGCCCCGTGTGGCACGCTGCGAGCATGGCCGAGTTGCTGACGATCCCCCAGGTGTTCGCGCTGCTGCAGATCGCGCCGGACGGTCGGGCCCGTGCGACCGTGACGCGCACGCAGCTCGGGACCGCCGGGGGCGTCCTCGCCGACCTCGCCCTGCGCGGCGCGATCGTCCTGTCGAAGGACCGGCTCGTGATCGCGTCGGGGACACCGACCGGCGACCAGGTCCTCGACACCGCGCTGGCATGGATCGCCTCCGAGTCGCCGAAGCCCGCGAAGTGGTGGGTCCGCCAGCTCGGCAAGCGGACCCTGCACGACGGGGTGGTCGCCCAGCTGGTGCAGCGCGGCGTGCTCACCGAGGAGCAGCACCGCACCCTGCTGGTCTTCACCACGACCCGGCATCCCGAGCGCGACGGCCTGCCGAGGGCGCAGGTGCGCCAGGCGGTCGACGAGGTCCTGGCCGGTCGAGCAGCCCCGTCCTCCTACGTCGCGGCGGTCATCGGCCTGCTCGACGCCACGGACACGCTCCGCTCGGAGTTCGGTCGGGTCGACAAGCGCTTCCTCCGCTCGGTCGTGCAAGGCGACTGGGTCGCACCCGCGGTCCGTCAGGTGCTCGCCGACATCAACGCGTCGGCAGCCATGACGGCTGGGGTCCTCGCTTCGAGCACCGCGGCGACGACAGCGGGGAGCAACTGAGCTCGCGCCGTTCCCCGGTCCGCTGGCCGGGTTGGTCACCGCGGCGTGACAGCATGGCCGGATGAGCACGAACGAGACGGACGGGTCGGCCTTCGGTCGGGGCGTCGACAAGACCCCGCCCACCGCAGCCGCCGAGCTCCGCCGTCGGATGGCGACATCGCCCGCGGGGTTCCTGCGCAGCGCGGCCTGGGTGCCGTGGAAGCCCGAGGGCGCCCCGGAGGGCGGCAGCATCGCGCACGTGATCATCCGGGACCTGCCGTTCGTGCCGGTGTTCACCGACCCCGAGGAGCTCGCCGCCGGACTGCCGGGCACCGAAGGCCGCCCGGTCCCGATGTCCGAGCTCGTGACCGCGCTCCCCGAGGAGTTCGGCATCGTGGTCGACCCGACGAGCGCCGAGGCCGCGAACTTCCTGCACGCCGACGTCCTGGCGAACATGCGCGAGCAGATGCGCGGGGAGATTCCCGACGACGGCGCCGAGGGCCGGGAAGCCACCCAGGCCTAGTCCGCCGTCGGCCGCCTGCAGTGTTGCCGCTGATGATCGCCGCGCCGACGAGGTGACCTCGATCCACGGTCGACGATCTCAGTCCGTGACCTGCGGTCCATTCGAACCGAGATCGTCAGACCAGCGATTGCGGCTCCGTCCGCCGCGCGTTCGTCACGAGCCGAGCAGCGCAGTCGCGATGCCCCCGAGCGCGACGAGACCAGCGATCGGAAGCCCGACCACCCCGAGGGCGACCGCGAGCACAGCCCGACGCCGTCGTACGCGCGCATCCGCGACGTCGCGGACCAGCCGATCGAACCGCTGCTCGAGCCGCAGAGTGTCGTCCGGCACGAAGGCGGTCGCGTGCCATGTGGCTCGCTCCTCGGCAACCATCGACAGGTACCGGACGGCTTCGTCCGAGTACACCGGACGAAGCCCGAGGATCCATCCGCGCACCTGGTCCGGCCGGAGCACGACGACAGGAGCAGGCTTCTTGCCGAACGTGATCCGGTCCGCCGCGACGACGAGCAGCGGCTGCACGGAGAACGATCCGCCGGCCGCCGTCGAGAGCAGTCGTGTGGCCTTCCGCCCCTCACTCTGTGCCGCTCCGATGTGCGAGGTCCTCCCGCCGCCGACCATGAACGAGCCGCCACCAACGAAGACCTGCTGACCGCTGTGGTTCTTGGTGTTGATCGAGAACACGCCGGTCGGTCCGATCACCAGATGATCGATGTCCGTCGAGCCGGTACCGATCGGCACCGCGTGCAGCACGGTGAAGGCCGGCCCCAGGCGGTCGAGCTCAGCGGCGACGCGGCGCTCACCCAGGGCTCCCTTGAACCAGGACCGCGCCGCGGGCGCAACGGGATCGACGCCCCAGAACCGCTGCGCCCGCGAACGTCCTGGCGCCTCGGCCTGCAGCCGGAGGCACTCCTGCATCACCCCGTAGGCGGGTCGCCTTGCACGCAGGGTCATCGGCGCTGCCCCGATCGCTGTCGGACGAGGAGCCGACGGTTGCACCGGCTCGCCCTGCCCGAGCGTCGTCGTTCGATCCATCACGCTTCCACCGTGGCAGCGCGGATGAGCCGAGGAAAGCCCACCTTCGGGCGTCAGTGGCGGGGCTCGACGAGCTCGATGAAGCGGGAGAGCAGGGACAGCCCGGCGATCGACGGCGGCAGCCCGGTCGTCAGCGCGGGTGAGTGCACGAGGTACGCCGCCCACTTTGCCCGGGACAGCGCCACGTTCAACCGGTTCGGCATGAGCAGGAAGTCCAACCCCCGCGGGATGTCCGCCGCGCTCGAGGCCGCGAGCGACGTGATCGACACCACCGCCTCGCGTCCCTGGAACATGTCCACTGTGCCGACCTGGGTGCTCCGGAGTCCGGCGGCGTCGAGTGCCTCGCGGATCACGGCACCCTGCGCGTTGTAGGGCGCGACGACGATGACGTCCTCGTCGGTGAGCACGCGCGTGGTGTCCCCGTCGGTCCACGTTCGACCGACGACGTCCCGGGCGAGGGCCACGACCCGCTCGGCTTCCTCGATCGAGGACGTCGTGTTCCCGGCGTGCACGACCGGCACGGGGTGGACACCAGGGTCGATGCCCTCGAGGTGCCGGCCGGACACCATCGACGCCAGCTGCCCGTCGTACGACAGACCGGACACCGCTGCGGTCAGCGCGGGCTCCATCCGGCGAGTGCGGGCGAGGAAGTAGCCGAACTCCGCGGGCAGCACGTGCTCCCCGTCGGCGAGCCAGCCGAGCGCCGACTGGTCGACCGGCTCCGGGTGCGACCCCTGGGAGACCTGCGGCAGCTGCTGCGGGTCGCCGAGCAGGAGCAGGCGGGTCGCGGCGATCGAGGACGCGATGGTCGGGGCGAGCGAGAACTGCCCGGCCTCGTCGACGACGAGCAGGTCGAGGGAGCGCCGCGGGATCGTGCCCTCGTTCGCGAACGTCCACGCGGTCCCGCCGACGACGCCCCCGGTGCCGGTCTCTGCGCACGAGGACAGGAACGCGGCGACGGCGGCGTTGTTCTTCACGGGGGTCCACGCGGCGGATTCGAGCTCGTCCTCGGTGGCGCCGGACTTCGGGACCTTCACGACCCGGTCGGCGGGCACACCGGCACCCACGACGGACGCGAGGAAGTTCTCCGACGTCGCGTGCGACTGCCCGACGACCCCGACGCGCCAGCCGTGCTCGCGGACGAGTCGGGCGACGACGTTCGAGCCGACGTAGGTCTTGCCGGTGCCCGGAGGCCCCTGGATCGCGAGGTACGACCGGTCGAGGCCGAGCAGCGTCGCGACCACGGCGGACACGGTGTCGTCGCCCTGCACGGCGGTGAGCGCTCCCCGCGGCGGGACCCGACGGAGCAGGTCGAGCGCGGGGTCGAGCAGCATCGCCGGGAGCGCGTCGAGGACCCCCTGCCCCCACTCGGCGATCGCCTCGGGCTGGGGCTTCGCACGGGGCGGGGCCGCGGGGGCGAGCGCGACCGGGAACTCGGCGTGCGGCTCCCCGCCACCGACCGGCAGGCTCTCCTTGACCAGCACCTCGAACGCCTCGCCGTTCTCGCCCGCGTCGAGCACGACCGCGCGAGCCGACGCACCCTTCGACCCGGGGGCCGGAGCGGTGACCGACGGCGGGAGCGGGTCGTCGTAGACGAGGTGGGGCGTGCCTCCAGGCCGGATCCGCGAGCCGGGCGCGAGCGTCCCCGACAACCGGATCTCCCTCGACTGCGAGCGGGCACGCGGCAGCGTGCCCCAGTCGCGCTCGACCGACGCGCGCTCGACCACCAGGACGTCCCGCGTGTCCGCCCAGTCTTCGACGGGGTTCCGGAGGCGGTCGAAGTGGTCCTGCCAGAAGGTCTTCGCCTCGCGGCGGTGGTAGTCGATCGCGGCGGCGGCGAGCGCCAGCGCGGTCTGGTCGGCGTCGCGGTCGAGGGGGTCCACGTCCGCGAGCTCCGCGGCGAGCGCCGTGTAGACGGGGTTCGGTTCGCGCTCGACCGGGATCGGCGGCAGGAGTTCCTCGGGCTGCACCGGCGCAGCGGGCGCTGCCTGCCGCAGGGACAGGAGCCAGTCCCGCAGCCGCAGCGTCGAGCGGCAGTCGTAGGCGTTGTAGTCGGCGACCTCGTCGAGCATGTGCTGCCCCGCGGCCGGGTCGCCGTTCCGGAGCTCCTCGATCGCGTCGACGTAGGCGGTGATGCTGTCCGCGGCGTTCGTGACGTCGCTCAGCCGCAGGTCGTCGCCCATGTAGAGCGGCTCGAGCTTCTTGATCGAGTAGCTGTGGCTCCCGACCACCAGGGCCTTGCGGACTATCGGGTACAGGTCGACGAGGACCCCCGCGCGGAGCAGGTCGTCGACGACGTCCTCGCCGACGCCGTGCCGGGCGGCGAGGGAGAGCAGGTGCGTCCGCTCGTACGCGGCGTAGTGGTAGACGTGCATGCCCGGGTGCTGCTCGCGGCGCTCCTGGACGAACGCGAGGAAGTCGACTAACGCCTGCCGCTCGTCGCGGATCGTGTGCGCCCAGAACGCCGTGAACGCGGCTCGGTCGTCGACCAGGCCGAACAGGTAGTCGAGTCCCCAGTGCACGCCGTCCTCGGTGTGCAGGGGGTCGCCCTCGAAGTCGAAGAACACGTCGCCCGGGTCGGGTGCGGGGATCGCGTCGAGCGCGCCCGGGTCGAGGACCTCGAAGCGCGGTTTGGTCGCGTGGCCGGTTCCGCGGTGCGCGTGCTGTTCGGCTTCGCTCTCGGTCTGGAGGCGCGCCTGACGAACCAGTCTGTCTTGCGTGGATCGCGACAGACCTGGCACCGCCGCGGCGCGGTCCGCCAGGTCGTCGATCGTCCGCACCCCCTGCCGGATGAGCTTCGTGCGCTGGTCGAGGCGCATCCCGGCGACGAGGACCAGGTCGCGGTGCTGCTGCACCTGCGTCTGGCAGATCGCGCAGCGGCCGCAGCTGGAGTAGCGCGGGTCACCCCAGCGGAGCTCGTCGTGCTCTGCCATCCGTTCGGCGATCAGCCGCTCGAGCTCGGCGCGCTGCGTCCGGTAGACCGGGGCGATGTCGCCGAGGTCGTGCGTGGTCGTCGTCCGATCGCCGAGGACGAGGTGCACCTGGCGGCCCGTCGGGATGCCGTGCGCCTGCATCCGCTCGGCGTAGGCGGCGAGCTGGAGCAGGGCGCTGATCTTCGCGTGCCGGGCGAGCTTGGTGTCGTAGACCTCGTACTCCCCCGCCGCGTTCCGGACGATGAAGTCCGCGAAGCCGATGAAGCCAGGGCGGTCAGGGGTCGGCGGCTCGAAGAAAGTCGGCTGGTAGAGCACGTCGGCGCCTTTGTCGAAGGCGTCCAACGCTTGTCGCGCTGCTGTCTCGTAGTCACGCTCAGCGGGTCGGTCGAACTCCAAGACGTCCCGGGTCTGCTTGAGGATGTCGAGGTAGTCGAGCTCGTGCTGGTCACCCAGACGTGCGGTGCGCTCGAGCATGTCGTCGTGCTCGTCGGGCAGCGGTCCACCGCGACCGAGCTTGGCGTCGAGGCGGCGGAGGAACGCCCACTCGCAGGACGCCCACGTGCTGAGGTCGCTCGGGCTGAGCAGGACCTGCCCGTCGACGCCGATCTGCATGCGCTCCCCCGTCTCGTCTGGTGCGCTGACGAGCCTAGGGGCGGCCGCCGACAGGCTCGATCCGCACGAACCGCGGTCCCTCGTAGCCGTCGCGGGACACGTGCGCGGTGAAGTCGGCGAGGGACCGGACCCAGTGCCCGCGTGCGCCGTAGAGCGCCTGGTAGACGACCACCGGCTCCTCGGTCTCGACGTCCTGCGCGACGAGGACCACCTTGTACTCGCCGCCCTTGAAGTGGCGGTACCGGCCGGGGGTCACGTCGCTGCTCATCCCCCCGATGCTACGGAACCGGACGGACCGGCGCGGTCGTGCCTACAGTCACCGATGTGGACGAGACAGCGACGCGGGCACAGCGGGCGATCCGCCGCTCGATCGTGATCGCGGTCGTCGGCGCGGTCGTCGGCGGTGTCGGGAGCGCCATCGGCGGCGTGAGGCTCGAGAAGGGCTCGGACGTCGTCCTCCTGGCGATCGGCGGCACGATCACCGTCGCCGGTCTCGCCGGGCTCGTCTCGGTCTTCCTGACGCTGATCGACCTGCTGCCGGAGCGGCCCGACGCGCGTTCGACCGAGCACGCGGCACGGCCATCGTCCTGCCGCTCCAGACGACGCAGCTCGTCCTCCTCTCCTGCCTGATCGCCGGACCGCAGATCCCACGGTTGACTTCGGGCGAGCCGTGGCAGTGGTGGTTCAGTCGCATCTTCCTGGTGGTACTCATCTGCGTGATCGTCTGGTTCGTGCCGCACGCACTGCGTCGAGTGGCCGCTGCACGCCGGTACATGCAGGCCGCCGACGAATCCGTGCGCGCCTGACACGTCGTCCACAGACCACCGGCGAGGTGTCGGTCGTTCCGGTCCCGGATGGAACGCTGGGGCGATGGACCGCTGGGAGGCCGACGACGCCCGCCGCCGCCACATGGCCCGGTTCGGCCGACGGGACACCGCGCCGGAGCTCGCCGTCCGTCGCGAGCTCCACCGCCGCGGCCGCCGGTTCTTCGTCGACCGCCCCGTGAGCTCCCGCTGCCGAGTCCGCCCCGACCTCGTCTTCCCGCGCGCCCGCGTCGCCGTGTTCGTCGACGGCTGCTTCTGGCACTTCTGCCCGGACCACACCCACCTGCCGAGGGCCAACGCCGAGCTGTGGCAGCGCAAGCTCCTGGCGAACCGGCAGCCTGACGCCCGCAACGAGGCGATCCTGGTGCACGAGGGCTGGCGGGTCGTCCGCGCCTGGGAGCACGACGACCCGGCCGAGATGGCGGATCGCGTCGAGCGGATCCTCGACCAGTGGCACGCCATCGCTTGCCGGGCCGAGCATCCGCCGATCCCGGTACGGTGTCCGACGGAGGGGAATCGATGAGCGAGCAGACGAACACCTGGGGCGGCACCGAGACGGCCAAGGGAACGGGACCCCTGTTCGTGGTCCGCCGCCCCCGCTTCCCCGGAGTCATCTTCATCGGACTCGGCGCCGTCACGGCGGTCATCGGTATCCCCGGTTTCATCGTCCAGCAGCTCGCCGGCCCGGGAGCCGACGGCACGTCCTTCGGCATCATGGCCGTGCTCGGCACGCTGCTCCTGCTCTTCGGCCTCGCGCTCGGCGCCACCCGGGTGGACGTGTACGACCGCCACTACGACGTGAAGTCCGGCTTCGGCAAGCTCCGCCGCCGCGAGGTCGACGACATCCGCATGCTCCGCTACGCCACGCAGTCGAACGGCGGCGGACAGCGGTTCGTCAGCCTGACCGCGTGGAACGACCGCAAGAAGAAGCAGTTCATGATCTTCACGAACTACCGCGGTTACCGAGAGTTCACGGCCTGGCTCGCGGAGCGCCGCCCCGAGGAGTGGGCCGAGTGCGAGCGGCTCGGCATCCCGGACTGATCCCCGCACACGTCACGGAGCGACACGTTCCCTCGAGCGTCACCGGTCGGGCGTAGCGTCGCCGCATGACCGTCGGAACCGCGATCGCCGTGCTCGTCGGGGTCCTCGCCCTCGCGACCGTGATCGGCCTCGTGCTGCGCCAGCGCACCGGCCGAGCCCGCACCGCCGCGACGACGACCGACGCCCCGCGCGCCGACGACCTCGCCGCAGCGGAGGACTTCGGCCCCGCGGCGACCCTCGTCCAGTTCTCCACGCCGACCTGCGCGCGCTGCCCGGCGACCCGCCGCCAGCTCGACGCCGTCGCCGACCGCCACGAGGATGTCCGCCGCATCGAGGTCGACCTCGCCGAACGTCCCGAACTCGCGCGCCGCTTCGACGTCATGCAGACCCCGACGGTCCTGCTCCTCGACGCCGATCGCACCGTCCGCACGCGCTTCGGCGGCCCGCCCCGCCCCGCGGAGCTCGCCGCCGCACTCGACACCGTCCTGACCGCCGGATCCCGGGAGTCCAGATGACCACCACGAACGACACCGCCCGCGGGATCGACCCGCGCTCGCCCCGCTTCGGCGCCGCGATCACGACCGTCCTCCTCGCGGCGACGATCATCCTGACCCTCGTGCCCGCCACGTGGGCCGCCGGCATCGTGCTCCTGGCCGTCATCGTCGTGTTCTTCGCGATCGGCGGCATCGCGGGCATCCGCCGCCACCCGTACGGCGCGCTGTTCCGCCGCTTCGTCCGGCCGAGGCTCGCACCGCCCGCCGAGCTCGAGGCCCCCGAGCCCCCGACCTTCGCCCAGCAGGTCGGCCTGGTCATCACGGCGCTCGCCCTCGTGCTCGCCCTGGTCGGCGTCCCCTACGCCGCACCCGTCGGCGCCGCGATCGCGCTGGTCGCCGCGTTCCTCAACGCCGTCTTCGACGTCTGCATCGGCTGCCTGCTGTACGTGTGGCTGGTCCGGGCGGGCGTGTTCCGCCCGCGACGCAGCGCCGCCTGACGGCCACCGGTCAGCAGGACCACAGGCAACCGGCCCGGAGGATCGGACTACCTGCGCGACGCACGTCGCGCTGACAAGGTGATCCGTGCCTCCAGTCCGCGTCGAACCTGCTCTGCGTGCGAGGCCGGGCCGGAGGATCCCCCCACAACATCCTCCGACCCGGCCCCGCCATCGCTACCGCGCGGCGAGGGCCTGCTCACTGAGGGCGACGAGGTCGTCCGCACGCAGCGCCGGCCACCCGTGGAGCAGTTCGCGCCACTCGGCCGGGAGCGCCGATGCTCCGTACAGCGCTCCCGCCAGGCCTCCGGCGATCGCGGCGACCGTGTCGGTGTCGTTGCCGGTGCGGACCGCGCGGACGAGCGCGTCCTCGAGCGTGGTGCTCTTGAGGACCGCGGCGTACGCAGCCTGGAGGGCGGACACGACCCAGCCGTTCGAGTCGGTGAAGTCGACCGGTTCGGCGTGTTCGGCACGGACGAGTCGCTCCGCCCAGAGCTGGCGGCGGTCGAGGTCGAGCAGCTTGAGCCCGCGGAGGACGTCGAGCTCGCCGGTGAGCACCGCGTGCCGCATCGCGACGCACCACAGGACGCACCCGTCGCCGGCGTCCGCCTCGAAGTGGGTCAGGTCACTGATCGCGCGGGCGGCCTCGGCGAGCTTCGCCTCTTCACCGTCCTCGTCGCGGAGGTAGCCGAGCACCAGCGGAGCCGTGCGCATGAGCGAGCCGTTCCCCGCGGACCGGCCCTTGAACTCGTGTTCCTGCCGGGCCGCAGAGCGACTGTGGGCGGCGGTGCGTGCCTCCAGGCCGGTGAGCACGCTGCGTGTCTGGATGCCGACGTCGGGGGCATTCTGTGCCCATGCAGCCCAGGCGGCGACGAGGCCGTCGAGCGAGGGCTCAGCGGCGGGGTCGCCGCCTCGGGCGAGGGTGCGGAGGATCGGGACGGCCATGCTCGTGTCGTCGGTCCACTCCCCCGGCGCCCAGCCGAAGGAGCCGCCGCCCGCCATGCGGATGGGAGTGGGTTCCGGGACGGCCGGCTTGAACTCGTAGCCCGCGCCGAGGGCGTCGCCCGCGGCGGAGCCGAGCACGGCGCCGATCGCGCGGTCGTGTGTGGTGGTGTTCATGAGCGCCTCCCCTAGTTTGCGCGCTTCTGCGTAAACACGATCGTGGCATGCGGTCGCGGTTTACGCAAGACTGCGTAAACTCGTCGTCGTGAGTGAGTACCGCGATGCTGCCGGAAAGCGCCTGGTCGACTACCCGCGACCCTCGGTGGCTGTGGATACCGCCGTGCTGACGGTACCTGTGGAGGAGGAGTTGTCCGTGCTGCAGGTGCGGGACGCTGTCGACGGGGACTGGCGGCTGCCGGGGACGTTCGTGCACGAGGGCGAGCGGTTGGCCGATGCCGTGCTGCGGTCGCTGCGGGCGAAGGCCGGCGTGACGGGGTTGGCGCCGCAGCAGTTGCAGGTGTTCGACGATCCTGCGCGGGACAGTCGGGGGTGGGTGATGTCGGTCGGGCACCTCGACGTGGTGCCGTTCTCGTCACTGGCCCCAGGGCTGGACGGGTCGAAGGCGCGGCTCGTGCCCGTCGCCGCGGCGACGGGGATGGTGCACGGGCACGACGACATCGTGGCCGTGGCGGTGGCGCGGTTGCAGGCCTCGTACGAGGTGGCTCCCGATCCGTGTGGGCTCGTGGCGGAGCCGTTCACGATGACGGAGTTGCGACGGGTGCACGAGGCCGTGGCGGGGCGGGCGCTGTTGCCGGACTCGTTCCGGCGGGCGATGGTGCCGATGCTCGAGGCTGCGGAGGGGAAGCGGGCGGAGGGGCCGGGGAAGCCGGCGGGGGTGTGGTCACGACGAACATAAGCCGCTTGTATCGCCTTCCCATGACGGGCATGCCGAGTCCGCTTGCTCGCGCCGCGCATCCTCCGATTGATGTTGTCAGCCGCTTCGGCCGTCCTTCCTCAAATACTCGTAGAGCATCACCGGCAAAGCCTTGCTCAGCTCTTTGAAAAGCACGTCGTCCTCGAACAGATCATCGATGAATGCCGGGGTGTCCGCGCGAACCTTGAGCAAAGCGCTGGTGAACGCTTTCGGCACCGCGGGCGATTCGGCGAACTGTTGCTCTGTATTGACCAATGCCTGCTCCGCAAGATCATCGTCTAGGGCAAGTTTGCCAACAATGTGATTCAGTTGCAGATCCACGACGCCGACCCCGTACCTATCTCCAAGGCGGTCGTTGATCTTTTGGACAATCGCCTCGAGCGTACTGAGGTGTTTTTCGTGGATGGCACCTGAGCCGATCGCGGTGATCGGATCCAATCCCGGCCCCTGTTCAAGCCTCAGCTTCACCGCATCGCCAGCGCTGATCTTGAAGCCTACAAGGGACACATCCGAGACATCGACAGGATCGAGGATAGTCGCGGTCGAGAGTTGCGGGAGGATGCGGCGGAAGAAGTAGTGTCGGCGGGGCAGGTCGGTGTCTTCGAGGTTGCGGGCTTGGGAGATGAAGTCGTAGAACTTCACGAAGTTGCCAACGTCCGCCTTGAACAGTCGAAGTTCGTCCTGTTCGTCCTTGTCGTCGTCGAGCACTGCAGCGACCCACCGCTTCTGGAACCGGTCCACGGCTGGAGCGGTCGCTGCCGAGACCTTCGAGTTCACATTCAGGCCGCCCGTGAGAGCGGCGTTGAATGCCTGCTCCACCTCGGTCATGTCGTAGATCCCGGCCGAGTCGAGTTTCGCCACGAGGTCGTAGATGAGATTTGGATCGGTCGTCGCGGTGAGCGTTGCCTTCCGGTAGTAGGGCAGGAATGCGTTCAGCACCTCCTGTGGGTCGTTGACGAAGTCGAGGACGTACGTCTTGTTCTTGCCCGGGTGGGTGCGGTTCAGCCGGGAAAGGGTCTGCACGGCTTGCACCCCGCCGAGCTTCTTGTCGACGTACATCGCGACCAGGCGAGGTTGGTCGAATCCGGTCTGGAACTTTTCCGCAACGATCATCACGTTGAAGGTGACTGGCTTGAACGCCTCCGCGAGACCCGACTGCACCCCAGGGTTCTGGGTCCGTTCCGTCAGTCCCTCGCCGACGTCGTCGGGGTCCTCGACCGTGCCGGAGAACGCCACCAGCGACCGCACACCCAGTACGCCCGCATCGGTGATGTAGCTGTCGAGGTACTTCTTCCAACGCACGGCCTCGAGCCGGGACCCGGTGACCACCATCGCCTTCGCCTTGCCGTCCAGCAGCGGCTGCACGAAGGTGCGGAAGTGGTCGACGACGATCTTGGCCTTCTGGCTGATGTTCGTCGGGTGCAGCCGTACGTACCGGACGAGCGCCTTTACTGCGGTTGACTCGTCGACCTCGCGGGCGCCGTCGTAGTCTCCGTCGGGATGTTGCAGCTTCCACGCAACCTTGTACGGGGTGTAGTTCTGCAACACATCCAGGATGAAGCCCTCCTCGATCGCCTGCTGCATTGAGTACAGGTCGAACGGCTCCGGCGTCGCATCCGACCCGGCCCCCTCCGGCATCAGCCCGAACAGTTCTAAGGTCTTCGCCTTCGGGGTAGCAGTGAACGCGAAATAGGAGAGATTTGGCGCCGACGCAGTGACCGACATGGCCCATTGCAGGTACGCGTCCGAGTCGATCGGCGCACCCTCAGCGACGGCTGCCTGCTCGTCCGGAGACAGCACCTTCGTCAACGCTCCAGCCGTCGACCCAGTCTGTGACGAATGAGCTTCGTCCGCGATCACCGCGAAACGGCGCCCCTTCAGCTCGGGCAGAGTCTGGATAGCGGTGATCAGCGCCTCGAACGACTGGATCGTCACGATCACGATGTTCTTACCACCGGTGAGTGCGGCGGCGAGCTGCTTCGACTTTGACTCACCCCCATCCCTCGTGATGGACTGCACCACGCCGGCCTGCTTCTCGAACTGTGCGATCGCATCCTGCAGCTGCTTGTCCAGCACCGTCCGGTCTGTGACGACGACGACCGTGTCGAACACTCGCTGGTTCTCGTCGTCGTGAAGTTGCGAGAGGCGGTGGGCGAGCCAGGAGATCGAGTTCGTCTTCCCCGACCCCGCCGAATGCTGCACCAGGTAGCGCTTGCCTGCCCCCTCAGCTCGCGCCGCCTCAACGAGCCGGGTCACGGCGCGCCACTGGTGGTAGCGGGGAAACAGCACTTTCTGCGTTCTTGTCTTCTTGCCGGTGTCCGGGTCGACATCTGTCTCGACCTGCAGGTGCACGAACGACCCCAACAGTTGCAGCCAGGTGTCGCGCTCGAGGATCTGCTCCCAGAAGTACGAGGAGGCCGACCCGTGCGGGTTCACTGGGTTCCCAGCCCCCTCGTCCGCACCCTTGTTGAAAGGCAGGAACCGAGTCGCCGCGCCCGCAAGCTTGGTCGTCATCCGCACCTCGGAGTTTGACACTACGAAGTGCACCAGCGATCGCTTCGCGAACCCGAACAGGGGCTCTCCAGCCGGCGACCGGTCGAAGCGGTATTGATCGACGGCGTTCCCGATGGCCTGAGTGAAGTCCGTCTTCAACTCGATCGTCGAGACCGGGATGCCGTTCACGAACAGGACCAGATCCAACGCCTTGTTCGGATGCTTCACCGAGTAGTGCACCTGACGGACCACCCGCACTCGCATCTTCGCGTACGCGTCGAGCGTGTCTGGGTTCTGAGTAGTTGCCGGCTGGAACTGCGCCAACCGGAACTTCACCGCACCCCCGTGCAGCGGCACCATCGAGAACCCCTCATGCAGGATCCGGATCGTCCCACCGTTCTTCAACGGATCCAGATCCAGTGACTTCGCCAGACGTGTCAGGATGCCGCGGGCCGCCGCGTCACGCTGAGCGTCCGTGTCAAGCAGCCGGACGACCTTCGCGAATTCGGTCGGCTGCGACTCCTCCAACCAACCGAGCACGTCCTCGGGGAACAGTGCGAGCTCGCGGTCGTACCCAGCGTCTGACGGCGAATACAGCCACCCGTTAGCGGCGAGGTGCTCGGCAATCTCGTTCTCCAGCACCGATTCCAGATGCGCCCCCGCAACAACGCTCATGCTGCCACCTCCACGTCAATTTTGCCTGTCACCGTCGCCGTTATTAGTTCGGCACGGCGCTCTTGAGCCAAAGATACTCCGCACCGAGCAATCTCGATAGCTTCATCCACAGATTCAGTAATTAATTCGATCTTGCGAGCAATTTCGTGTTGCGCCGCCACTCCTGGCACTGAGAGTCGGAACTGTGCAAGCTGTTCTACCGACAGATTCGGCTGAGCTGATCCCGTCTGAGCAAGATCGATCGCATCTCGTACCCGCGACGACTGCAGAAGGTACGCGAAGAAGGTCACCGACATTGCTGGGTTGCGTCTCCGAAGCGCAACTAGCGACGAGGCCAGTGCGCCCGAGCCGTCTTCATCAAACACTCCAAGCTTCCCGAGTGAGCCTCGTAGGCAGAACAGAATATCTCCCGCTCGCAGCTTTGCCCCACCCATTTCTGCAAACTTTACGTCGGGGATGTAGTTCATAGCATTATAATCAACGGCGCCATTCTTAAGGTGGCCTGCATTGATGAATGGGACGCCTTCACTCACGTACTCATCCCGAGACGGATACGAAGCACCGCGATCACCGTTATGAAACGTGAACAGCCAATTGATCTTGACTTCGTGTTGTTCGGAGGCGACGGACGACAACAGAGCATCGATCTGCGCGGTGCGGCGTTCGGTGAGGAGGGTGATGAGTTCCTCGTTCTTCGCGATGAACGCGTCGATTTGCGCCGTCTCGCGATCCAGATAGTCCGCAACCGCCCGCTGCACATCGATGCTCGGGTGACGGACACGGAACCGAGCGGCGTAAGACTCTGGAACACGCTTCAGTCCGCCGGCCCCGCTCATGTGCGCTTCCCCAGGCCCACGGAAGTCCTCGGATTGCAAAGTCCATGCAAGGTAACGAGAATCCAACGAACTCGACGGGCGCATCACCGTGATCTCGGTCGTCGCGAACGCATGGCCCTCAGGTAGAGCTGTAGCGCGCAGCCCTTTACCGTTTTCGAAGCACGGAGTCACCTTGGCGTACGCCACGTCACCGTCCGCTAAGAACGAGTAGCCCTGCGCGAGCTCAGACGTCGGCCGCCTTCGTGAGGAGTCGACAGCACCAAACTCCGAAATGGCCTCCATCGGCAGATAGCACGACTCGTCGCTCTTCGTCGCCGATGGTCGAGGGTTGAACCGGACCAAGTACCGCAGTGGGACTTTTGGTGCAGCGAGAAGCTCGGTCTGGATGCTCACCGTTCGACCTCGGTGAGCATCGCGCGGAGTCGGTCCATGACAGCGTCGAGGTCCCGGTCAATTTCTTCGAGTGGCCGGGGTGGTACATACTGGTAGAAGTGGCGGGTGAAGGGGATTTCCGCGCCTTCCTTGGTCTTGGAGTGATCGACCCAAGCCTCTGGCGCGTGAGGGAGGACTTCGCGGGCGACGTAAGCGTTCACGTCTTCGTCCCATGGCACGTTCTCTGTGTCGCGGAGCGATGGGTCCGGTTCCGGGTTTCCCTTGCCGTCGGTGCAGGTATCGGCGGTGTCGTCCTGCTCACCGAGCTCGGTGGTCACGCTCTTGAGCAGCGGTGCGGGGAGTGTGAGGCCTTCGGCTTTCGCGGCGTCCTTCAGCGCCTTGTGGAATGCTGTGCGGTTCTTCCAGACGGTGTCGGTGCCGAGCCGGTCGAGGGCGGCACGTAGCGCTGCGGCATCCGACTCGCTCAGCTTTTGGACGGCCTTCGCTTCGAAGACGGCGTCAAAGCGCTCAGGTGTGGCGCGCCAATTGAGTTTCAGGGGGCGTTCGACGGTGATCGTGCGGTAGAGGAAGTGGTCGTTGCGGAAGATCTTCGAGTGCTCGGCATCCTCGAATCCGGCGTAGAGGCCAACAATCTTCTCGATGTTCCGCGGCGACAGCTCGTTACGCTTGGAGCCGAGGCCTTTGCGGAGCTTGATGAACATCTCACGGCCGTCGATGAGCTGCACCCGGCGCTTGCGGTCGCCTTCCTTGCGGTTGGTGAGGATCCAGATGTAGGTGGAGATGCCGGTGTTGTAGAACATATCCTTCGGCAATCCGATGATCGCTTCGATGAGGTCGTTGTCGAGCAGCCACTTGCGGATGTTCGACTCCCCGCCGCCGGCTCCGCCGGAAAACAGCGGCGACCCGTTGAGGACAATAGCCACGCGGGAGCCGCCGTCCTCGGGCTTGCGCATCTTCGATACCAGGTGCAGCAGGAACAGCATGGCCCCGTCGCTGACAGCGGGGGTTCCGGGGCCGAATCGACCGTTGAAGCCGAGCTTGATGTGCTCGTCGTCAACGGCGGTGCGCTGGTCCTTCCAGTCGACGCCGAATGGCGGGTTGGACAGGCCGTAGTCGAAGTGCTTGTCGTCGAAGGCGTCCTCGGTCAGGGTGTCACCGAGGGCGATGTTGTCGACTTCCTGGCCCTTGATGACCATGTCGGCCTTGCAGATTGCGTACGACGCGTCGTTGTAGTCCTGCCCATACAGGCTGAGCTGGATCCCAGGGTTCATTCTGCGCAGGTACTCGTCAGCGACGGACAGCATCCCGCCGGTTCCGGCGGTCGGGTCGTAGATGGACCGGACCACACCCGACTTCGAGAGGGCGTCGTCGTCGAGGGCGAACAGCAGCTGCACCATCAGAGCGATCACCTCGCGGGGCGTGTAGTGATCACCCGCGGTCTCGTTCGACTTCTCGTTCGCGAATCGGATGAGTTCCTCGAACACGAGCCCCATCTGAATGTTGCTGACTGTGCGGGGGTGGAAGTCGGCCTGCGCGAACTTTTCCGTAACCGTGAAAAGCTTGTTCTTCTCAGCCAGCTTGTTCAGGGTCTTGTCGAACTCAAACCGGTCGAAGATGTCTCGCACGTTCGACGAGAACCCGGCCAGGTACGACGCAAAGTTCGCACGGAGGTCCTGCGGATCAGCGACGAGCTTCCCGAGGTCGAACGGTGACGTGTTGTAGAACTCGTGACCCGAGGCTTCGGTGAGGGTGACGGTCCGCAGCATCTCGGGCATCGAGCCGATTGCTTTCGCGGTATGGAGAACGGCGGACTTCGTGTCCGCCAGGACGGCGTCAAGTCGGCGGAGCACCGTGAACGGGAGAACGACCGATCCGTACTCAGAGGGCTTGAACGGCCCGCGCAGCGACTCGGCGATGTTCCAGATGAAGGCGACGTGATTCACCAAGGGGTTAGTACTCCTGCTCCGTTACGACCATCTCGCGGCGTCCAGACCGCGCGCTCCATCCTCACGCAAGACGCGAGCGTTGGCTAACTCGCGATGACCGGGAGCTCGAATCCGATCGGCGGGTGTTCGCCCGACCTCGGGGAGAGGCGGACACCGACCCGATAAGTCCAACGGTCGGGCAGCGCGGCTTCGAGTACGCGATCACGCCCCGGCGACTCTCAACGAGAGGACTTGCAGGGCTTCCGCGACCGTGTGGCACGGTTCAGACAGGTCTAGCGCCGTACGGATCAGTGATGGACCTTGCAATACGTCGACCGGGCCGGAGCCCACTCCGCCCGCCGCGTACACAAGGTGCCCCTCCCCCAACCCGAACCTCCGGCAGTACGCCGCCATCTGGTACAGATCAGCGTTCGGGTCCTGCCCGTGCTTCTCAACCTTGTACTTGACGTCGATGCACGCCCGGACCTCCCCGTCGACGAGCCACACGAGGTCCGGCGCGATCTTCACCGTCCCCCCGATGTCGAGCGTCGAAGAGTACTGCGCCACCAGCTCTCCCCCGTACGGCCGGAAGGCCTCCCGCAGAGAGGCGGTCACGAAGTCCCCGAACACCGACCACATGTCGTCGAGGAACCCAGCCCCGATGTGCGACCCGGCCCGCTGCTCGATCGACGCGCCGGACAGCACGAGGGACGCGAGCGGCAGCACCGCAGAGTAGCGGGCGTTCCGCCGGTCCGTCCGGACTACCGGAACGGGCGCACCGACCGGGATCATCGTCACCCCGTCGAGCACCCGCACCACCCGGCGCAAGCGCGAGACGACGTCGTCCGGAACGCCCGGCAGCCGCAGCAACCGCGCGGCTGCGGTCAGCACGAGCTGGTTCTCCGCGATGTCCTCGACGTAGTCGTCGAACGACACCTCGACCGGTAGCGGCTGCCCACCCCGACGAGTCAGCTGGTCACCGATCCGCCACCGGCCCCGGACCAACGGCAGCACGTCCTCCCGCGTCACGTACCCGCGGAGCGGACCGACGACGAGCGCTCGCGCTGCCTGCCGCTCGAACGCGTGCGCCAGCGCCGGGACGAGATCGTCGTCGGCCGCGAACCCGAAGTCCTCGTCCTCCCAGATCGCGCTCCCGGCGCGGGCGTACCCGAGCATCGCGAACAGCCGCCGAACCGGCGTCCTCGGCCGGATCCAGACGTCGTACCCGGCGATCCGGACGACGCCGATCTTGCGCACGCTGCTGACCCGGCACTCGTCCGCAACGAAGGTCGGCGCGACCGCCGCGATCCCCGCCTCGACGAGCCCAGCTGCGACCTCCCTCAGCAACCGGTGGAAGGTGTGCTTGTCCGCCTCCCGCAGCTCAATCCGCGGGCTGGACATCCTCGGTCCTGTCCGCGACCGGTCGCGTCTCTTGGCGACGCAGCGTTGCCAAGCCGTACCGCGCCTCCGGGTCGACGCCGTCGCCGTAGTGGTGCTCCGCCAGGAGCGGCAGGATCTCGTACCGCCATACGTCCGCGACCCCGCCGTCCTCGAGGTCGCGCATAAGGAAGGACGGGCCCACCTTCGCATCGTGGTCCGAGATGGCGGCGTTGAGCCGCCGCAGCAGGTCAGCGCGGTCGTCCTGGAGGCGCTGGGCCGCGACCCAGCCGTCCAGCACCTGGTCGACGGGGCTGCTGTCCGGGCGAATTCCTTCGACGCCGTCAGGTGCTCTCGAGCAGTCCCGCCACAGCCGTCCGCGCCCGTTCCGCTTCGGATCGGTCTGAGAACGCAACGACGAAGGTCCGTCCATCGAGCATCCAAAGACGCACCGCGTGGCGACCACCCGCGGAGTACAGACGTCCACGCTCTTCGCGCGCACCGCCCTTGATTCCCCATCCGCCGTACTCAGCGAAGGCGTCGACCTCGATCACATCCACAGCGGAGATGGCTCGAGCTCGCAGAGTCGTCCTCCAGAACGGGGCGAAGCCCACGATCACGGTGTCGACGGAGCAGATGAGGAACGCAGACGTCCGCCGCGCCGCGACGACCGACGCGCCGGCTCCGACCAGGACCAGGAGGGCGACCGCGAGCGAAGGCCACTCGAAGCGGTGAACAAACAGGCCGGCGACGAGGATCACGGCCGCTGGCAGCAAGAGAAATGTGACCGCTGCCACCGCCCCACCGCTCGGCCCGCTACGCATCGGAAACACAGAGGTCCTGAACTCGCTCGACTCAGATGGCCGGCGTCGCACTCAGCCCACCCCTTCTTCGAGGCCCGGAGCCGCCCTCGGAACGAGCCACGGCTCGACTCGGACGAGACGCTCCCAGCCGCGTCCGAGCACAGCGTCGAGCTCGCCGACGGACACCGGGAACAGCGTGCCGACGAACACCTCCCACATGTTCGGACGGAGCTCTCCGGCGCGCACCTCGTAGGGCTGCCATCGGTCAGGCACGAGCTCGAGGAGGTCCATCGCGTCGTCACGTCGACTCGGCGGGACCGCGACCGACGGCCCGGATGGCCTCGACGCAGGCGAGAGCCGCACGACTCGTCCGAGCATGCCGCTCTCCGGCACCGGGCTCAGGAGCTCGATCTCGGCAGAGACCCGGTCGCAGCCGGAGTGCAGAGGCTCTGCTGCCTCGTCGTCGATGATTGCAAACCACGTCTGCGGAGGAGCGTCCTCGGCTCGGCGGGCTACGCCGCCGGTCGGCTCGGCTACGAGCCGCCCGTCGCGCCTGACCACGAACACCTCAGCACAGACCCGCTCCATCACACCCATTGTTGACGATAGGTGTAGAGCCACCAGCGCCCGCACGGCTTTCGACAGGAGATCGACTGGACGTCCGGGTAATGCTTGAGGACGGCGCGCCCACGTGCAAGACAGGTCGCCTGAGAAGAGTAGTTCGTCCCGTCCCATCGCTGCCAGACGTACGACCAGCGCTTGGGCGTGATGGCCTCAGCGGCCGGGTGCGCCCACTCCCCCGGTGTTGCCGCAGCAGCGCGAGACGGCGGATCGATCAGCTCGGCACCGCCCAGCACCCCGACGAAGAGCGCGGCAGCGAGGAGACATCGCGATGGGCGCGAGAGAAGACGACGCAACTCGTTCATGCCTCGATCCTGCAGGTACTGATACGCCATGTATTACGGTCGGATCACCATTGTGGAACGAACACTTCATGACAGCTGGCAAGGGACAACAGCCCCCACAACGCTTACTGCCCTCCAGCACCCCTCGTCCACGAGGATGGTTCAGCACCGCGCGCCCAGGGGACGACGCACGCTGCGACGCACAGGATCCCCGGGGAATCCGCAGGCCTCGAGGCCCGCCGCCAACGTGGCCTCGCCGACGCACACCGACGCCAGGCCGACGACGCCGAACGACGAGCCGAGCGCTTCGAGATCGCCGAGCGCACCGAGAGCGAGACCGCCCGGATCCTCGCCCCACTCGCCGGTATCGGCTACCACCTGCTCGCCGACCGCCGGTGGCCCGGCAGCCGCACCGCCCAGGTCGACATGGTCGTCGTCGGCCGCGGCGGTGTCTTCATCGTCGACACGAAGGCGTGGCGCGAGGTCGCGGTCCACGGCGACCGGATCACCCGCGGCCAGGAGGACGTCACCGACGACATTGCCCGGCTCGCCGACCTCGCCTACTCGACCGAAGCCGCCCTCGCCGACACGGGCCTCGCACCGAACGAGGTGCACGCGATCGCCGCCCTCGCCGGCCAGAGGCGGATGCACGCCCGGGTCGCGTCGGTCGACGTCCTCGGCGTGCACGACGTCGTCGGGCACATCACCAAGCGCGGTGCCCGGCTCTCGGCCTCTCGCGTCGACGAGGTGCTCGCGGCGCTGCTGCAGCACTTCCCCGTGATCGGCGAGCAGCCGGACACCTCGCCGCAGCTTCAACGGTCCCGCGCGGATCCGCGGTGCCGCCGGCACCGGCAAGACCGTCGTCGGCCTGCACCGCGCCGCCTACCTCGCGCGCGCCACCGGCAGCCGCGTCCTCTTCACGACGTACATCGCGACCCTCCCCGCCGTCCTCGAGTCGCTCCTCGCGCGCCTCGCGCCCGACATGGTCGGTCGCGTCGATTTCATGGGCGTCCACGCGTTCTCGAAGCGCCTGCTGGACGAGCGCGGGATCGCGTACCGCGTTCCCAGACGGGAGGCGCGACTCGCGTTCGACGACGCATGGAACGCGATCCGCGCCTCCAGTCCGCTGCGCTCGGCGCGTTTCACGCGCCGGTACTGGGAAGACGAGGTCAAGCACGTCATCAAGGGACGCGGCCTGACGCGGTTTGAGGAGTACGCCGACCTGTCCCGTGTCGGACGCAAGCACGCACTCCCGCTGGAGACGCGGCAGGCGGTGTGGGACCTCTACGACGCGTACGCGACGGGTCTGCGGAAGCGCGGCGGGACGGACTGGGAGGACGTCGTCCTCATGGCGCGCGACGCCCTCCGTGAGCGCCCGCTCGACCGGTACGGCGCGGTGATCGTCGACGAGGCCCAGGACCTGTCGTGCGCGATGGTGTCGATGCTGCACACGCTGGTCGGTGACCGGCAGGACGGACTCACCCTGATCGGCGACGGGCAGCAGACGATCTACCCGGGCGGGTACACCCTCGGCGAGCTCGGGATCAGCCTGGCCGGACGCGGAGTCGTGCTCGACGTGAACCACCGCAACACCGCCGAGGTGCTCGAGTTCGCGAAGCAGATGGTCGCCGATGATCAGTTCGTCGACATCGAGGGGGTCGACGGCGTGGGCGACGCGGTCTCCGCGGTGACCCGATCCGGGAGCGTGCCGACGGTGCACCGGGCGACGAGCAGCGGCGATCACGACGCGGCGATGGTCGCGCGCATCCGGCAGGTCCTGCACCTGGTCGGGACCGGCCACGGCGACGTCGGCGTGCTCACCGCAACGAACCAGCAGGCGGACGAGGTCACGGCGGCGCTGCGGGTGGCGGGCATCCCGGTCGTGCCGATGCAGCGCTACGACGGCAGGACCGTCGACGCGGTGAAGGTCGGGACGATCAAGCGCGCGAAGGGGCTCGAGTTCAAGCAGGTGCTGCTCGCGCACGTGAAGGGACGGCTCCTCGCCGAGCAGACCGCGGCGCAGACGGGCGTGCCGTCCGAGGCCGACCGGGAGCGGCGGGAGCTCGACCGACGGGAGCTGTACGTGGGCATGACCCGGGCCCGCGACGGGCTGTGGGTCGGCGTCCTCCGGTGACGGCGCTGCCGGTGTCGGGGTCGTCGGCGTCGGCGTCGGCGTCGGACGCGGCGCCGTGCAACGATGAGCTCGACAACCGGGGAGGGCGGCGATGGTCGACAAGGTGATCCGAGACCGTATGCGGATGCTCGCAGACGTCGCGGACGGCATCCGTGCGCGCCGCACAGCTGCAGCATCCGCAGCGACGGCAGCGGTCGACGCGATCCTGTCCCGTCGTGTCGAGGTCCGCGGCACTGCGCTCTCTTGCTCGGTCATCCCGCTCCGCTAGGGCGACGAGCCGCTCGCGGCCACCATCGAGCACGCAGCCGCGCTCCCCCGCATCGACCGGCCCGTCGAGGACCTGCTCGACATGCTCACGAACGACGTCCGCCGCGCACTCGACGACGAAGACGCGGTCTCCGGCATCGCGAGCCTGTTCGTCGGCCGGGAGCGCCGCGACGCAGCCGCACGTGCCGACCAGTACCTCGAGGACACGAACGCTTGGCTCGACCGGAGCGGCGTCCTGTCGGCGCTGCAGGCGGTCGACACCCGTGACCGCCGTCCCCCGCCGACCAGCCTCGAACCGCTGCTGGACACCGAGGGCCGGTTGCTCTCATCGACCGCTGACCTCGGTCCTGCTGCCCTCATCGACCTCGCCGCGCTCGACCACCTGCCGAGGACGATCGCGATCCTGCGTGAGGCCGTGGAGGCTGCCGATTCGTCGCGCGAACGCGTCCTCGAAGCCGGTCGGCGGGTCCGTGAGGAGGCTGCGCGCCGCGAACTCCGTCAGATGGACGTGGATCGACTGCGTGAGGTCACGCGGGACCAGCTCCGCCTGGTCGCTGTCCGGGACGCGGGCATCGAGACCGTCGGCCAGCTCCTCGCGGACCCGATCGTCGCCGGCCGGCTCCCCGGCGTCGGCGAGACGACCGCGACCCGGATCAACGCCGCCGCTCGGGCGATGCAGGACGCAGCCCGCGCCGACGCGGCCGTCCAGATCGACGCCCGCCGGCAGGACACCGGGAGCGTCGCGCTCGTCTCAGCGCTCCGGCAGTGGGAGGCGGTCAAGAACAGTGGCGGTCCTCGTGTCGCCCGGCTCGTCGACGAGCTCGGCCCCTTGGCGGCCGCGGTCGCTCACGGTGCCGTCCTCGGCATCGTGCACCAGCCGGGAGCGATCGCCTCCGGCGGCTTCAACCCGTCAGAGGGCACGGTCGAGCGGCTCGAGATCGACGCGGACGACGCGCGGCAGCGGGCCGTCCGTGCAGCCGGTGACCGTGAGCGGCTCCGGTCGACCGACGACTGGAGCGACTTCCTCGACCGGCCGGCGAGCTACTTCGCGCTCCTCGACGAGATCGGTCTGACGGACTCGACGACCGCGGGCCGTGGGTCACTCCCCGAGGGCCTGATCGAGCAGGTCGAGCGCTTCGAACTCGACACGACGCTCCTGACGGCATCGCTCCGCGGCTACCAGCGGTTCGGGGCCGCGTTCGCCCTGGTGCAGGAGCGGGTCGTCATCGGTGACGAGATGGGGCTCGGCAAGACC
This sequence comes from Curtobacterium sp. AG1037, assembly GCF_003349855.1. Taxonomy (NCBI): domain Bacteria; kingdom Bacillati; phylum Actinomycetota; class Actinomycetes; order Micrococcales; family Microbacteriaceae; genus Curtobacterium; species Curtobacterium sp. AG1037. The sequence goes on along the minus strand of NZ_QQAO01000008.1, from coordinate 32,722 downwards.
GTCGAGGCGCTGGCCGTGGTGGCGCACGTCGCAGCCGCCCACCAGACCGCGGACGGACCGGTACCGCGGTTCGTCGTGATCTGCCCCGCGGCCGTGGTGGCGAACTGGATCCGGGAGACCGAGAAGCACACGCGGGTGCCGGTGCACCGCCTGCACGGTCCGAGCCGCGTCCACGGCGTCGACGCCTGGCTCCGCGACGGCGGCGTCGCGGTCACGACCTACGAGACGCTCGCATGGCTGGGCACCCGCATCCCCGAGGACCAACGGTTCGCGGCCGTCATCGTCGACGAGGCGCACTACGTCAAGAACCCGGACGCCAAGCGCACGAAGCACACCCGGACGCTCCTCGACCGCTCCGACCGCGTCGTCCTGATGTCGGGCACGCCGCTCGAGAACCGCGTCGAGGAGTTCCGCGTCCTCGTCGACCACATCCGCCCGGACCTCACGGTCGATGCCGAGCACGATCCGATGGCGTTCCGGAAGCAGATCGCACCCGTGTACCTGCGTCGGAGTCAGGAGGACGTGCTGACGGAGCTCCCCGACCTCGTCGAGGTCGACGAGTGGACCGACCTGACCCCGGCCGAAACCGCGCGGTACGCCGATGCGGTCGCGAGCGAGAACTTCCACGCGATGCGGCAGCTCGCGATGCTCGACGGCGATGCATCGAGCAAGGTCGAGTCGCTCCGGGAGGTCGTCGCCGATGCCCGCGCGAACGGTCGCAAGACGCTCGTGTTCTCGCACTACCGTGCAGTCCTCGAAGCGGCACGTCAGGCGGTCGGGGGCGAGGTCTTCGGTCCGCTGAGCGGTTCGACGTCCCCGACGGCCCGCCAGGAGATGGTGGACGCGTTCTCCGCGGCGGCTCCCGGAGCGGTCCTGGTCGCTCAGATCATCGCCGGCGGCGTGGGGCTCAACATCCAGGCGGCCTCGGTCGTCGTGATCTGCGAGCCGCAGCTCAAGCCGACGACCGAGTGGCAGGCGATCGCCCGTGCCCGACGGATGGGCCAGCTCGACACGGTCCAGGTGCACCGGCTGCTGTCCGAGGACGGCGTCGATGCGGCCCTGGTCCGGATGCTCGCGAGGAAGTCGCAGATCTTCGGCGACTTCGCCGCTGTCAGCGTCACCGCGCAGGCCTCGGTGCAGGCGTTCGACATCTCCGAGTCACAGCTCATCACCCAGGTGCTCGCCGAGGAGCGCGCACGCTTGGCCGCTGTGACGGCCTGATCCAGCGTGGACCTGGCCGGGCTGCTCAGCGCGCTGCCGCCAGGGCTTCCTCGAGCACGTCCTCCCCGAGGATCGGGATCCCGTACTGCCGCGCCTTCTTCGCCTTCCCCGACAGGCTGTCGACGTCCGCCGCGATGAGCACGGTCGTCTTCTTCGTCACCGCCGGTGCCGTCCGGATGCCGTGCCGAGCCAGGTCGGCCTCGATCGCAGCACGACCGCGACGCATCTCACCCGTCAGCGACACGATGCTGCTCTCGTCGAGCGAGACGCTCTCGTCCTCGGACTCCACCGCCGCCGCCGCACGCCGCTCGCCCGGCTTGCGGCTGTGCACCACGTACTCGAGGCGGTCGTTCGGGATCCCGAGGAGCGCAGCCACACGCTCCAGCTGGATGTGCTCCTGGATGGTCAGGATGCCGTCGGCCCAGACCGCCTCGACCAGGTCGTCGAAGTAGCGATGATCCAGTCGACGCTGCTGGTCGGCGGTCAGGCCCGAGTCGCGCGCGAGTGCCTCGAGCGCCGCCGTCTCCGAGGTGCTGAGGAGCCCGTCCGCGAGCGCTGCGTCGAGCAGCGCGGCGTACTGGAACGCAGCGCCGCTGCCGTCGACCGCCGGCATCCGGTCCGTGGCCCGGTCGACCCTCGACCGAGTGAATGCAGCCCCACCGCGCCGACGCGGAAGCCACCCGGCTCCGGTCGACGGAACCCGCGGCCACGTGAGCCCTGCGGCCGTCGCGCCCCAGGTGTCCCAACGGCTCCGGTCCGCTGACGTCGCCATGTAGGCGGCGAGCAGCTGGGACGTCGCCCGGGCATCGGCGAGCGCCTCGTGCGCATCGGTCAGCTCGATGTCGTACGCGCTGCAGCAATCGGCGAGCTTCCGCCCGGAGCCGGGCAGGAACTCGAGCGCGAGCCGCATCGTGCAGAGCGCCCGCGAGGCCTCGGAGAACGGCGACCGCACACCGAGTCGGTCGAACTCCGCATGCAGGAAGCGCGCTTCGAACGGTGCGTTGTGCGCGACGAGGACGCGCCCTCGGAGGCGATCGACGAGCGTGCCGGCGATGTCCTCGAACGTCGGTGCTCCCTCCATGTCGGCGCCGCGCAGTTGGTGGATGTGCACGGGCCCGAGGTCGCGGTCCGGGTTCACGACGGTCTCGAAGGACTCTTCGACCTGCCCGTCCGGTGCGACGTGGACGATCCCGATCTCGATGACGCGGTGCCCGTAGGCCGGCGACAGACCCGTCGTCTCGAAGTCGACGACGGCGTACCCGTTGTGCATGTTCCCCCGGTGTTCCTGCGAGTCGCGTCGGTGATGCGCGACTCCTCGACCCCATCATCGCTGCTGCGACGCGAGCGAGCGAGCCCCCGAACGGTGTGCCTGCTCTGCGGCTCGAGAGCCCTCGATCTCCTGCGTCCTTCATCCGCGGCAGTCAGTCGAAGCACCAGACTGTGCCCATGACCAGGACCGGCGCACGTGCTGCGGTGCTCGACGATGTTTTCGTCCGGATGGGCTTCACCAGGACGCCTCGGCCGGCGGCGCCGAGGCTTCCTGATCTGACTACGAGCATCCGAACGGAGATCCTCGACCTGTACCGCTCGCTCGGCGGACTTGCCGCCGAGCCACAGATCCGACCGGGCCCCTGGGATCTGTCGTACGGCGACGTCGTCGTCGAGCTCGACGAGGACTTCCACTTCAATCGCTACCGCACGCTGACCCTGCTCGCCCCGTTCGCGGCAACACTTCCGTGGGCGGTCGACTACCGACGCCACTCGACAGAGCAAGAACATCGGTCCGGCACCGGCGGCAGACGATGGACGAACCCGTCTGCCGAGCGGATGTTCGGTTCGGCAGACGCTGAGATGGTGTTCCTGGACGTCGGGGCTCCCCGGTGGAAGCAGCGCGCGCTGTACGACGCAGTCAAGGACGCCGCTGCGGCCACGGGCATGGTCCGTCTCGCACGGCTGTCGGTCCACGACGACGTCGAGGGCGTCCGGCTCGAGGACTACCTCCGAGGTCGAGCGGCCGTCACCCCGGAAGCCTTGTTCGGCTTCGTCGCCGCGCGATCCTCGGCTCCGCTGGCCTGACCCGACCGTCTCGAGAAGGCGGCCTCGACGACCGCGCCGTGTCCCCAACCCGACCTGACTGTCGCTCGTTTCGGGTAGTTTTCCGAAGACCAAAAGGTGAGCACAGGAGTGACGTTGCCCCAACCAATCGACCCCGAGAAGCTGAAGCAGGGCCTGGCCAAGACCCTCGACACGGTGGGGCAGGCCACACGTGACACCTCGTCGCGCGTGATCGGCCAAGCGCGCTCCTTGCGGGAATCAGCGGCGGATGCTCTCGAGGCCCGGAGGGTCCCGGACGAAGATCCGTACGAACGAGCCACGGTCGACTACAACGCGACGCACACGTCGATGACCGACACGGGCCTCGCGCTCCTCCGGCAGCGTGAGCGGTCGACGGACCTGCTCGCACTCGTCGAGCACCTGGTCAACAGCATCGCCAACACGCCGAAGTCGTTCGAGACGGCCTTCGAGGGGGTCCAGCTCAACCGGACCGCGTTCGTCGAGGCCGAGGAGTTCGCGCGCAAGGACCTCGAGGCCGCTCGGGCGTCGGCATTCGGCGCCGGTGCCGGCATCTCGGTCGGCGCCGCCGTGGCGAGCCTCGCGCCCGCAGCGGCGATGTGGACTGCGACGACCTTCGGCGCGGCGTCCACCGGCACGGCGATCTCGACGCTGTCGGGAGCGGCAGCCACCAACGCAGCACTCGCGTGGTTGGGCGGCGGCGCGCTGGCGGCCGGCGGGGGCGGAACCGCGATGGGCGGAGCGCTCCTCGCACTGGCCGGTCCGATCGGCTGGAGCGTGGCCGGGGCGGCGCTCCTCACGTCGATCGTGCTCTTCACGAAGAAGAAGTCCGAGACACGGGAAGCGAAGCACCAGGCGCTGCTCGCGCTTCGCGAGAACACTGCCGCCGTCCGGTCGCTCGAGACGCAGATCAGGGCCCTGCTCGAGCGGAGCACATCGGTCCGCGAACTCCTGCGGGACAACTACACGCAGTCGCTCGCCGCCTTCGGCCAGGACTTCACCGGGCTCTCCAAGGCGGATCAGGCGCGTCTTGCGTCACTGGTCAACTCAGCGTCCTCCTGCGCGGGCCTCCTCGGGACGCGCATCGTGCCGGAGGCAGCGGGTGACTGACCCGATCAGCGGCGCGAAGCGGACCCAGGAGCAGGCTGTCGCTGCCTGGGTGAACCGCCTCAACGAGGTCCGCCTCGAGACGCTGTTCGCCCGCCTGGAACGGCACGCCGACGACCTCGACGAAGCACTCTCGTTGGTCGACGCAGCGCTCCGCAGGATCGACCTCGAGGTCGTCGCCCGAAACCGAGGCGGAGTGAAGGGAATGCACGGCTTCATCGCGGAGGTCGCCGAGGTCGGCGTCGGCAACGCCCGAGCACGGATCGTCGGCGAGGCTGCTCGCTACGGGTGGGTCAACGACAACGGCCCGGTCGACCTCCTCCGGGACGGCGTCGAGATCCAGCAGAAGTTCGTCGCCGCGGGCGGTCGTCTCGGGCTGGGGGCGATCGGCGAGCACCTCAACAAGTATCCGGACTTCATCCGGAACGGTGGGAAGTACCAGATCCCCGCGGACCACTACGAGACCATCCGCGACCTGCATGCCATGTCGGCAACCGACGCGAGCAAGCTCGTCGCCGGGTCCGGTGACGGCCCGTCGTACCGCGACTGGCTTCGCGTCCGAGCGTTCTTCGGGACCGGACGAGTCGACGTGGACTCCCTCGAGCCATCTGCGCTCGACTACGCGGACGTCCAACGCGGCTCGTACACGGCCACTCTCGAGAGCGAGAAGGACTCGCTGCGCGCAACCGCTCGATCACAGCGTGCCGATGCATCCGCCGCAGAACGAGCATCCATCCGAGAGGCGGGCAAGGCCACGATCGCCGCCGGCGTCGTCGAAGGGGTGACGACGTTCGTCACGGCAGTCGTCAGGAAGCACCGTGCCGGGACACCGCTCGCGCAGTTCACCGCCGGCGACTGGACCGAAGTCCTCGGCGAATCAGGAGTGGGCGTCGTGAAGGGTGGCGTTCGCGGCGCGAGTGTCTACACCCTGACCAACCTGGCCGCGACGCCCGCTGCTGTTGCGAGTGCACTTGTCACGGCGAGCTTCGGCATCGCCGAGCTGGCGAACGAGCTGCGTACCGGAACGATCACGGAGAGCGAGTTCATCGAGCGTGCCGAACTGGTCTCGCTGGAAGCTGCGGTCAGTGCGGTCTCGTCGCTCGTCGGCCAAGCGGTCATCCCGATCCCGGTCCTCGGAGCCGTGATCGGCAACACGGTCGGGACCGTGATGTACCAGACGGTGTCCGATTCCCTCGCTCGGCGGGAGTGCGAGCTCCTCGAGCGATACGCCGACGAGCAGCGGTTGCTCGGAGAACGTCTCACGAGCGAGCAGGAACGACTCGTCGACCGGCTCAGATCCGCGGCGTCGACGTACGTCGCAGTCCTCGACCGCGCGTTCTCACCAGACGTGGAGACCGCGCTCGCCGGATCGGTCGCGCTCGCGATCGAGGTCGGGGTGGCTTCCGCGGACATCCTCGACTCCGACGAGAAGACCGCGGCCTACTTCCTCGACTGACGTCCGGTGGACGGCCTGATGGGAGTCAGCCGGACCGGCCTCGGAACGTGAGTGCCCGAGCGCATCATGTGCGTCCAACTGAAGACCGGCCACCCCCTCGACGCCGGCCCCGCCTGGATCAGCCGCGTGCGCTTCACGAAGACGTGGCGGACGGCGTACTTCCACGGCCGCACCCTCGCCCGCGAGCAGTCGTGGGACGCCAACTTCCGCGACGTCGACACCGACGAGTGCTTCTGGCGCTCCGGCCCGAAGCGCGACCGCACCGACGCCCGGTACGGCCACGGCGCCCGCACCGTCGACGACGATGCCCGCGCCGACTACGAGGCGTTCCTCGACGGCGCCCCACTCCCCGGCCGCGAACACGGCTGACCTCCCGGCACACGCGTGGTCGCGCAGCGACGCCGCCCAGCGCACCACCCACCGGACGGGAGGCGCCCCACCACGCCGCCCCGCGCCTCCAGTCCGTCCCGCCCCACCCACCGCGACGACACCGCCGTCGCTCACGCTCGGACTCCGTCACCCAGGTCGAGGGCGGCTCCCGCCCAGGCGATCAGCTCCGGATCGTGCGTCGCGACCACCACCGCAGTCCCCGCGGAACGCAGCACCTCGAGCCCCTCGCACACCCGCGCCGCACTCGCGCGGTCGAGCGAGGCAGTCGGCTCGTCGGCGAGGACGAGCCGCGGCTGCTGCACGAGCACCCGGGCGACCGCGACCCGCTGCTGTTCACCACCGCTCAGGAGCCCCGCGCGCATCCGCCCCCGTCCGTGCAGACCGACGACCGCGAGGGCTCCGAGGATCCGCCGCTCCAGGTCCACCCGCGCCACCCCCGGCAGCCGCACGACGCGCAGGTTCTGCTCGACGGTCCACTGCGGGACCACGGCGTGGTCCTGCACGACGAACCCGACGACATCGCGTCGGAGCACACGGCGTTCCCGCGCCGAGCACCGGTGGACGTCGACGCCGCTCACCTGGACCCGGCCACGATCCGGACGCTGCAGGCCGCCGAGGCACCGCAGCAGTGTGCTCTTGCCCTGACCGGACGCGCCACGGACGGCCACGCTCCCGCCCTCCGGCACGCTCACCGTCATCTCCTCCCAGAGCGTCCGGGACCCGACGTCGAACCCGAGCCCCCGAGCGTCGAGCACCGGTCGCGCGTTCACCATGTCTTCCTCCATCGGTCTCCGGGGTGGAGCGCGTGCACGCCCAGCACTCCGCCGAGCAACAGTGAGACGGCCACGGCACCCAGCAGTGCCGTCGCGAGTACGCCGGCGGTCGACGTGCCGACGGACGACGCGGTCGCTCCGGACACGACCGCGACCACGATCCCTGCGGTCACGACGAACGCCCGGTGCCGCACGATCGGGTGTCTTCCGACCAGGAACCGCACGCGCGCGGAGCGCTGCGTCCGGATCCGGTGCTCCTGCACCAGGGTCACGGCGGCGAGCACGACCGCGAGCCCGGCGACGACGGCTGCTGCCGTCCGCGTCGCTCGTTCCGCCCGCACGGCGCCGATCTGCCGCTCGATCTTGGTCCCGACGCGGGTGACCTGCAGCACCGTGTCGGTGAGTCCGGCCTGCCGGAGGGCGCGCTCGAGGGCAGGACGATCGGCGAATCGGACCTCGCCGTTCGCGACGGCGGTGCCGATCTGGTTCAGGGCGATGTCCCGCGAGTCCGGCACGACGAGCACGGGGATGTCCGGCCACGTCGGCAGCGCCGGTTCGATGCCGTTGGTCCACTCGAGCACGGCCTCGGTGACGGCCGCGGTGGACGGGACGCGCCGGACCTCGATGTCGATCGGGCGCGGCGGAGTCCGTTCCTCCACCGCCCATCCCGCGGCGAGGTCAGCCGAAGCCGCGTCGGCGAGGCGGTCCGCGTCCGCCGCGAGGGCGTCCGGGACGAGCAACACCGGCGCCCCGCCCGGGGCAGGTGGGGCGCCGAGCACCGCCGGCAAGGCCGCGGTCGCCTCACCCACGAGCGTGGCACGGTCCGTGAACGAGGCGTGTGCCATGCTCGCCGTGTCCCGTTCCAGCGCCGCCAACCCGATCCGTCCGAGCTCGATGTCCTGAGCGAACGCGGTCGGTCCGAGCCCGAGCACGACGTCGTCGCCGTGCCGCGACTCCGCGAGGAGCGTCCGCTCCGATGCCTGCGCCGCCGTCTGTACCTGGACGACCGCGTGGGCGTCCGCGACGAGCAGGGCGACGAGTGCCGCCCCCGCCGCCCCCACGACCACGGGGGCCCAGGCAGACGACCCGGCGGAGCGACGGCTCCGCGCTGCGGCGAGCGTGGTCGCCACGTGCACGCCGACGACCACCAGGACTGCGGTCGACAGCGCGACGGCGGCGACCGTGACGGTGAAGGCCCGAGCAGTCGTGCCGGTCCCGGGCCACAGGGCCAGGACGAGGGTGCCGGCCACGGCGACCACGAGCACCGGAGCGGCGACGCGGCAGATGTCCGCGGCCTCGATCCCGGCGATCCGCGTCGGGCTCCACCCGGAGCGGAGTCGCAGGGCCTGCCGGGTGCCCCGGCGCTCGGCCTCGGCGACGAGCGCGATCACCAGTCCCAGCAGCGCGGCCGCCGCCACCGCCCCCACCGCCGGGTCGGCGAGCGTGTACAGCAGCGCGGGCACCGGTCCCGGCGTGGTGTCCGTCGCTTCGTACCCCACTGCTCGGAGTTGCTCGAGGAACCGCCCGACGTCGTTGACGTCGCCGTCGATCGCCAGGATCCCCTGCAGGTCGAGGTCCGCCCCGTCACCGATCGGCCGGACCTCGAGCGCCGTACCGAGGCCCTGCGTCTGCGCAGTGCCTCGGAAGGAGAACGCCCGCCACCGATCCGGGTCGCCCTGCCGATCGGGCACCACGAGCGCCACGGCGACGTCGGCGTCGGCAGCCGCCTCGGAGATGGTGCGGATCCGCTCGGCCTTGGACGCCTCGACGGGCAGGCTCGTCAGCGCGACGCTCGTCCGCCCGACGAGCAACCCGAGCGTGGCGACCTCGCGCGCGGCGCCGAGGGCGATGACCGCCGAGACCAGCAGCGCGGCCGCCACCGCGAGGACGGTGGCGGCCGCGACGTTCCTCATCCGCGGATGTCCCAGAACGCCTGGTTGCCCGCGATCGCCGCCGGACGGTGGGCGTACGCGGTCCGCGTCAGAGCCACCCAGTCGGACCGGACGAGAACGCCGTTCGACTTGACGGACGCGCGATGCGTGGAGCGGGCGGTGTTGAACAGCGAGTGCACGCGGCCGTCCCACACCCCGTAGGTCCACGTCCCGCCACCGACGTACGCGGTGCCGTTGCGCGCGGTCGACGGCTGGTCGGCCGAGGCGCTCCCACCCACGACCGATCCGGCCACGTCGGGTCGTTCATCCGCCGAAGCGCTGGTCACCCCGAGCGCGCACAGCGATGCCGCCGTCGCCAGGACAGCCACCGTCATCATCGACTTCCGCATCTGTTGCTCCTCCTTCATCAGGACCCGCGGCGTGGGTCTCGACCCAAGCTAGGAGGTCGGCATTTGACATGTCAACACATTGCACACGATGCCTGACGATCATCGGGAGTTCCGGTTCCACCGCAGATCTGCCGCGGCATCGTGGCTCGCCCGGGGCAGTACCTGGAGCGCCCGCGCAGCCGCCGAACACCGAGACGATCGGCTCCGTTCCGGCGACCGCACCCCGGAACGGGGGCATCGCGACGAAGCGGTCCCCACGGAATCATGGACGAGTCCTCAGGTTGGGAGAACCAGGTGTCGTCCTCGCAGAACGTCCACAGCGCCGTGATCAGCGCCGCCAGCGCGCTCGTGCTCGTCCTCACGCTCAGTGCGTGCAGCTCTGGCAGCGGGAGCGATGCTCCGGCGCTCGTGGCAGATGCCGCCCAGTCCTCCGCCACCGCGACGGCGAGCGCCTCGGCCGAGGCAGCGCGTGCGGCAGCGGCGCAGCAGGCAGCCGACGAGGCAGCTGCGCGGAAGGCCGCCGAAGAACAGGCCGCCGCAGATGCCACGAAGAAGGCCGCAGAAGAAGCCGCAGCGAAGCAGGCCGCCGACGACGCCGCGGCACAGGCCGCAGCCGCCGCGGCCGCCGCACAAGCTGCTGCCGATGCCCAGGCCGCCGCCGACGCCGCGGCAGCGCAGGCTGCCGCCGACGCACAGGCCCGAGCCGCCGCGGCCCCGACCTTCTTCGCGAACTGCGACGCCGCCCGTGCGGCGGGTGCCGCACCCGTCCGCGTCGGTGACCCGGGCTACTCCCGCAAACTTGACCGCGACGGCGACGGGGTCGGCTGCGAGTAGCCGCCGCGGCGGCGATCACGACGGGACGTCGAACGGACGCCCCTTGGCGGCCGCTACGCACCAGCGGTACCGACCACCGGACTGGAGGCACGGTGCCAGACCGCCACGCGCCTCCAGTCCGTCAGTCCGTCGCGGCGACGGCGACCGCGGCGACCGCGACGACCGTGACCGGCCGCACCGCGGAACGGCGTCCAGCCGTCCGGCCTACGCTCGAACGAATGCCCGCCCCGCACGACCAGACCGGCTCGCCCGACCCGACCACGGCCACCGCACCCGACGGCTTCATCCGCGTCCGCGGCGCCCGCGAGCACAATCTCCGGGACGTCGACGTGGACATCCCCCGCGACCGGATCGTCGCCTTCACGGGCGTGTCCGGCTCCGGGAAGTCGAGCCTGGCGTTCGGCACGGTCTTCGCCGAGGCGCAGCGCCGCTTCCTGGAGTCCGTCGCCCCGTACGCCCGTCGGCTCATCGCGCAGGGCAGCACCCCGCACGTCGACTCGATCACGGGCCTGCCGCCGGCCGTCGCCCTGCAGCAGCGCCGTGGCGCCCCGAGCACCCGCTCGACGGTCGGCACGCTGACGACCCTGAGCAACTCCGTCCGTATGCTCTACTCGCGCGCCGGCACCTACCCCGAGGGCGCCGAGCAGCTGTACTCGGACTCGTTCTCGCCGAACACCGCGACCGGGGCGTGCCCGCGCTGCCACGGGCTCGGGACGGCGCACGAGGTGACCGAGGCCTCCGCCGTGCACGACCCCTCGCTGAGCATCCGCGACGGCGCGATCACCGCCTGGCCCGGTGCGTGGCAGGGCAAGAACCTCCGCGACGTGACGGCGGTGCTCGGCTACGACATCGACCGGCCGTGGCGGGACCTGCCGCAGGCGGACCGCGACTGGCTGCTGTTCACCGAGGAGCAGCCCGTCGTGCAGGTCCACCCGAAGCGCGACCGGGTGGCCAAGCCGTACAAGGGCCGGTTCTGGAGCGCCCGGCAGTACACGCTGCACACGCTGGCCGACTCGCAGAGCGAGACGCAGCGGAACAAGGCCATGCGCTTCGTGGAGTCCGGCCCCTGCCAGCTCTGCCACGGCTCGGGGCTCACTCGAGCTGCCCTCGCGGTGACGTTCGGCGGCCTGTCGATCGCCCGGTTCAACGCGCTGCCGCTGTCCGAGGTCGCCGAGGTGCTCCGACCGGCGGCGACGCTGACGGACCCCGCGCCCGCGCAGAGCCGGGTCACGTCCGGGGAACGGTCCGAGGTGGCGAAGTCGATCGCCGCGGACCTGCTCTCCCGCGTCGAGGTCCTGACCGGACTCGGGCTCGGCTACCTCGGACTCGACCGGGCGACGCCGACGCTCTCCCCCGGCGAGATGCAGCGGCTCCGGATCGCGACGCAGCTGCGGTCGGGCCTGTTCGGGGTCGTGTACGTCCTCGACGAGCCGAGCGCCGGCCTGCACCCGGCGGACGCCGAGCCCCTGGTCCGGGTGCTCGAGGACCTCCGCGCGAGCGGCAACAGCGCCTTCGTGGTCGAGCACGACATGGACATCGTCCGCCGGGCCGACTGGATCGTCGACGTCGGACCGGGCGCAGGTTCCGGCGGGGGCTGCGTCCTGTACAGCGGTCCGCCCGAGGGACTCGCCGAGGTGTCCGAGAGCGTCACCCGGCGGTTCCTGCAGCCGGGACGGGCGGTCCCGGTGCACGAGCAGCGCACGCCCGTCGGCACCCTCGAGATCCGGGACGTGTCGCTGCACAACCTCGACCACCTCGACGTCGACCTGCCCCTCGGGGTGATGACCGCGGTCACCGGGGTGTCCGGCTCGGGCAAGTCCTCGCTCGTCGGCGGTGTCCTGCCCACCGTCGCGACGGCGCACCCGATCGTCAGCCGCGTGGTCGAGGTCGACCAGAAGCCGATCGGTCGCACGCCCCGCTCGAACCTCGCGACCTACACGGGCATGTTCGACGCCGTCCGCCAGGCCTTCGCCGCAACGGACGACGCCCGGGAGCGCGGCTGGACCGCCGGCCGCTTCTCGTTCAACGTCGAGGGCGGCCGGTGCGAGGTCTGCCAGGGCGAGGGGTCCGTCTCCGTCGAGCTCCTGTTCCTGCCGGGCAGCTGGGCGCCGTGCCCCGAGTGCCACGGCTCCCGGTACAACGCCGAGACGCTCGAGGTCCGCCGGAACGGCGCGTCGATCGCCGACGTCCTCGGCATGACGGTCGACGAGGCCGCCACAGCACTCGACGACCTGCCCGCCGCGGCCCGCGCGCTCGACGCCCTCCGCAGCGTCGGGCTCGGGTACCTCCGTCTGGGGCAGCCCGCACCGGAGCTCTCCGGCGGCGAGGCGCAACGCATCAAGCTCGCCACCGAACTCCAGCGTGCCCGGACCGGTCACACGCTCTACCTGCTCGACGAGCCGACGACCGGGCTGCACCCGGCGGACGTCGAGCTGCTCACCGGCCAGCTCGCACGACTCACGGACGCCGGCAACACCGTCGTGGTCGTCGAGCACACCATGTCGGTCGTCGCGCAGGCGGACCACGTCATCGACCTGGGACCGGCGGGTGGGGACGAGGGCGGCCGCGTGGTCGCGGCCGGTACACCTGCCGCGGTCGCGGCAGCGCCGGACAGCCGGACCGCGCCCTTCCTGCGGGCGGCGCTCGGTTCCTGACAGGGCCCGGCACCGGCTTGGAGGCGCGTGGCGGGCCCGCCTCGGGCCTCCAGTCGGTCCGTCGGTCCGTCGCGGCATCCTCCGATCGGAGGATGCCGTTCCGCCCGGCCCTCCGATCCGGTGCGACCATCCGGCGAGGAGGCTGGGGTCATGCCCAGCAGCCCCGCCATCGAGGTCGAGCACCTCTCGAAGCAGTACCCGAACGGCAAGCGCGCCGTCACCGACGTCTCGTTCACGATCGACCGCGGCGAGACCTTCGCCCTGCTCGGCCCGAACGGCGCGGGCAAGTCCACGACCGTCGAGATCCTCGAGGGGTACCGGTCCCGGTCGGGCGGCTCCGTCCGGGTCCTCGGCCACGACCCGGCCCGCGCGAGCCGCAGCCACAACGCCCGAGTCGGCATGGTCCTGCAGACGAGTGGCGAGTCCCCGAACGTCACCGTCGCCGAGCAGCTCGCGCACTTCCGGCACCTGTACCCGCGGAGCCGTCCGGTCGAGGAACTCCTCGCGGTCACCGGGCTCCACGAGCAGCGCAACACCCGTGTCAGCAAGCTGTCCGGTGGGCAGCGTCGGCGGGTCGACGTGGCCCTGGGGATCATCGGCCGCCCCGAAGTGCTGTTCCTCGACGAACCGACGACCGGTTTCGACCCCGAGGCCCGCCGGCAGTTCTGGCAGCTCATCGAGCAGGTCGCCAACGAGGGCACGACGATCCTGCTCACCACCCACTACCTCGACGAGGCCGCACACCTGGCCGACCGCGCGGCGGTGATCGCCGACGGCAGTCTGATCGACCTTGCCCCGATCGACGAGATCGGTGGCGCCGCGGCCCGCATCCCGGTCGTCCGGTGGCGGGACGACGACGGCGCGCAGCACGAGCGACGGACCGCGGACCCGGTCGCACTGGTACGCGGCTCGACCGAGCCGATGCACGACCTGGAGGTCGTCCGCCCCGCACTCGAGGACGTCTACCTCGCCATGATCGCGGAGCATGCAGCATGAACGCCGCGACGCCCGGCCCGGTCCGCGTCGAACCGGTGCGCAGTGGCCCGGTCCGCGTCGGCCTGTACCGCATCGGGTACGAGGTCCGTTCCTACTTCCGCGCCCCCGACTCCGTGTTCTTCACCTTCCTGTTCCCGATCATCATGCTGACGCTGTTCTCCGTCGCGTTCGACAGCGCCCCGGACATCCAGGCCGGCCCGGGCGTCAGCGTCGACTACGCGACCTACTACCTGCCCGGGCTCGTCGCGACCGCCTTCCTGCTCTCCGGCACCCAGTCGCTCGGCGTGGACATCGCCGGCGAGCGGAGCGACGGCACCCTGAAGCGCCTCGGTGGCACCCCGCTGCCCGTGCTCGCGTACTTCGTCGGGAAGGTCGGCATGGTGCTGGTGACCGTCGTCGCCCAGATCGCCCTGCTGCTCGGCATCGCCGCGGTCGTCTTCGGCGTGCAGCTGCCCACCGACGGCGGCGCGTGGGTCCGCTTCGCCGGGATCATGCTGCTCGGCGTCGCCACGAGCTGCGTCCTGGGCATCGCGATCTCGGCGCTCCCCCGCGAGGGCCGACGCGCCACGGCGACCATCGTCCCGATCGTCCTGGTCCTGCAGTTCATCTCCGGCGTGTACCTCCCCTTCACGCAGCTCCCCGACTGGTTGCAGACCGTCGCCGGGGTCTTCCCCCTCCGCTGGATGGCGTCGGGCATGCGGTCGGTGTTCCTCCCCGAGGGCTTCGCGTCCGCCGAACCCGGGGGCGCGTGGCACCTCGGAATCGGTACCGCCGTCCTGACAGCGTGGCTCGTCCTCGGCGCCGTAGTGTGCCTGCTGACGTTCCGGTGGAACCGACGGGACGCCTGACGTGCCCGTGGAGAACCCCGAGCGCGACGGCAACCAGTGGGATGCTGTCGACATGGACCGCACCAGCGCGCACACCGACCTGGGCCTCCACGTCGCCTTCGGTGGGACCGTCGCGCTCGTGACGGTCATCGCCGCCCTCGGCTGGTCCCCGTGGTCGAGCCGCTGGCCGGCGTTCGCGATGCTCGGGGTCCTCGCCCTGACGTACGCCGCGTACGGATGGCGCGGGTACGCCCGATCCCGAGCGGCCGTCTGCTTCGTGCCGGTGCTCGTCGTGGCGGCCCTCGTCCTGCCCGCGGTCGTCCCGAGCACCGCTTTCGTGCAGTGCATCCTGTTCCCGGTCGCCTGGTGCCAGCTCGACCGCGTCCGCACCTCGGTCGCGGTGTCGGTCGTCATCGGGGTCGCCTCGGGCACAGGGCTGCAGATCGCCTCGGGACCGGGCGCCGTGGTGTCGACGCTCCTCATCGAGAGCGTCAGCGTCGCCGGTGCCTGCGCACTCGGACTGTGGATCACGCGGATCGCCCAGCTGTCCGACGAACGCCGGGTGCTCCTCGAACAACTGCAGGCCACCCAGGCGTCCCTCGCCGAGGCACACCGGACGGCCGGCATCACGAGCGAACGCGAACGCCTCGCGAGGGAGCTCCACGACACCGTTGCACAGGACCTGGCGGGGATCGTCATGCTGACCGAGCGCGCCCGCGGCGACCTCGCTGCCCACCGCACGGACCGACTCGACGAACGGCTCACCGTGCTCGAGGACTCCGCCCGGACGGCGCTCGAGGGATCCCGCACCCTCGTCGCTGCCGGTGCTGCGGGGGTCGCCGGAGACGGCCTCGGTGCCGCACTGCACCGACTCGGCGAACGGTTCCACCGCGAGACCGGCATCCCGGTCGAGGTCGACGCGTCGGACTCCGCGCTGGACCGCGACGCGCAGGTCGTGCTGCTCCGCGTCGGACAAGAGGCGCTGGCGAACGTCCGCGCACATGCCCGAGCGCAGTCGGTGCAGATTCGCCTCCGCACGGATGCCGATCGCGTCACGCTCCGGGTCGTCGACGACGGAGTCGGCTTCGAGCCGACCCGTGCCACCGCCGGTCGCGGCCTCCCGGGACTGCGCGATCGGCTCGCCCTCGCCGGAGGCACCTGCACGGTCAGGTCCGCACCCGGCTCCGGCACCGTGGTCGAAGCCGCCCTGCCGCTCCAGCTCGTCACGACCGGCGCCTCCGCACCTGCTCAGGCCGGCGCCAAGTCCCCGCCGGTGCCCGCGTGATCCGGGTCGTCGTCGCGGACGACCACCCCATCGTCCGCGCAGGCATCGTCGCACTGCTGCAGGACGCCGACGACGTGCAGGTGGTCGGCCAGGCCAGTGACGGCGAGACCGCGGTCCGCCTCGCACTCGCGGAACGGCCGGACGTCGTGCTCATGGACCTGCGGATGCCCGGGATCGACGGCGACCAGGCCACCGCGCGCATCCTGGCCCGCGAGCCCGGGGTCCGCGTGCTCATCCTCACCACGTACGAGTCCGACGACCAGATCCTCGCCGCGATCGAGGCGGGCGCCGCCGGCTACCTGCTCAAGGCGGCCCCGGAGTCCGACATCCTGGCGGGCCTCCGGGCCACTGCCCGCGGCGAGACCGCCCTCGCGCCGTCCGCCGCCGCGGCCCTCGTGCGACGAGCCACCACGAAGGGCCCGACCGGACCAGCCCTCTCCCCGCGCGAGCACGAGGTCCTTCGACTCGTCGCGCAGGGCAACTCGAACCCAGCCATCGGCCGTGCGCTCTTCCTCAGCGAGACGACGGTGAAGACGCACCTCGGGCACGTGTTCGAGAAGCTCGGCGTGAACGACCGGACACGGGCCGTGACCCGAGCGATGGAGCTCGGGCTGCTCTGACATCAGTGGCAGTGCCGTCTCGACCGGCTCTCCCGTAGACCCACCCCCGAGGGTGCCTGCGACGCCCCTGGTCCGCGTCGCTCGATGGCTGTTCTGGTCCTCTGAACCCGGGGCGGACGGACCAGGACGGTCACCCGCTGATCGCGACCCACGGCCCCGCCACCACGCACCGGACGGGAGCCGCGGTGCCTGCCCGCACCGCGCCTCCCGTCCGTCCGACGACCGCCGGCTGCCATCCGACGGCCGTCCCCTCAGCGCTCCGCGTCCGCCCCCTCGGTCCGGACGCGGAACACCCTCGCCGTCGGGGTGGCACCGCCGTCGTCGACGTGCAGCACCCCGGCGGACGCATCCCACGAGACCGTCCACGGCGCGGCCTCGGTCGGGAAGAGCGCGGTCACCGTCACCGACCGCCCCGCGTGCCCGGCCAGCGGGAGCGCGACACTCGGGGGCCCGCCGGGCAGCGACCACACCGACAGGTACAGGTCGCCGTCCGGGACGGCCAGCCCGAGCGCCACCCACGGGTCCTCCCACCCGGGCAGCCCGAGCGGCCACACCGGCACCGCGGTCCCGAGCACGCCGAGCACCTCCCGGTGCGCCGCGATCGCCGACCGCACCACGGCGCGCTGCCCGTCCGACATCTCGTTGAGGTACCCCGACAGGTACATCCGCCCGAGCACCCCGTTCACGAGCGACAGGGTGAACCGCTCGGGCGACATCCCGGGCGCCGGGTACGCCCAGTTCCCCGCCTGCTCCGGCAGCATCGCCGCCGGGGCCGCCGCGGCGATCGAGGCGTACAGCACCGGGTCCTGCTGGTCCGACGTGGACTGCATGTGCAGCCGCGACAGCATCGCCTGGTCGGCACGCATCGCCCCCGAGGCGCAGTTCTCGATGAGCAGCTCCGGGTATCGCTGCTGCACGTCGTCGAGCCACTCGAGGAGCGCGCGCCCGCCGTCCACCGAGCCGGACCAGGGGCCGGTCATGGTGTTGTCGTCCATCTTGAAGAACGTCACGCCGAGGGTCCCGACGAGCCGGTCGACCACGCCATCCAGGTGCGCGCGGGCCGCCGGCGACCGCAGGTCGAGCACGTGCCGTCCGTGTTCGGCGACCCGCACGCCGTGGTGCTGCACGAACGCGTCGTCGGGCAGCGTGGACGCGAGCGGCGAGTGGATGCCGATCACCTCGGGTTCGAGCCAGAGTCCGGCCTGCATCCCCCGCGAGCGGATGTGCTCCACGAGGAGGGACAGTCCGCCGGGGAAGCGCGAGGCGGCCGGTTCCCACGCGCCGACGGTGTCCCACCAGTGTCCCTCGGCGTACCAGCCGGCGTCGATGCAGAACAGGTCGGCCCCGGCGTCGGCGGCCGCGTCGATGAGCGGCAGCAGCTTCTCGGTCGTCGGGTCGCCCATGAGCGTGTTCATGTAGTCGTTGAACACGAGCGGCAGTGCTGCGTCGGCGGCCCGGGTGTTCCGGGAAGCCCGGCGCTGCGCGGTCAGCACGCCGAACGCCTGGTCGATCGAACCCGCGATCCCCACCGAGACGGGCACCGAGGTGAACGGCGTCGACGGCGTGACCACCGTGGTCCACTGGTGCTCCTGGTCGGTCGGCCCGCTGAGCAGCACGTAGGCGGAGCGTCGGGTCTCCCCGAGCTCGTACAGCCACGGTCCGTTGTGCTCGACCTCCCAGACGAGCGCGTACCCGGGGCCGGTGAGCACCCCGATGGGCAGCGCCTCGCCGGTGGACCACGACCCGCGGTTCTGCACGACGGCCCGGCTGCGGGGCGGGTGGTGCTGCGCCTCGCGGTCGATGCGTGCGAGACCGATCTCCCGCAGCGGATCGGTCCGCCACTGGCTCTCGGCCGCCCAGTCGTTCGCTGCGTGCGTCAGCGACAGGTCGTCGACGTCCGCGCCCGCGTCGGTCAGCCACGCGCCGCTCGCGAACGATGAGACGAAGTCGACGACGTGCTCGCCCCGCTCCGCCCGGACCTCGGTCCACGTCCGGAACGCGGGGACGCCGTCGTGCGCCCGGAAGACGGAGACGGTCTGGAGGCCCGTGGCCGCGTCCGCCTGCAGGATCCGGATCTCGGGTCCGGTCACCACCCCGGCGCCGCTCGCGTCCGCCCCGTCCGTCGCGGTGTGCGACACGTACCGCAGTCGGGCGCCGACCGTGGAGTCGACGTGTCGGAAGCCGCCGGGGAACCGCCCGTGCCCGATCGTCGTCAGCTCGACGAGCGGTTGCGGGTCCGCCGCCCCGTCCGACAGCGTCCCGCCGGCCGGCACGAACGACACGAGCGCCACCGGGTGCTCCGGTTCGATCCGGAACCGGACGGCGAACCCGCTCGTGACCCAGTCGACGGTCCGCGCCGTCACCGGGCACCGACGGGCGCAGCCGGGGCGTCCACCCACGCCCCGATCCCGTGGTCGTAGCAGGTGCTGTTGTCGATCGCCGACCGGTCGACCGCGGGCCCGGCCGTCACCCGGCGGTCCACCCGCTCCGGGTCCGGTGCAGCGTCGGCGAGCAGCCGCGTGTAGTCGTGGTGCGGGTCGAGGATCACGGCGTCGGACGGCCCCCGCTCGACCACGCGGCCGCGGTAGAGCACGAGGATCTCGTCGGAGAAGTGCCGCGCGGTCGCCAGGTCGTGCGTGATGTAGAGCACGGCGAGGTGGTCCTCGCGCTGCAGCCGCCCCATCAGGTTGAGCACGCTCAGCCGGATCGACACGTCGAGCATCGACACCGGTTCGTCGGCCACGAGCACCTGGGCGCCGGGGGCCAGCGCACGGGCGATCGCGACGCGCTGCCGCTGCCCGCCGGACAGCTCGTGGGGGCGACGCTCGGCGAAGTCCTCGTCGAGGTTCACCCGGTCGAGGAGTTCCCGGACGCGCTGCCGGGTCTCGGCGGCGCCGCGGGTCCGGTGGTGCAGCTGCAACGGCCGCGCGATGTGGTGCTCGATCGAGTGGAACGGGTTGAGCGAGGCGAACGGGTCCTGGAACACCATCTGCACGTGCCGGCGGTACATGCTGCCGACGACGGGCGTGCCGTCCTCGAGCCGGACGTCGATCGACCCGCTCGTCACGGTCTCGAGCTTCGCGAGCATCCGCGCGATGGTGGACTTGCCCGAGCCGGACTCCCCCACCAGGGCCACGGTCCGGCCGGGCAGCAGCTCGAAGGACACGTCGTCGACGGCGCGGAGCGTGTTGCGGCGCAGGCCCTTGCGGACGTGGAAGTCCTTGGTCAGGTGGTTCACGGTGACGCTGGTCACGATGCGACCTCCTCGAAGCCGAGGCCCGTGCGGATGAAGTCGCCGCGGGCGCCGGACAGGCTCGGGAACGAGCGCAGCAGCCGCTGCGTGTAGGGGTGCTGCGGCTCGTGCTGGATGCGCGCGGCGGTGGCACACTCGACGACCTCGCCGCGGAGCATGATCGCGATCCGGTCGCTGATCTCGAGCAGCAGCGGCAGGTCGTGCGTGATGAACACGACCGCGAAGCCGAGCTCGTCCCGCAGCCGGACGATCTCCCGCAGGATCTCGCGCTGGACGACGACGTCGAGCGCGGTGGTCGGCTCGTCCATGATCATCACCTGCGGCTCGAGCAGCATCGCCATCGCGATCATGACGCGCTGCCGCATCCCGCCGGACAGTTCGTGCGGGTAGGCGGTGATGCGGGCGGGGTCGACGCCGACCCGGCGCAGGGCGTCCTCGGCGATCGCCCGCCGCTCCTTCTTCGGCATCCCCCTGCGGTGCTCGACGAGCGCGTCGTCGAGCTGCGCCCGGATGGTGGTGACCGGGTTGAGCGCGTTCATCGCGCCCTGGAACACCATCGAGAGCTTCGACCAGCGGACGGCGCGGAGCCGTTCGTCGCTCAGGCCGAGCAGGTCGACGTCGCTGCCGTCGCGGTCGTGGAAGGTGATGCTGCCGCTCGTCACCTTCGCCGGCGGCTTGTGCAGCCGGGTGATGGCGTAGGCGAGGGTCGTCTTGCCACAGCCGGACTCCCCCGCGAGCCCGAGGATCTCCCCCGGTGCGAGCGTGAGCGACACGTCCTTGACGGCGTGCACCGGACGTTCGGTCTCGTAGACGACGTCGAGGTGGTCGATGGTGAGGACGGCGTCCCGGGTCACGAGGCGACCCCCTTCCGGTCGGTGGTGGTGTCGTCGAGGCGAGCCGTGCCTCCCGTCCGTGCCGCACGCCGCGCACGACGCTCGCGCCGTCGCTGCGCACGCACGTTCGCGAGTCGCGGGTTGATGACCTCGTCGATCGAGAAGTTGACGAGCGACAGGCCCATGCCGAGCAGGGCGATGAGCAGCCCCGGCGGCACGAACCACCACCAGGCGCCCTGCGCGAGCGCGAACCCGTTCTGGGCGTAGAAGAGCATCGTGCCGAGCGTCGACGAGTTCGACGCCCCGAGCCCGAGGAAGGACAGGCCGGCCTCGCCGAGGATCGCGGCGATGACCGCGAAGACGAACTGCGACGCGAGCACCGGCAGCAGGTTCGGCAGGATCTCGACCGCGATGACCCGCCACGGCCGTTCGCCCGCGACCCGGGCGGCGGAGACGTAGTCGCGGTTCCGGATCGACATCGTCTGCGCCCGGAGGACCCGCGCGGACCCGGCCCACGACGTGATCGCCAGGACGATCGCGATGGTCCAGAGCCCGCGTGCCTCCTGCGGCACCAGACCCGAGATGACGATGACGAGCGGCAGACCGGGGATCACGAGGAAGACGTTCGAGAAGAGCGAGAACGCCTCGTCCATGATGCCGCCGAGGTACGCGCCGAGGATGCCGAAGAACGCGGACAGCACCGTCGCGAGCACGCCGACGATCAACCCGATCTGCAGGCTGCCTCGGGTGGCGTACGCGAGCTGGGCGAGGACGTCCTGGCCGGTCTGGGTGGTGCCGAGCAGGTTGTCCCCGCTCGGCGGCTGCATGCCGGAGTCGCGGATGGCGTTCGGGTCGCCGACCAGGAGCGGTCCGAGCAGCCCGAACAGGGCGACGCCGACGATGAGCACGATGCCGGTGACGAGCCACGGCGTCATGGTGGGCAGGAAGCGGCGCAGGCCACCGGTCCGACGAGCGGACCGGGCGGTCGCGATGCTGCGGGTGGAGGCGCCGACGGTCTCCTCGGCGAGCGCGCCGACGGTGGGTTCGGTGTCCTCTTGGATGTTGGTCACGGTGGTGTCCTCCTAGCTCCGGGCCCGGGTGCGCGGGTCGATGAGCCCGTACAGCAGGTCGACGACGAGGTTCGCGCCGAGCACGGCGAGGGTGATGAACAGGAAGATGCCCTGCATGAGCGCGTAGTCGTTGTTGGTGACCGCCGACAGGAGCTTCGAGCCGATGCCCGGGTACGAGAACACCTGCTCGGTGACGACCGACCCGGAGACGATGAACCCGAGCGAGATCGCGAACCCGGCGACCGAGGGCAGCACGGCGTTCCGCGCCGCGTAGTTGCGGAGCACCTTGCCCGGCGGCAGGCCCTTCGCGAGCGCCGTCGTGATGTAGTCCTCGGACAGCGTCGACACCATCATGTTCCGCATGCCGAGCAGCCAGCCGCCGAGCGAGGCGAGCACGATGGTCGCCGCGGGCAGCACGCCGTACTCGAGCGCCGACATGAGGAACGGGCCGTTGAACCCGGGGTCGAGGACGACGTCGTAGCCGCCCTGCGCCGGGAACAGGTGGAGCCCGGTGGCGAACAGGTACACCAGGATGAGCGCGAGCCAGAAGTAGGGCACCGCCGCGAGCAGCGTGGTGGCCGGCACGAACGAGTCGAGCCAGGTGCCGGGCTTCCAGCCGACGAAGGCGCCGAGCGCGACACCGATGACGGCGGCCAGGACCGTGGCGATCCCGACCAGGGCGATGGTCCACGGCAGCGAGCTCCCGATGACCTCGGTGACGGGTGCCGGGAAGTAGCTCACCGACACCCCGAGGTCACCGCGGAACACGTTGCCGAGGTACTGCCCGTACTGCACGATGAGCGGCTGCGAGGAGTCGCCCCCGAGGAGCAGCTGGTACGCCTCCCTGGTCTCCGGGGTGATCTGCCCGCCGCGCTGCTGGAGCTTGGCGAGCAGGATGTCCACGGGGTTCCCGGGCAGGAGCCGGGGGATGATGAAGTTCAGCGTCAGGGCCGCCCACAGGGCGACGACGTAGAAGCCGATCTTGCGCAGGAAGTACTGCATACGAGTGCTCCTCGGTCGCGGTCCGCCGTCAGCCCTTGACGGGCTTCAGGGCCTTGAACACCTCGGCGTTGTCCGGGCTGGCCCAGATCGCCGGGAAGGCGTACAGGTCGTCCTGGGTCGGCCAGCCGGTGAACTTCGCGGTGTGCACCTCGCTCGTCGTGCCGCCGGTCAGGATCGGGATGTACGGCATGTCCTCGACGAGGTGCTGCTGGATCGTGTCGAGTTCGGGCTGGGTCGCGGCGGTGTCCTCGGGGTTGATCGCCTTGAGCTTCGCGAGCGCGGCGTCGACGTCCGGGTTGCTGTAGCGGGACAGGTTCGTCGCGGCGCCCTCGCCGACCTTCGCGGTGTTCGAGGTCGCGAGGTTGTTGTTGTACAGGTAGTACGGGTTCGCCGTCGGGCCCTGGCCGAGCGAGTCGATGGCGAGCTGGAACTGGCCCTTGGTCTTCTTGTCGGTCCACTCGTTCCACGACGACTGCTGCGCCTTGAGCTCGATGCCGGCGGCCTTGAGCTGCTGGGTCATCGTGTCGATGGCGGTGATGTAGTCGGTCCAGCCGGTGACGACCTCGACGGTCAGCGAGAGCTTCTGCCCGTCCTTGGCGTAGATGCCGTCCGACCCCTTCTTCCACCCGGCGCCCTCGAGCGTCGAGGCGGCCGCCTCGGTGTCGGGCGAGTTCGGCATCACGGCCGGTGACACGTCCTTCGAGATCATGTCCTTCTGCGTGGTGGTGAGGGCGAGGGTCGGCGAGATGTCGCTCGCGGTGTTCGCGAACGCCAGCGAGTTGAGCTGCTTGCGGTTGATCGCGTCGGCGACGGCGTGCCGGACGGCGGGATCGGTCTGCGGTCCGGAGCACCCGAGGTCGGTGTTCGCGCAGGTGATCAGGGCCATCTGGTTCTGCCCGATCGTGATGCCGTCGTAGCCCGGGTAGTTGCCCTTGATGTCGTCCATGTTCGGGACCGGGCCGGTCTGCCAGTCGATCGACCCCTGCTTGAGCGCGTCGGCGCCGGCGGTGTTGCCGGAGAGCGACAGGTAGCGGACCGTCTTCACGGCCGGGGCCCCACCCCAGTAGTCCTTGTTCGCCGTGAGGGTGAACGCCTGCGCCTTGAAGTTGCCGAGCGTGTACGGGCCGGTGCCGACCGGTTCGCGCATGACGTCGGTGGCGGGGTCGATGCCCTTCCACAGGTGCTCGGGCACGATCCACGTCTTGCCGAGCAGGTTCGGGCCGAGCACGAACGACGGCTCGTCGAACGACACGACGACCTTCGCGTCCCCCTCGGCCTTCGCGGTGCCGGTGTAGCCGATCGAGTTGAGCGACTTGTCCTGCTTGAGCATGTCGAGCGTGAACACGACGTCCTTCGCCGTGAAGGGCTCCCCGTCGCTCCACTGCACGCCGTCACGGAGCTCGATGGTGAGCTGCGTGCCGTCGGCGTTCCACTGGTAGCTCTTGCCGAGGAGCGGCTTCGGGTCCGCCGTGTTCACGTTCGTGATGAAGAACAGGCTCTCGTAGATGGTGCCGATGCCGCCGATGTTCGACGGGGACCACGGGTTGAAGTTGATCTGGTAGTCGCCGGACTGTCCGGTGTAGGCGACGAGGGTGCTCGCGGAGTCGGACGACGCCGCGGTCCCGCTCGAGCTGCAGCCGGTCAGGGCGAGTCCGGCGGTGGTGACGATGGCCGCGGCTGCGATGGCGAGCCGCCGTGAACGGTTGAGTACTGACATCGTTGTCCTCTCGGTCTGCTCCGTCGCAGTCCAGTTCGTTGACGGCGATTGTTACACGGCTAAACTAACCCGGTCAAGCATCTGCACGATGATCTGAGGAGGCGCGATGGAGCGCACGACACTGGACGGCCCCTGGACCCTCGAGGCGGTGACCGGCCCGACGGAGTCAGAGCCGTTCCGCTCCCCCGTGGAGGCGGTGGTGCCGGGGTGTGTGCACACCGACCTCCTCCACGCGGGATGGATCCCGGACCCGTTCGACGGGGACGGCGAGGCGGCGACCCAATGGATCGGCGACACGGTGTGGCGCTACCGACGCACCTTCACCTGGGACGGCACGAGCGCCGAGCACCGGGACGGCACGAACACAGCGGAGCGGCACGACCTGGTGGCCGAGGGGCTCGACACCCTCGCCACGATCGAGCTGAACGGCCTGGTCGTCGGCACGACCGCGAACCAGCACCGCTCGTACCGGTTCCCCGTCGGGCACCTCCTGCGACCGGGCGACAACGAGCTGGTGGTCACGTTCGACGCCCCGGTCCCGGCCGCCGTCCGACTGTCGGAGCAGCACGGCGGCGAACTCCCCCACGTCAACCACCACCCCTACAACGCGCTCCGCAAGAACGCGTCGAACTTCGGGTGGGACTGGGGCGTCGACGTCGCGACGAGTGGCATCTGGCGCTCGATCGGCATCGAGTCGTGGACCGGCGTGCGGATCGCGAGCGTCCGCCCCCTGGTCGACGTCGACGGTTCCACCGGCGTCCTCACCGCACACGTCGACGTCGAGCACGCCGGCACCAGCGGCGGCTTCCGCCAGCACATCGGCTCCGCCCCGCAGGTCGCGGCCTCCGCGAGCACCGGCCTGGAGGCACGGATCACCGTCTCCGGACACGGCACGTCCGTCACGGGGTCCGGTCCCGTCACCGGCGGTCGCGCCGCCGGGTCCGCTGCGGTCCGCCTGGAGCTGCCCGACGTCGCGGTCTGGTGGCCGCGCGGCCACGGCGAGCAGCCGCTGTACGACGTCCGGGTCGAGGTCGGCGACGACGTCTGGACCGGACGCGTCGGCTTCCGGACGGTCACGCTCGACACCTCCGCCGACGCCGGCGGTGCCCCGTTCCTGCTCCGGGTGAACGACGAGCCCGTGATCGTGCGCGGCGCGAACTGGATCCCGGACCACGCGTACCTGACCGAGATGACCCCCGAGCGGTACGCCGAGCGCATCGACGACGCGGTCGAGGCGAACGTCAACCTGCTCCGGATCTGGGGCGGCGGGATCTACGAGTCCGACGACCTCTACGACCGCTGCGACGAGCTCGGCGTGCTCGTGTGGCAGGACTTCCTGTTCGCCTGCGCCGCCTACGCCGAGGAGCCCTGGCTCGCCGACGAGGTCGAACCTGAGGTCCGCGAGGCCGTGACGCGGCTCAGCCCCCACCCGTCGCTCGTCGTGTGGAACGGCAACAACGAGAACCTCGTCGCCTACGCCGAGTGGGGCTGGCGTCCGTCGCTCGTCGGGCGGACCTGGGGCAACGGGTACTACCGGTCCCTGCTGCCCGCGGTCGTCGCCGAGCTCGACCCGACCCGGCCGTACACGCCCGGGTCGCCGTTCTCGTTCGACGAGTACCTGCACCCGAACGACGACCGCAACGGCAGCGTGCACATCTGGGACGTCTGGAACACGAAGGACTACACCGCCTACGCCGACTGGCACCCTCGGTTCGTCGCCGAGTTCGGGTACCAGGGGCCGCCCGCCTGGTCGACGCTCACCGCCGTGGTGCACGACGAGCCCCTCGACTCGGACGGCCACGAGATGCTCGTGCACCAGAAGGCGCACGAGGGCAACCGGAAGCTCGCCGACGGCATGCGCGGGCACCTGCCCGAGCCGCGGAGCATCGAGGACTGGCACTGGGCGGCGCAGCTGAACCAGGCGCACGCGATCCGGTTCGGCATGGACTGGTTCCGGTCACGCACGCCCGACAACACGGGCATGGTCGTCTGGCAGCTGAACGACGACTGGCCCGTGGTCTCGTGGGCGCTCGTCGACCACGCCGGGCACCGGAAGCCGGTCTGGTACGCGGTGCGGCAGGCCTACCAGCCGGTCCTCGCGACCGTGCAGCCGTCCGAGGAGGGCACCGGGACCGAGGTCGTCGTCGTCAACGCGGGGGCCGGTGCGGTCACGGACGACCTCGTCGTCGAGCGACGGTCCTTCGACGGCACGGTCCTCGCGTCGACGAGCACGTCCGTCAAGGTCGCTCCGGCCGACGCGGTCCGGGTGCCGCTGCCGGTCGAGGTCGGCCGGTCCGAGGACCCGGCCGGCGAGGTCCTCGTCGTCACGGGAACCGCCTCCGGTCGGCGGGTGCACGACCTCGCCGAGGTGGTCGACCAGCGGCTCGCACGCCGACCGTTCACGACCGAGGTGGAACGGACCGACGACGGCGCGCGGGTCACGGTGACGGCGACCGGCTACGTCCGTGACCTGTCGCTGTTCCCGGACCGGCTCGTGTCGACCGCCCGGGTGGACGACGGCCTGGTGTCCCTGCTGCCCGGCGAGCACGTCGTGTTCACGGTGACCCGCGCAGCCGGCATCGACGCCGACGCGCTCGTCGGACCGCTCGTCCTCCGGCACGCCGGCGACCTGCTGCACTGACGGGACGACGAACGGGGGCCGCGCTCGTGCACGGCTCCCGTTCGTCGTCGAGTCAGACCGCCTGCGCCTCGAGCACCAGCGCGGTGCCGGGCGCGAGCGACGGCAGGCGCACCCCGAGGTCCTCGAGCACCGCACCGGGCAGCTCGACGCTCCCCCGCTCGAGCCACGGCGTCGGGGTGACGTCGACACCCTTCGGCACGCGCAGGCCTGCCACCGGTGCCACCCGGTAGCGCCGCGCCCGGTCGAGCCCGCGGAAGCGCAGCGGCACCGCGAGCGCCCGCGGTCCGGTCTCGGTCCGGACGACCCGCGCGAGCGCACGGTCCCGGTCGGCGCCGACGACGACGGTCGTGACGAGTCCCGTGTCGCCGAGGTCCACGTGGTGCACCCGCCCGGAGTGCAGCAGGCCGCGTTCCCGCTTGTACAGCGCGGTCCACTCCCGCAGCCGGTCGCGCTCGGCGGGCGTGCAACGGGTGACGTCGGTCTCGATGCCGGCGCTGCCGAACAGCGACACCGCCATCCGGAAATCCAGGTCCAGGTGCCGACCGGTGGTGTGGGAGACCTCCGGACCGACGTGCGACCCGATCAGCTCGAGCGGCAGCAGCAACTCGGTCCACCGCTGGATCGCCAGCCGCTCCATCGCGTCGTTCGAGTCCGAGGCCCACACCCGGTCGGTCCGTTCGAGCACGCCGAGGTCGACCCGGGCGCCGCCGGACGCGCAGGCCTCGATCTCCAGCCACGGGTGTCGTCGGCGCAGTTCGTCCATCACTGCGTACACGCCACGGGTGTGGGCACCGAGACCGACCCGTCCGGCGTGCACGGTCTGCACGACGTCCCGGTTCTGATCCCACTTCACGAAGTCGACGTGGTGCTCCTCGACCACCGCGGACATGCGGTCGAGCACGTGCGCGCGGACCGCGGGGTTCGCGAAGTCGAGCGTGTACTCGTGCCGCCACGTCCGCGCCTGTTCGGGGTCCTGCAGGAACCACTCCGGGTGCGCCTCGGCCAGGGCGGAGACCGGGCTGACGCACTCCGGCTCGAACCAGAGCCCGAAGTCCATCCCGAGCGCGCGCACCCCGTCGACGAGCGGCCCGAGTCCGTCCGGCCAGACCTCGGCGTCGACCGTCCAGTCGCCGAGCGCCGTCGTGTCGGACCGTCGGCCGGTGAACCACCCGTCGTCGAGCACGAACCGTTCGACCCCGACGTCGGCCGCCGCACGGGCGAGCTCGAGGAGCGGCTCCAGCTCCTGCCGGTAGTAGACCGCCTCCCACGTGTTGAGGACCACCGGGCGGGGCGTGACCGGGTGCCCTGGCCGCGCACGCAACGAGTCGTGCAGCCGCGCCGACAGCCCGTCGAGCCCCGTGTCGCTCCACACGAACACCGTCTCGGGCGCCGTGAACACGTCCTGCGGCCGGAGGACGACCTCGCCGGACCGCAGCAGTTCTCCCGCGCCGAGCAGGATCCGCGCCTCCGCCAACCGGTCGATGCGGTGGACGCTGTCCGCGCTCCACGCCGGGTGCACCGCCCACAGTTCACCGAGCGCGTCGTCGAAGCCGGCCGTGCCGAGGATCGTCAGGGTCGGGGCGTCGTGGCCCGTGCGGCCGCGACGACTCTCGCGCACGTGCACCCCGTCGGTCAGCGCCCGCCGCTGCGGGGTCCGCTCGCGCGTCCACTTCCCGGCCAGGTCGAGCACCTCCGCAGCACGCTCCCCCACCGGCAGCACGGCCTCGAACGCGGTGAGCTCGACGTCCGCGACACCGGTGTTCGTGACCGACTGCCGCACCCGGAGCACACCGTGGGCGTCGAGCACGAGGACGATCGACAACGTCAGCTCGTCGGACACCGCGTCGACGACGAGCTCGTCCTGGGTCCCGCGGACGGCGACCTCGTGCCAGACCGGCACGAGCGGCCGTCCACCGACCTGGCCGGCGATCCCCGGCCGTCCCTCCCAGCCGTCGTGCTCGGTGGGCAGCAGCGTCAGCGGCCACGCGGCGTCGTACGCGCTCGGCGAGACCGCCCGCCCCTGCGCCGCGACGAGGTCGTCCGCATCGGTCGCCGACACCGGTCCGGTGTCCCGCCCCCAGTGCAGTACCTCGGGCAGTCCGTCCGGACGCGACGCGACCACCAGCCCGACGCCGCCGCCACGCAGCACGTGCACGGTCCGCTCCGGCTGTTCGGCCGGGGCGAGGTCACGCTCCACGACGGTCATGCGGTCGCCGTCTCGAGCAGCACGCGGACGCCACCGGCCGGCACGACGGTCTCCGGACCCTGCGCGGAGCCGTCGAGCAGGTCCGTGCCGGACGCGACGACCGTGACGTCGTCGTCGCGGTGGTTGAGGAGGAACAGGACCCCGGAACCGTCGTCGCGGACGCGACGCACCGCCTCCAGGCCGGGAGGCGCGGTGACCGTCCGCGGGACCGCCCGCTCGTCGACGACCCGGTCCACGATCCGCTGCACGCCGTCCTGGTCGAGCATCGCGGAGACGTACCAGGCGCCGCCGCCGGCGGCGCGGCGGGTGACGGCCGGCCGTCCGGCGAGCGGTCCGTCGACGTGCCGGAGCACGACGTCGGCGTCCTCGACCACCAGGTCCTCGGCCCAGTCGGTGACGAGCGTGCCGTCGTCGAGCCGCGCGTGCTGGTCGCGCTGGAGCGGGACGAACTCCTCCGCCCAGACACCCAGCACGTCCCGGAACGCACCCGGGTAGCCGCCGGTCAGCACCCGCGCGGTCTCGTCGACGATGCCCGAGGCGTAGGTGACGAGCAGGGTCGCGCCGCGGTCGACCACGGCGCGGATGCGCGCCGCCGAGGCCGCGTCGACGACGAATAGGGTCGGCAGGACGAGCACGTCGTACCCGCTCAGGTCGGCGTCGAGCGGGACCACGTCCGTGGTGACCTGCCGACGCCAGAACGCGGTGTGCCACGCCCGGACCTCGTGGCCGTACCGCACTCCGCGGTGCGGCTTGAGCCCGGCCTGCAGCGCCCAACCCGACGCCTCGTCGACGACGATCGCGACCCGGGCGGCTTCGACAGGTGCGCCCTGCACCGACGCGAGCGCCTCGAGGGCACGGCCGAGGGTGCAGACCTCCCGCCAGACTCGGGTATCGGTGCCGGCGTGCGGGACCATCGCGGAGTGGAACTGCTCGGCTCCCGCGGTCGAGGCGCGCCACTGGAAGAACAGTGCGCCGTCCGACCCGCGTGCGACGTGCGCGAGCGAGTTCCGGATCAGCTCGCCGGGCTCCTTGGCGCGGTTGCGCTGCTGCCAGCTCGGACCACCGGTCGAGTGCTCCATGAGCAGCCACGGCGTGCGGCCCCTGGAGATGCCGCGCATCCGGTCGGCGGAGGCGGCGAGGTCCTCGGCCCGGTCCGGGTCGTCGACCAGCGTGTAGTGGTCGTTCGCGGGGATGGCGACGTGCTGCGCCCAGCCGGCATAGTCGACCACGTGCGAGCCGGCCCCGACCATGAAGTTCGTGGTGACCGGCACGTCCGAGTGCCGCTCGATCGCGGTGCGTTCGGCCGTGAAGTGCGCCAGCAGGGCGTCCGAGGAGTACCGCTCGAAGTCGAGTGCGAGCCCCGGGTTCGGCGCACCGCCGACCCCGCGGGGCGGCGAGACCTCGTCGAACGACGTGTAGGTGTGGCCCCAGAACGCCGTGCCCCACGCCGCGTTCGCCGCGTCGACGTCGCCGTACCGGTCACCGAGCCAGCGCCGGAAGTCCGCTGCCGACACCTCGCAGAAGCAGCGGGCGTTGCCGCCGCCGAGCTCGTTGCTGACGTGCCACAACCGGACGGCCGGGTGCTTCCCGTACCGCTCGGCGATGGCGTCGACGATGCGCAGGGCGTGGGCGCGGAAGACCGGCGAGGCAGGGCACCAACCGAGCCGACCCCCGGGTCGCTCGCGCCGCTCGGTGGCGTCGACCGGCAGCACCTCGGGGTGGGCCGTGAGCAGCCAGTTCGGCGGCGCGGCCGTCGGCGTCGCGAGGTCGACCGCGATGCCGTTCGCGTGCAGCAGGTCGAGCACGTCGTCGAGCCAGGACCAGGTGTACTCCCCCGGCGACCGCTCGAGCAGCGCCCACGAGAACACCCCGACGGTCACCAGGTTGACCCCGGCCTCGCGCATCAGACGGACGTCCTCGTCCCACACCTCGCGCGGCCACTGCTCGGGGCTGTAGTCACCTCCGAACGACAGTCCCTCGGTGGGCCAGGGCACGGAACGGGCAGCGGTCACGACATCTCCTTCGACGGTGGACACCTCCAGCATCCCGTCCGCCGAGCACGTTTGTCAACTTGTGTAACTAAGCCTGCTTTGCGCTGCGCTCAGTACCGGAGCGACCGCCGGATCGCCAGCACGGCGGCCGCACGGGCCCACTCGGAGAACTCGAACGGCTGGACCACGATCGGCACGTCGGCGTCGTACGGCCGGAGCCCCTGGCGGAACGCCTCGTCCACCTCGGCCCGCGCGATGTCGTACACGGGCAGTCCGTCGCCGGTCAGGACGATCGACTCCGGGTCGACGAGGGTCACGACCGAGGACAGGAGCGCGCCGAGGGCCGTGCCGGCGTCCCGGAAGGCCTGGAGCGCCCGCGGTTCGCCGCCGCGCGCACGCTCGACCACGTCATCGTAGCCGTCGTCGGCCGCACCGGCGTTCTGCACGATGATCGAGCTCGGCAGGTAGCTCGACACGCAGCCGTGGTGCCCCACACCACAGTCGGGGCCGCCGCCGTACACCGGCAGGTGCCCGACGCGACCGAACCGCCCGTGGGACCCCTCGGAGACCTCGCCGTTCGTGACCAGGCCGAACCCGACGCCGGTGCCCACCGTGACGAGCGCCATGGATCGAACGCCGGCGCCCGCTCCGATCCAGTGCTCCTTCGCGGTCAAGGCGTCGACGTCGTTCGACGTGTACGTCACGAGCCCGGTCGCCTCCTCGAGCAGCCCGGACAGTGCCACGTCACGCCACCCGAGGAACTGCGAGACTTCCACGACGGTGATGCCCCCACGCGTGACCACGTCACCCGGTACCGAGACGCCCAGAGCGCAGATCGCCGGTGATGCCCGACGCAGTGCGCCCACGACCTCAGCCACCTGGGCCACCAGTGCGCCCGGCGCAGTGTCCCGCAGGGCCTCCTCGTGCAGCGCGAGGACCCGGCCGCCCAGGTCGGTGACGGCGGCGTAGACGCGGTCGGGCGTGAGCTTCACGCCGAGGAACTCCCACGACCCGCTGCTCGCCCGCAGGAGTTCGGACGGGCGCCCGGTGGCCCCACGGACCCCGGTACCGACCTCGGTGACGAAGCCGTGCTCCTGCAGGGTGCGGACAGCCCGGGTGAGACTGGCACGGGAGAGCCCGAGCGCACGGGCGATCTCCGCACGGGAGAGCACACCGTGCACGAGGATCTGCCGCAGCGCTGCCCGTGTGGCATCGGTGAGCACCGGCCACGCTGCTCCCGGCTCCGGCGGCGTGACCACGAGCTGATCGGTCATCGCTCTCCTTCGTCGTCGGCCGATCATACTGCCGCCACGAGGAGCCGACGGCGCCGTGTCGATCGAGCCGGGAACGCAGGAAACCCCTGACCAGTCATGGTCAGGGGTTCCCTAGTGTTACCAACGTTGAGTCCGGCGGCGTCCTACTCTCCCACAAGGTCCCCCTTGCAGTACCATCGGCGCTGAGAGGCTTAGCTTCCGGGTTCGGAATGTGACCG
>NZ_QQAO01000007.1:0-173634 GCF_003349855.1 Curtobacterium sp. AG1037 | reverse complement strand
ACCGGGCCGGGGATCTTCGACGAGGACGAGGAGACGGTGTGGACGGTGCCGTCGGCCTGCGCGGCGGACACACCGAACGCGGCGCCACCGAGCACCAGGGCGCCCGTGGTGGCGAGGGTGATCGAGGTCTTCAGGCTCTTACGCATGAGTTCGTTCCTTTCGTGGTCGCGCTCGGCGCGATATCCCTGTATGCGCGCCGAACACACCCCACATGGGGGTGGAGAACCAGCTGACTGCGGCTGGTGAGCGCTCCGGGATCTTCCCGGGTTGTACTGGTGGTTCGACACCCCCCACCGAACGGATTGGACCGATTTCCTGGGCGGTTCCTGTCCCCCGTTCCGTAGCGTGGGGGCATGGCCCCCGCACACATCGCGACCACGGACCGGATCCGGGCGATCGACGCCTGGTGGCGCGCCGCGAACTACCTCACGGTCGGACAGATCTACCTGCTCGACAACCCGCTGCTGACGCGCCCGATCGACCCGGACGACGTCAAGCCCCGGCTGCTCGGGCACTGGGGCACCTCCCCCGCACTGAACCTCGTGTACGCGCACCTGAACGCGCTCATCACCGAGACCGACCGCGACCTGCTCTACGTCTGCGGCCCCGGGCACGGCGGACCGGCGATGAACGCGAACGCCTGGCTCGAGGGGACCTGGGGCGAGTTGTACCCCGACATCACCCCGGATCCCGACGGCCTGCGGAGGTTCTTCCGGCAGTTCTCGTTCCCCGGCGGGATCCCCTCGCACGCGGCCCCGGAGACGCCGGGCTCGATCAACGAGGGCGGTGAGCTCGGCTACTCCCTCGCCCACGCGTACGGCGCGGCGCTCGACAACCCGGACCTCGTCGTCGCGTGCGTGGTCGGCGACGGCGAGGCCGAGACCGGCCCGCTCTCCGGCTCCTGGCAGGCCCACACGTTCCTCGACCCGGTGTCCGACGGCGCGGTCCTGCCGATCCTCAACCTGAACGGGTGGAAGATCGCGAACCCGACGGTGCTCGCCCGCATCCCGGACGAGGACCTCACCGCGTACTTCCGCGGCCTCGGGTACGACCCGATCGTCGTCGACTCCGCCCGGGTCGGCGACGACCCCTACGCCGTGCACGCCCTGTTCGACGGCGCACTCCGCCGGGCCCTCGCCGCCATCGACGACGTCCAGGCCGCCGCACGGGCCCAGGCCGAGCGCGCGGCGGCCGGGCAGCCGGCCGGTGCCGCGGACCTCCGCCCGCGCTGGCCGATGATCGTGCTCCGCACGCCGAAGGGCTGGACCGGCCCGCAGGAGGTCGACGGCGAGCGCGTCGAGGGCACCTTCCGTGCGCACCAGGTGCCGCTGCCCGCGGTCCGCGAGGACGCCGGACACCGTGAGCAGCTCGAGGAGTGGATGCGCTCCTACCGCCCGGACGAGCTCTTCGACGCGGACGGTCGTCCGATCGGCATCCTCACGACGATCCGTCCCGAGGGCGACCGCCGGATGAGCGCGACGCCGCACGCCAACGGCGGACTCGTCCGCACGGCCCTCGACCGGCCGCCGCTCGAGCCGTACGCGGTGCCGGTCGGCGAGGACGCCAGCGCCACGGCGACGCTGGGTCCGTGGCTCGCCGAGCTGACGTCGCGGAACGGTTCGACGTTCCGGCTGTTCGGCCCGGACGAGACGATCTCGAACAAGCTCGAGGCGGTCTTCGACGTGACGAGCCGGGTTTGGCGTGCGCGCCGCGGTCCCGGCGACGAACACCTCGGCGCCCGCGGCCGCGTCATCGAGGTCCTCTCCGAGCACCTGCTCGAGGGGCTGCTCGAGGGCTACGTCCTGACCGGGCGGCACGGTCTGCTCAACACCTACGAGGCCTTCGCCCACATCATCGACTCGATGGTCGGCCAGTACGCCAAGTGGCTCGAGTCGTCGACCGACATCGACTGGCGCGCACCGGTGTCGAACCTGTCGATCCTGCTGTCGTCGCACGTCTGGCGCCAGGACCACAACGGCTTCTCGCACCAGGACCCCGGGTTCCTCGACGTCGTCGCGTCCAAGCAGCAGGACCTCGTCCGGATCAAGCTGCCGGCGGACGCGAACACCCTGCTCGCCGTCGCCGCGCACGCCTTCGAGACGACGGACCGCATCGAGGTCATCGTGGCCGGCAAGCACCCGGAGCCGGTCTTCCTGTCGCTCGAGGACGCGACCGCGCACGCCGCGGCCGGGCTCGGCGTGTGGGACTGGGCCGGGACCGAGCAGACCGTCGGTCGCACCGACGTCGTGATCGCGAGCGCCGGGGACGTCCCGACGGTCGAGGCGGTCGCGGCCGCCGACATCATCCGCCACCACGCGCCGGAGGTCGGGGTCCGCTTCGTCAACGTCGTGGACCTGCTGTCCCTCGGTGACCCGCGGAAGCACGAGCACCCCGTCAGCGACGAACGCTACGACGAGGTCTTCCTGCCGGGGACGCCGGTGGTGTTCGCCTTCCACGGGTACCCGTCGCTCGTGCACCAGCTGACGTACCGTCGGCACGGGCACGACGACCTGCACGTGCACGGGTTCCTCGAGCAGGGCACGACGACCTCGCCGTTCGACATGCTCATCCGCAACGACATGGACCGCTTCGCGCTGGCGCACGACGCGCTCAGCCGGGTGGACGCGACGGCGCACGCGGACCTGCTCACGACCCTCTCGGAGGCCCGTGACGCGGCCCGCGCGTTCGCGTACTCCCGCGGTGAGGACCACCCGTCGGTCGCCGGGTGGCAGTTCGCGGGGTGGCCGCAGGACGAGCCGACCGACGGCGGCACCGGCGGCGACCCGGGTGCGGGCGAGTCCGAGGGGGCCGCCCCCGGCGCCTGACGCACGTCCGTCGTCCTCCACACGGCCTGGAGGCACGACTCGCCTCCACAGGACCGGTCACGCCCGACGCGTGGCCGGTCCTGTGTCGTCAGGGTGGGGCCATGGGCATCGGGGTGGCAGGACTGGTCGGGGCGCTGACCGGCGCCGTGATCGCGGCGATCGGCATCGTCGTGACGGTGGTCGAGGGGCGGCGGACCCGGCGAAATGCAGCGTTCTCGGTGCATCGGGACCTGTGGTGGCAGCGTTGGTCGTGGGTCGCCGACCGGGCGCTCTCCGCAGACGTCACGGAGCGCGAACGCGCGGCACTGATGGCCCAGGCGCTGATGAGCCGGTCCTGGGTCACCACGACGACAAGTGGGTTGAAGAGGCGCTCGCGCGCCTCGACGAACCGGCCGCACACCGGCAGCCGGACGAAGAGGAGCAGGACGATGATCTCTGACATCGACGACCGAGAGTTCAAGCGGCGGCTCGACCGCATGGAACGGAACTACCCCTCGCTACTCGCCGATCCGCACTGCGGCCCGCTCCTGCGCGCCGAGGGCGGCCCGGAGCGGCTGGCGGCTGCCCGTCGGGAGTGGCGCGAGCGCGAGGAACGCGCACGGGCACGCCGGCTGCGGTGGGAGGCGAGCGTCGGCGAGGGATGATCGCGTCCGCCCGCCTGCAGACGCAGCTGCCGAGGTGGTCTCCGGCCCGGCCCGCGCGTCAGGAACGCCGGGCCGGGACCGGAGGCGGTGCCGCTCTACGACTGCGACACGCAGACTTCCTTGATGCTCGTGATGTGGCCGTTCGTCGCACCGAACTGGAACGTGAACGTGCGGTACCCGGAGTTGAAGCTGTACGAGCCGCTCTTCGTGACCTCCCGGAGCAGGTTGTTGCCGGCCGTCTCTCGGTCCGGACCGCCGAAGAGCCGCACGGTGCCGGTGCTCTTCCAGTTGATCTGGGCTGTCTTGCTGCCACAGCCGAAGGTGAGCGGCGAACCGTACGGATCAGCCTGCGCGGGCCCGCCGATCACCGTGGTCGTCGCCACCACGGTCGTCGCCATCAGGAGCAGGGCGCCGAGTCGCCTCGCCCGCCCCACCCGCTGCGCTGACCGTCGTGCAGGAACGTTCATCGTGGATCCCCTCATCAGATGTCGCGATCGACCGAGCCCGGCCGACCGGGCGTGGTCCCCTGTGGCCACGTCCGGACGCTAGCACCGACCGCGACGGCCGCTCAGTCCGCTGTTCGGAGGACCCCGACCCGCCGCGTCAGCCCACCCGTCGGCGACGGGCCCCCGTCCTGGCCGTCCACGTGGCAGGGTGGGCGGGTGTCCGACCTCGTCATCGACCCGCCCGAGCAGCCGACGCTGCCGACCTCGACCGGCGGCCGCTTCCCGGTCCGCCGCGTGTACTGCGTCGGGCGGAACTACGCCGCGCACGCCCGTGAGATGGGCCACGACCCGGACCGCGAGCCGCCGTTCTTCTTCACCAAGCCCGCGAGCGCCCTGGTGACGGACGACGGGGACACCCCGTACCCGCCGCAGACTGACCGGCTCGAGCACGAGGTCGAACTCGTCGTCGCCCTCGGAGCGGGTGGCAGCGAGGTGCCGGCCGACCGGGCGCTCGAGCTCGTCTGGGGGTACGCGGTCGGGCTGGACCTCACCCGGCGGGACCTGCAGGCCGAGGCCAAGCGGCTCGGTCGGCCGTGGGACCTCGCGAAGGGGTTCGACGCCTCGGCACCGATCGGCCGGCTCGTCCCCGCGGCGGACGTCGACCCGACGACGGGAGCGGTCACGCTGCACATCGACGGCGAGCTGCGGCAGTCCGGGGACCTCGCCGACCAGATCTGGTCGGTCGCCGAGACGATCGCCGAACTCTCGCGCTTCGTCGCCCTCGCGCCGGGCGATCTCCTGATGACCGGGACCCCGGACGGCGTCGGACCCCTGGCGCGCGGTGAGCGGCTCGAGGGCAGGATCGCCGGGGTCGGCTCGGTCACGACGCGCATCGTCTGAGCCGCCGCCCGGCGCGAGCCCGCTGGGAGCCCGTCGAGGTGGACGGCGTACACATGGTGCACGGCGCGCGGGGACCAGCTGCGCCGGGATCACCAGGACACCAGCACTGCGACGGGGCGACGGCGGGTGTCCGGAGCCAGGAGGTGCACCGTGCAGGAACACGACCTGCTCGCGACGTCCGGGACCTGGGCCGGCGACGCTCCCGTCGCCGAACGGGTCCGGGCGGTCGGGGACGCCGGGTTCTCCGGGCTGTCCCTGTCGCTCGACGACCTGCACGAGGTGCGGGCGACCACGGGCTTCGCCGCGCTCCGGCGGGTGCTCGACCGGGCGGGGATCGTCTGGGTCCAGCTCGGCCCCCTCGACCGATGGTGGTCGTCGCCGCAGCGCTCGACCGACGACGAGGCCGACCGGGGCGTCCTGCTCGAGGCCGCGTCCGCGCTCGGTGCGTGGCAGGTCGTCGCCCGCGCCGACAGCGGAGTCGCAGCCGTGTCGCCCGTCGCCATGGTCGACGACTGGGTGGACCTCGCCGCACAGGCCGAGAAGGTCGGCGCGCAGCTCCTGCTCGAGCCGGAACCGTGGTCGAACCTGCCGACGCTCGAGCGGGCGGCGCGGTTCGTCACGGCCGCGGGCCACCCGAACGGCGCCGTGCTCCTCGACGCCATGCACACGCTCCGTGGCGGGTCGACGCTCGCCTCGATCGCGCAGGCGCTCACCCCGGGGGTCCTCGGCGCCGTGGAGCTGAGCGACGGGCTCCTGCACACACCGGCGGGCCTGACCCTGGCCGAGGAAGCCCGTTCCGCACGGCACCTGCCCGGTGCCGGGGCGTGGGACCTGCCCGGCCTGGTCCGGATCACCCGCGACCTCGGGCACGACGAACCCTGGGGCGTCGAGGTCCGGACGGACGCACACCGGGCGATGCCCCTGGCCGACGCGCTCCGGACGGCCGCCGCCGCCACCCGCGCCGTGCTCGACGCGGCCGACGCGGTCGGGCAACCGGCGGCTCCGGCGATGCCGTCGACCCCGGCGCCGACCTCGGCCGTCGACTTCGAGCCGTCGTCCGCACCCGCCGTCGGCCCCGCGATCGACACGACGACCGGGATGCACCTGCCGCGGCGCGACGCCGACACAGGGGCGCCGGCGTAGCGTCACCGTCATGACGGATCACGCACCAGCAGCAGACGACGACCTCCTCCGCCGGTCGCAGGAGTCCATCGACGAGGCGAAGGCAGCCGCAGCCGAGGTCGACCTGCCCGAGCAGGAGGAACTCATCGACGAGGACCTGCCCGCGGCGGACGACGCCGCCCCGGCGGACGGTCCCGCCCCCGCCGCCTGACGGACGACCGGCACTGACGGACGACCGGCACTGACGGTCGGACCGCACGACATCGACGGACCGCCCGGGAGCACCTGCTCCCGGGCGGTCCGTCCGTGTGCGGGACGATGCCGCGGAAAGAACTTCCGATCGGGTGTGACGATCCGGCGACTCGACTCGTCACAGCAGTGTGTTCCGGGACCGTGGGGGTCCCGGCGGTCCGGGATCGTGGGTGACCCGGGCCTCGGACGCACCGTGGCCGGGCTTCCCTGAAGTCCCGGTCGCGGTGCCTCGACGGCGGCCCGTGCGTTCCCTGATCCGGCGCACGGGTCGTCTCCTCACGTGTCGGGTCCGGCCTCGCGGACGACGTCGTCCGGGTCCTTGTCCGGCCGCCACCCCCGCCACGACGGCTGGCGCAGCCGCCCGTCCGCCGTCCACTCGGCGAACACGACCTCGCCGACCCGGTCGGCGCGGACCCAGTGCGCGTCCCGGGCGTCCGGTCGGGGGACGTCGACGAACGGGGAGGTCTTCCGGACCCGGGAGCGGAGCACGTCCGCGATCTCGTCGAGGTCGCGGTCGCGGAACCCGGTCCCCACCTTGCCGACGTACTCGAGTCCGTCCGGCCCGGGGACCCCGAGCAGCAGCGAGCCGATCCCACCCGCGCGGCGACCGGCCCCGGGCTTCCAGCCGCCGACGACGACCTCCTGCGCGGCGAGGTGCTTGACCTTCACCCACGACTCGGACCGGCCCCCCTCGGTGTACCGGGAGCGCCGCTTCTTGGCCACGACCCCCTCGAGCCGCAGCCGGGCGGACTCCGCGACGGCCGCGTCGAAGTCCCCGTCGAACGCCGGCGGCACCTCGATCGCACCGCCGGGATCGACGACCGTCGTCAGGGCGTCCCGACGGGCGTCGTAGCCGAGCCGGACGAGGTCGTGACCGTCGGCCTCGAGGACGTCGAAGAGCAGGAAACGCACGGGCGCGGTCGCCTGCGCCGCGTCGACCTCGCGCTTCCGCGTCAGTCCCATCCGGTCCTGCAGCCGCTGGAACGACGGGCGGCCAGCGTCGTCGAGCGCCACGACCTCGCCGTCGAACACCCCGTCGACCCCTGCTCGGTCGGCGAGTTCCTGGAGTTCGGGGTACTGCGCGGTCAGGTCGTTGCCGTTCCGGCTCCGGAGCGTCACGGCGCCGTCCCGCACGGTGGCGAGCGCCCGGACGCCGTCCCACTTCATCTCGAACGCCCACGCGTCGGGGTCGAACGACGGCGTGCCCGACACCGGCGACGCGAGCATCGGGCGCCGCTCGGTCGGCGTGGTCGCCCCAGCCCCGTCCGACGCTGAGCCCGAGCCCCTGCTCGGTGCGGCCCCGCCCTCGTCGGGCGTCCGCGACGGCTGCTCCTTCGTCCGGTGGATCAACCAGTTCTTCTCGTCGCCGTCCTTCCCGCGACCGCGGCCACGGGTGTGCAGGAGCGCGAGTCGCCGGTTCCCGTTCGTCCGCCCGTGCAGGGTGACGATGACCTCCTCGCCCTCCCGCCACTTCTCGAGCTCGTAGGTGCCGTCGTCCCAGATCGTGACCGTGCCGGCGCCGTACTCGCCGTGCGGGATCGTGCCCTCGAAGCCGCCGTACTCGAGCGGGTGGTCCTCGGTCTGCACCGCGAGGTGGTTCTTCCCCGGGTCGGTCGGCTCGCCCTTCGGGAGCGCCCAGCTGACGAGCACCCCGTCGTGCTCGAGCCGGAAGTCGTAGTGGTCCCGGGTCGCGTGGTGCTCCTGGACCACGAACGTCGGTGTGCCGTCCTTCCGGACCGTCGGTGCGTCCTCGGGGACCGGCTCCGGTGTCTTCGAGGCGTCCCGTTTCGCGCGGTACGCGGCGAGACGGTCGCGACCCGGCTGCTCCGCGTCGTTCGCACGCTGGGTCCGGTCGCCGTCCCAGTGACCCGAGTCGGGCCTCCCGACCGACAGCGAGGCGGACGCGACCGGGTGCAGGCGGTCCCCACGCTCCTCCAGGCGGTCGAGCACCTCGTCCAGGGTGAGCTGGGCGAGTCCGCGCGACGTGAGCTCGTCCCAGGTGCGCGGTGCGGCGACCGTCGGCCGGTCCCGGCCGCGCAGCGAGTACGGCGCGATCGTCGTCTTGTTGCCGTTGTTCTGCGACCAGTCGACGAAGACCTTGTCGGCGCGCTCCGCGCGGCTCATCGACGACAGCACCAGGTCGGGCAGGTCCTGCTCGAGCGCCCTCGCGAGCTCGTGCGCGACCTCCGAGACGTGCTGCGCGGTGGACCGGCCGTCCAGCGCCGCGTACAGGTGGATGCCCTTCGAGCCGGACGTCACCGGGTACGGGTCGAGGCCCATGCCCTGCAGGAGCTCACGGGCGGCGACCGCGACCTCGACGCACTCGGGCAGGCCGACCCCCTCACCCGGATCCAGGTCGAGCACGAGCCGATCCGGGTGCTGCTGGCCACCGCGCGGACCGAACCGCCACTGCGGCACGTGCAGCTCGAGCGCGGCCTGCTGGGCCATCCACACGAGCGTCGGCAGGTCGTCGACGACCGGGTACTCGGTGTCGTGCTCCTTGTGCGCGATGGTGTGGTGCCGGATCCAGTCGGGCGCGGAGTCCGGCAGGTTCTTCTCGAAGAACACCTTGCCGTCGACGCCGTTCGCCCAGCGCTTCCGCGTCACCGGACGGTCCTTGACGTGCGGGATCATCCACGGCGCGACCCGCTCGTAGTAGGCGATCACCTGCCCCTTGGTCGTCCCGCTCTCCGGGTACAGGACCTTGTCGGTGTTGGACAGCGCGATGCGGCGGTCCCCGACCTGGACCGTCGTGCGCCGGGAGACGGGGCTCACAGCGCGACTCCGGTTGCTCCCGCCACCGTGAGGGTGCTGCCGGACGTGTACGACGACTCCGGGCCCGCCAGGTACACGTACGCGCCGCCGAGCTCGACGGGCTGCGCCGGGCGCCCGAACGGGGTGTCCTGCCCGTAGGCCGCGATCTCGTCGCCCGGGTAGCTGACCGGCTGGAGCGGCGTCCACACCGGTCCGGGGACGACCGTGTTCGCGCGGATCCCCCGCGCCGCGAGCTGCCGGGCGAGACCGTTCGTGTACGTGATGATGGCGGACTTCGTCGCGGCGTAGTCGATCATCCGGTCCTGCGGCTGGTACGCCGACACCGAGCTCGTCGTGACGATCGCGCTCCCCGGCGCCATGTGCGGGACGGCCGCGCGGACGAGCCAGAAGAGCGAGTACAGGTTGACCTTCATCGTCCGGTCGAAGTCCTCGGTGGACTGCTCGGTGACGTCCTCGTGCACCTGCTGGTGCCCTGCGACGAGCACCAAGGCGTCCAGCCCGCCGAGCTCGCTGACGGCGTCCCGGACCAGCGAGCCGCAGAACTCCTCGTCGGTCAGGTCACCCGGCAGCAGCACGGCCTTCCGCCCGAGGTCGCCGATCACGTCGCGGACCTGTTCGAGGTCCTCGCGCTCCTCGGGCAGGGCGTTCAGGGCGACGTCGGCGCCCTCCTTCGCCATCGCGATCGCCGCCGCCCGGCCGATGCCGGAGTCGGCGCCGGTGACGAGCACGCGGTAGCCGGGCATCCGTCCCGTGCCGAGGTAGCTCGTCTCGCCGTGGTCGGGCTGCGGGTCCATCGCGCTCGCCAGCCCGGACCCCTGCTGGGTCTGCGGCGGGAACGGCGGTCGGGGGAACTGCGAACGCGGGTCCTGCTTGTCGAGCTGGCTCATGGGCCCATGGTGCTCGCGCGGGCGGGAACGGGTCTCAGCGCCGATCGGGCGTGCGGGAGGGCGCGGGTCTCAGGCCCGATCGGGCACGCGGGAGGGCGCGGGTCTCAGGCCCGATCGGGCGTGCGGGCCGGCGCAGCGAGCAGGCGTTCCGCTGCAGCGCGGTCGCCCCGGTCCCCCAGGAGCCCGACCGCGGCGATGAGGGCCCACACCAGCACGAGCCCCCAGTTGTCGGTCGATCCGGCCAGCGCGGTGAGCGCCCACAGGACGGCGGCCACGATCGCGAACCAGCCGCTCACCCGCCGGCGCCCGAGTTCGCTCAGCCACCGCTGCACGCGGGGCCGCCACACCGCGTCGGGGACGTCCGACGGCACGCTGCCGCCCCGGACCCACCGCCGGGTCGTCGCCACCGCGGCCCGGCCACCACGGCGCGACCAGTTCCACACCAGCGACGCGGGCAGTGCGACCGCCAGGGCGAGCCCGAGCACGATCGCGGCCGTCCACGGCATCGGGCCACGCAGCGTCGCGAGGACGATCCCCGGCACGACCGCGCCCGCCATCGCCAGCCCGACCAGCTGCCACCACCCCACGGCGTCGATGCGGTCGTCGTCCACCGTCCGCGAGCCGTCGGTCCGCTGCGTCGTCGCTTGGTCCCCCGTCATGCCCGCGACCCTACGCCCTCGGCCGCCCGTCCACACCTGCCGATCCGCTCGGAACTGAGGACCCGTCCGCACCCCCGCGGGCATCATGTTGCGCATGAGGTCGATCTGGAAGGGCTCCATCGCGTTCGGGCTCGTCAACGTGCCCATCAAGGTGTACGCGGCGACCGAGACCCACGACGTCTCCCTGCACCAGGTCCACGACGAGGACAAGGGCCGCATCCGGTACAAGCGCGCGTGCGAGTTCGGCCACGAGGTCGAGTACGCCGACATCCAGCGCGCCTACGACGACGGCGACAAGACCGTGGTGCTCACCGCCGACGACTTCAAGCAGCTGCCGCAGGAGCAGTCGCACGAGATCGAGGTCCTCGAGTTCGTGCCCGTCGACCAGGTCGACCCGATGATGTTCGAGAAGTCGTACTACCTGGAGCCGGACTCCCGCTCCCCGAAGGCGTACGTGCTGCTCCGGGAGACGCTGGCGAAGACCGATCGTCTCGCGATCGTGCAGTTCACGCTCCGGCAGAAGACCCGGCTCGGCGTGCTCCGTGTGCACGACGACGTCGTCCTGCTGCAGGGGCTGCTGTGGGGCGACGAGGTCCGGGCGGCCGAGTTCCCGTCGCTCGACGCATCGGTCAAGGTCAGCGCGAACGAGCTGAAGATGTCGTCCTCGCTCGTCGACAGCATGTCCACCGACTTCGACCCCGACCGCTACACCGACGCCTACCAGGAGGAACTGCAGCAGCTCATCGACGCGAAGCTCGAGGCCGGTGACGACGTCGACACCGCCGAGACGTTCGGCGAGCAGGCGTCCTCCGACGACGACGAGGGTGGCGACGTCATCGACCTGATGGCCGCCCTGCGGGCGTCCGTCGACAAGAAGCGGTCGGGAGGATCGGGGTCGCGTCCGTCGTCCGGCTCGCGGAAGGCGGGCGGCGGGTCCACCACGAAGAAGGCGACTGCGACCGCGACCGCAGAGAAGGCGCCGGCGAAGCAGCCGGCCGCGAAGAAGACCGCCGCGAAGAAGCCGGCGGCGAAGAAGCAGGCCAGCTAGCCGTCCCGGCTCGTCCTCCGCAGCGCGAGCGGGATCGAGACCCACAGCGCCGCCGTCCCGACGAACACCACGACACCCCCGACCACGCCGCCGACGTCCCCGATCACGACGTCGAACACGAACAGCACCGTGCCGGAGAACAGCAGGGCACTCGCCGCGAGCGCCGCGATGAGCAGCGCGTTCCCGGCGCGCACCAGGTCGTGCTTCTGCCGCTGCCGGAACACCAGCCGGTGCGCGGAGACGGCGGAGAGCGCGACGACGGTGATGACCACCGCGAGCGCCACCAGCACGAGGTAGACGACCTCCTCGCTCGGACTGAGCATCGTGAACCGCTGCTGGAACGGCAGCGTCAGCAGGAACCCGGCGAGGATCTGCGTCCCCGTCTGCACGATCCGGAGCTCCTGCTGGATGTCCGACCAGTTCCGGTCCCAGCGTTCGGTCGGGGTCTCGTGCCGTCCGCGCTCGGTGTCCCGGGCTCCACCGCTGACGTCGCTCATGCCCAGAACCTACTGCGGCGTCACGCACCCGAAACACGACTCCGCGACACTGTCCACATGACTCCACAAGAGCCTTGGAGCCCGC
Source organism: Curtobacterium sp. AG1037 (assembly GCF_003349855.1). Taxonomy (NCBI): domain Bacteria; kingdom Bacillati; phylum Actinomycetota; class Actinomycetes; order Micrococcales; family Microbacteriaceae; genus Curtobacterium; species Curtobacterium sp. AG1037. Next base: position 161,494 of record NZ_QQAO01000007.1, on the reverse strand, counting down.
AGTCGTCATCCGTGACCGCCGGCCCGCCCGTCACCGTGTCCATCACCCGCCTCGTCGAACCCGACCGCATCCCCGACGCCACCGCCTGGGTGCAGTCCGGGGTGAACCTGGCGAACCGCTACCCCGGCTTCCTCGGCTCCGGGTGGGTCCGGTCGCACGCCACGAGCCACGAGTGGCACATGCTCTACCGGTTCGCCGACCACGAGCAACTCGCCACGTGGGAGAACTCCGACGACCGGCTCCGGTGGCTCGACCGCGGCCGGGACCTCGTCGTGGAGTCCCGGGTCGAGAAGCGGACCGGCATCGAGGGCTGGTTCGACGCCCCGCAGGACGCACCCGCCTCGAGCGCCCCACCGCGGTGGAAGCAGGCCGTGAGCATCTGGCTCGGCTTCTTCCCGGTGAACCTGGCCTTCACCTACCTGGTCGGCTGGCTCGTGCCGGCGTTCGGGCACCTGGCCGTGCTGCCCCGCGTGTTGATCACGACGCTCGTGCTCACGCCGATCATGACCTTCTGGGTGCTCCCGTCAGTGACGAAGCTCATCCGCCCGTGGCTCCTCGCCCCGCCGCGCGAGCGGTAGCGCGAGCCGAGCACCCTCAGCCGAGCACCGACAGCTGGTCGAGGCGCTCCAGGATCACGCCCTCGCGCAGGGCCCACGGGCAGATCTCGAGCGCCGGCAGGTCGAAGATGTCCAGGCACGCCTCGGCGACGAGCGCTCCCGGGACGACCTGGTGCGCCCGGCTCGGCGAGACCCCCGGCAGCGCGGCGAGCTCGGTCACCGACTTGGTCAGGAGCGACGGCAGCAACCGCCGCAGCTCGGCGCCGTCGAGCGCCCGTGGCACGAGTGGCCCGTCCCCGGACGGCGCGGCCCCGCAGATCCGGGCGATCGAGCGGAAGGTCTTCGACGTCGCGACGGCACGGTCCGGCCGCCCGGCGCGCAGCAGCAGCCCGGCGTCGCGGGCGATCGCGACGCGGATCTCGTGTCGGATGCGGCGGACGTCGTCGTCGGAGGGCGTGCCCGCTGCGAAGTACGAGCGGGCGAGTCGGGCGGCCCCGATCGGCATCGACCACGCGACGTCGGGTGCCTCGTCCGCGCCGCCGGCGATCTCGAGCGAACCTCCGCCGATGTCGAACACCGCGAGGCGTCCGGCGGACCAGCCGAACCAGCGGCGGACGGCCAGGAAGGTCAACCGGGCCTCGTCGCCGCCGGACAGCACTGCGAGCTCGACGCCGGTCTCCCGTTCGACGTGTGCGAGCACCGCGTCGGAGTTCACGGCGTCGCGGACGGCCGAGGTCGCGAACGCGAGCATGTCCTCGCACCCGCGGTCCTCGGCGACGCGGACGGACGCGGCGACGAACGCGGTGAGGGCGTCGACCCCGGTGGGCGTCACCGCGCCGGTCTCGTCGAGGTGCTCGGCGAGGCGCAGCGGTTGCTTGTACGACGACGCGGGCAGCGGCGCCGCCCCGCCGTGGGCGTCCACCACGAGCAGGTGGCCGGTGTTGGACCCGATGTCGAGGACTCCCACGCGCATGCCACCACGCTAGTGGGAGGGGCGGGGAGGGCGGACGGGAGGCGCGGGTCAGGACCGCAGGAAGCGCTCCAGCTCGGCGGGGGTCGGGTAGGACGCCTGGGCGCCCGGCTCCGTCGCGGCGTACGCCCCGACGCCGACGGCGAACCGGGCCGCGTCGACGAGGGAGTCCCCCGCGTCGAGTCGGAGCGCCACGGCCCCCATGAACGCGTCGCCGCAGCCCGTGGTGTCCACCGGATCGACCCGAACGGCCTCGACCACGACCGACTCGGCGTCCCCGTCGTGCACCACGCAGCCGTCGCCACCCCGCGTCACGATCGACCGGGCGACACCGTGGTCTCCGAGCGCGACCGACTCGTGCTCGTTGACGAGGAGCACGTCGGTCAGGTCGAGGAGCTCCTGCGGCACGGCACCGAAGGGCGACAGGTTCGTCAGCACGGTGGCGCCCGCGGCACGTCCGGCGCGGGCGGCCGCGAGCACGACGTCGATCGAGACCTCGAGGCAGAGGCCGAGCACCCCGGTGCCGTCGAAGGCGTCGGCGGGCAGGTCGTCCGGCGTGAGCGTGGCGTTCGCGCCGCCGGAGACCACGATGGTGTTCTCGCCGGCGGCGTCGACCGTGATGACGGCGGTGCCGGTCGGCACGCCCTCACGGACGGCGACGTGCGTGGTGTCGACCCCGGCAGCCGCGACGGAGTCGCGGAGCAGTCGACCGTTCCCGTCGTCGCCGACCGCACCGATCATGCGCACGGTGCCCCCGAGCCTCCCGGCTGCGACCGCCTGGTTGGCGGACTTGCCGCCGGGCAGGGTGGCGAGGTCGGACCCGTGCAGGGTCTCACCGGGCTGGGGGAAGCGCTCGGTGCGGACCACCAGGTCCGCGTTGAGGCTCCCGACGACGACGATGCCGCTCATGCGGTGGCTCCTGTCTCGGCCGAGGCCGGGCGCGGGATGAGGAAGGACGTGGCGAGGGCCGCGCAGGTGATCACGGCTCCGAGGAGCATGCCACCCGAGTACCCGGAGGTCCCGGCGGACCCTCCGGTCCCGAGGGCGATCTGCAGCGCCGGCAGGACCGCGAAGCTGATGCCGGCGCCGAGGTTGAACGCACCGGCGTTGAGACCGGGCAGGAACCCGGGGTTCGAGTCCGGCGAGAGCACGATGCCGAGGCCGTTCAGGATGATGTTCGCGATGCCCGCGTAGGTGATGCCGATCAGGACCGTCGCCGCCACGAGCACCGGCAGCGAGTGCACGCCGACGATCGCCATCACGACCGTGGCGACGATGCTGCCGACCAGGCCCACGCGGAGCACGGCACGGTAGCCGAGGGTCGGCGCGAGCCGTCCCGCGAAGGGTCCGACCACCCAGCCGACGAGCGCGTAGGGCGTCAGGAACGCGAGCGAGGCGAGGTCCGGCTCCATGCCGAAGCCGACCTCGGGGTTCTGCGCGAGGCTCGTCACGAGGCCGTTCACGACCGCGAAGACGCCGGTCATCGTGAGCAGGGTCGTCACGAGGAGCGCCCAGGTCGCCCGACGCCTGAGGAACCGCGTCTCGACCAGGGGTTCGCGGACACGGGACTCGACGGCCCAGAACACGCAGAACGCGACGAGGGCGAGCACGACCGCGCCGACCACGAGTGCCCAGTCCGCGGCCGCGAGCTTGCCGGCCTCGTTGAACGCGGTCAGGAGGGCACCGACGCTGACGACCAGCGGCAGCACGCCCCACCAGTCCATCCGGGTGCCGGCCGAGGGCTTCGACTCGACGCCCCACGCGGCGACCATCACGGTCGCGACCACGGTGACGACGGCGATCACCCAGAAGATGCCGCGGAAGCCGAAGTTCGTGGCGATCCACCCGCCGGCGAGCGCGTCGACGCCCGCGATGCCGCCGTTCACCGCGGTCAGCAGCCCGAGGGCCGCGCCGTACCGCTTCGGGTCGGCGATCTCGTTCCGCAGGATGAGCAGCCCGATCGGCACGACCGGGCCGCTGACGCCCTGGATCATGCGGCCGGCGAAGAGCATCGGGACGTTCACGGCGAGTGCGGCGACGACGCTGCCGACGAGCATGACCGCGAGCATGCCGAGGAGCACGCGCTTCCGCCCGACGATGTCGGACAGACGGGGCAGGAACAGCGAGAACAGTGCGGCGAGCGTGAAGAACAGCGTCTGGGACAGGCCGATCGTGGCGTCGTCGGTACGCAGATCGCGCGCCATCGTGACCAGGGCCGGACTGAGCATGCTCGCGTTGAGCTGGAACGCGATGCACGCCGCGAGCAGGGCGGCGGTGAGGGCGACGGTCGACTTCTTCGTCGAGGTGGTCGTCACGGTGCTCAGGCCTCCGTGGCGACGGTCTCGGCGTCGGCGCCGGCACGGGGCGTCCACCCGGTGTCCGGCGTCTCGCCGATCCGCTCGAGGGCGTCGACGACCAGGTCCCAGAACCGCTCGTGGTCGAGCTCCATCGCGGCGCTCGTGCGGCAGTCCTCGGGCGCCGGTGCACGGAGGTCGGCGACCGTCATGCCGAGCGTGTGCGTGCCCGTGGTCTCGATCGCGATCGGCATCTTCACGGCGCGCACGATCGTCGGGTCGATGACGTACGCCACGGCGCAGGGGTCGTGCACGGGCGGCGAGTCGAAGCCCTGCGCGTCCTCGTAGGCCTTGCCGAAGAAGTCGAGCAGCTCCCCGACGAACGCGGCCGGGCCGGTGCCGACGGCGGCGATGCGCGCGGCGACCTCGGGGGTGGCGAGCGCCTGGTGCGTGAGGTCGAGGCCGACCATGACGACGTCCCAGCCGGCGCGGAAGACGATGTCCGCGGCCTCGGGGTCGATGACGATGTTGAACTCGGCGACCGCGCTCCAGTTGCCGACGTGCACGCCGCCGCCCATGAGCACGACCTGCTTGACGCGCTCGACGATGCGCGGCTCCTTGCGGACGGCGAGGGCGATGTTCGTCAGGCCGGCGGTCGGCACGATCGTGACGGTGCCGGGCTCGTGCGCCATGACCGTGTCGATGATCAGGTCGACCGCGTGCCGCTCGTCGAGCGCGAAGGCCGGCTCGGGCAGCATCGGGCCGTCGAGGCCGCTCTCGCCGTGGATCTCCGGGGCGACCTCGATCTCGCGGAGCAGCGGGCGCGGGCTGCCGGCGGCGAAGGGCACCCCGGTGATCCCGGCGATGCGTGCGACCGCGAGGGCGTTGCGGGTGACCTTCGGCAGGGTCTGGTTGCCGACGACGGTCGTCACGGCGAGCAGTTCGATCGCCGGACTGCCGTGCGCCAGGATCATGGCGACGGCGTCGTCGTGGCCGGGGTCGCAGTCGAGGATGATCTTCTGCTTCGTCGCATCGGACACCGTGGGGCTCCACTTCATCGGGGGGTGCTGGACGACCGGGAGGTCTGTGCTTGACGCGGTGGGGTCCGCGTCGTGGAGGAACCAACTCCGGCGCGGCGCGTCAAGCGTTTGACATGGAAACACGTCAAGCGTTTGACGTCAACTCCCCGAGCGGTTCTCGGCTTGCCGGGCCGCGTGCGTCGCTAGGCTCGACGGGTGCCATCCTCCGCCGTCCCGGCCCGCCGTGTGACCGCGGCGATGGTGGCCGAACGCGCCGGCACGAGCATCGCCACGGTGTCCCTCGTCGTGAACGGCAAGGACCGTGGCCGGGTCTCCGCTCCGATCGCGGCGCGGGTGCGCGACGCCGTGGACGAGCTCGGGTACGTGGTCGACCACGCGGCGAGTTCCCTGGCGAGGGGCACGGGCGACCTCGTGGTGCTCATCGCCCCCGATCTGTCGAACCCCTTCTTCGCCGAGGTCATCCGGGGCGTCCGGGACACCCTGGGCGACCGGTACCAGCTCGTGCTCTCCGTCACCGAGCGCGGCGCGCAGCCGGCCACGAGCGACCTCCGGCGCTTCGAGCGGCTCCGGCCGGCGGGCATCCTGGTCGACGCCCCGGCCGCCGGTGAGTCGCTCGACGCCGCCGTCCCCGTCGTGCTGCTCGACGCCCCGGACGCCCCGGCCGGCGCCGTCGCGGTCGACTACGACCTCAGTTCCGGCGTCGCGGAACTCGTCGCGCACCTGCGGGAGCGCGGGCACGAGCGGGTCGCGTACCTCGACGGTACGGCACGGGTCGCCACCTTCGGCGTCCGGCACCGTCTGTTCCAGGAGGCCTGCGAAGCCGCCGGCATCACCGTGTCCGAGCTCGGCGCCCGGGCGGACCTGACGGTGGACGCCGCCGCAGCCGCGACGGAGCACGCACTCGAGGCCTGGCACGAGGACGGCGTCACCGCGGTCGTCGCCGCCGCCGACACCCTGGCGTACGGCGTGCTCCGCGTCGCCGCCGCGACCGGGCTGCGGGTCCCGGAGGACCTTGCGGTCGCGGGCTTCGACGACCTGCCCTCGTCCTCCGTCACCGCGCCGGCCCTGACGAGCGTCGCACTGCCGGGAGCGGAACTCGGACGCGCCGCAGCCCTCCGGCTGCTCGCGGCGGTCGACGGCACGGCGGCCGAGCCGGTCGCGCTCCCGACGCGCCTGGTGCGGCGGGCGAGCACCGGCGGCTGAACGGCGCGCACCGCGCGCCCGGCAGGGCCGAGACTCGGCTCAGCGGACACGACTCGCGTCCGCGGGCGCAAGTCGCGTCCGCCAGCGCGCGTCTCGGGCCGTTCGGGTGGGGGCGCGGACGGACGGGAGGCACGTGGCGGGCCCGCCACGCGCCTCCCGTCCGGTGGGGTGCCGATCCGGCGACCGGCGCGAGACGGCCCCGTCGGGGCGAGACGCCCCCGGAACGGCGAGACACCCCCGGGAACGGGGGCGTCTCGGTGACTCAGCGGCGTCTCGGCGACCCGGCGGAGTCCGCGCCGGCGTCGGCATCCACGTTCGAGTCCACACCCGCCGCCCGGCCGGCCCGCTGGGCCCGCTCGAGCTCGTCGGCCTCGGCGCCGCCGACGGCCTCACCGCGGGCCACCATGCCGGCCGTGTCGGACAGCGTGATCTGCGGCAGGAACAGCGCGAGCAGGAACGCGATCGCGATGAACGGCAGCAGGTACCAGAACACCGGCGCCAGGGAGTCGGCGTAGGCGTTCACGATGCCGTCCTGCACGGCCTCGGGCAGCTTCGCGACCGTGGCCGGGTCGATGCTCCCGGCCGAGGACGCCGCGTCGGTCGCCGAACCCCCGGCACCCCGGAAGACGTCGGTGAGCGACGTGGTGAGCCGGGCGGTGAACAGCGCACCGAAGACGGCCGTGCCGAGGGAGGCGCCGACCTCGCGGAAGTAGTTGTTCGTCGAGGTCGCGGTGCCGACCTGCTCGGCGGGGACGGCGTTCTGTGCGACGAGGACGACGACCTGCATGATCAGGCCGAGGCCCGCGCCGAACACGAACAGGTACGTGCAGATCAGCCAGATCGGGGTGTCCGCGGCGAGCTGCGTCATGGCGAGCATCGCGAGGGCGACGAGCACCGTGCCCGCGATCGGGAACAGCCGGTAGCGGCCGGTCTTCGTGATGAGGTTGCCGGACGCGATCGAGGTCCCGATCAGGCCGACCATCATCGGCAGCATGAGCAGGCCGGAGACCGCGGCCGAGGTGCCCGACGCCATCTGCAGGAACGTCGGCACGAAGCCGATCGCGGCGAACATGCCGATCCCGAGCACGAGGCCGATGCCGGTCGCGAGCAGGAACGTGCGGTTGCGGAAGAACGACATCGGGAGCACCGGGTCCTCGACGCGCGACTCGACGAGGACGAGCAGCGCGGCCGCCACCACGAGGCCGGCGAACCAGGCCCACGTCTCGAGGGCGTCCCACCCGTGGTCCTTGCTGCCGCCGAACTCCGAGAAGAACACCAGGCAGGTCGTCGCGGCGGACATGAGCACGACGCCGAGGACGTCGATCTTCTTCTCGGCCTTCTTGGTCGGCAGGGTCAGCGCGAACCAGGCGACGAAGAACGCGGCGATGCCGACGGGGATGTTGATGTAGAACGCCCAGTTCCACGTGAGGTGGTCGACGAAGAAGCCGCCGAGCAGCGGGCCGCCGATCGCCGAGAGCCCGAAGATCGCACCGAGCGGCCCGAGGTACTTGCCGCGCTCCGAGGCCGGCACGATGTCGGCGATGATCGCCTGCGACAGGATCATCAGCCCGCCGCCGCCCAGGCCCTGCATCGCGCGGAACACCACGAGCTGCGTGAAGTCGCCCGCGAAGGCGCACCCGGCCGACGCGATCGTGAACAGCGCGATCGCGACGAGGAACAGGTTGCGGCGGCCGAGGACGTCGCCGAACTTGCCGTAGATCGGCATCACGATGGTCGAGGCGAGCAGGTAACCCGTCGTCAGCCAGGCCTGGTGCGCGACGCCGCCGAGCTCCCCGACGATGGTCGGCATCGCCGTGGAGACGATGGTCTGGTCGAGGCTCGACAGCAGCATCCCGGCGATCAGGGCGGAGAAGATGATCCAGATGCGGCGCTGCGTCAGCAGCAGCGGCCCGTCGGATCCGGGTCGGGCACGCTTCGTGCCCTGCGCGGTCGCGCTCATGCGGTGTGGTCCTGTCCGGTGGTGGTGACGGCCGCCCTGAACTGGCGGAGGTTCTCGGTGAGCAACGCGTCGAACGTCGGGCCCGTGGACTCGTCGAACGCGTCGTCGAAGTAGGTGCCGGCGGTGACCTTGAGGAGGCCCGCGGCGGCCTCGGCGACGAGCTGGGCGCGCCGGTCGCCCGGGTCGGTCCAGCCGAACCGCTGCCGGACGGCCCGACCGACCGCGGCGAGCTGGACGTCGGCGGCGGCGAGGAACTTCGCCACCATCACCGGCTCCCGCTCGAACACGCGGCGGACCAGGGCCTCGTCGGCACGGTCGAGCCCGACGACGTGCATCTGCTCGATCGCGAGCGCGACGATCGACCCGAGCGGGTCGACCTCGGTCGGGATCAGGGACCGGGACGCGTACGCCGCGAGGAGCTCCTCCGTCGCACCCTGCTCGATGCCGAGCACGGCGTCGTCCTTCGAGGCGAAGTGGTTGAAGAACGTGCGACGGGAGACCCCGACCGTCTCGCAGAGCTGCTCGATCGTGAAGCCGTGCAGCCCGTGCTCGATGGTCGCCCGGCGTGCTTCGACGACCATGCGTCGGCGCAGCGCGCGGGTGCGTTCGGTGGTGCTCACCGAGCAAGAATTGCACTCTGCTACTGAAAGTGCAACGAAAGGCCGGGGACAGCTGGGCTACCGCCCGGTCACAGCGCCTTCGCGAAGCAGTAGGACCAGGGCATCGTGGCGGCGTAGGGCTCGTACACGTCGATCTGCTGCCAGCCGGTCTTCCGGTAGAGCGCGACGGCCTCGGGCTGCTTGTCCCCGGTCTGCAGGATGACCCGGGCGGCACCGGCCTCGCGCGCGACCTGCTCACCCTCGGACAGCAGGGCGGTCGCGGCACCCTTGCCCCGGGCGGCGGCGAGGACGATGAGGCGCTTCAGCTCGACCTCGTCACCGAGCCACCGGACCGCGATGTGCCCGAGGGGCGTGCCGTCCTCGTCGACGGCGAGGAGCGAGGTGATCACGGTGGCCGGGTCGACCGTCAGCACGCGGTCGCGCTCGGCGGTGACGGCGGGGTCCTCGTCCCGGTGCCCGGCGCCGTAGCGCTCGTGCATCTCCTCGTCCATGGTGGCGCGGAGGGCCACACCACGCGGGTCCTCCCAGGCGACGCGCTCGATCGTGATCACGATCGACCATCCTCCCACGGGCGGGACCCGCGGCGGCCCGGCGACCGCCGCACCAGCATCCGCCCGCTCAGGCCAGCGCGGCGATCGGCCCCTCGCCGTCGCGGAGCGCCCGCAGCACCGCCGCGGCGTCGTCGTACACGGCCGCCGCTCCCGCTCGCCGGAGCTCGTCGCCGCCGATGCCACCGGTCATCACCGCGACGCACGGCAGCCCGACCTTCCCCGACGCCTCGACGTCCCACATCGCGTCGCCGACCATCACGGCGTGCTCCGCGTCGACCCCGACCCTGTCGAGCGCCACCTGCACGATGCCGGGCGCGGGCTTCGCCTCGTCGACGTCCTCCGAGCTCGTCTCGGCGGTCACCCACGCGGCCGCGTCGAGCAGCTCCCGCAGCGCGGCCAGCTCGTGCTCAGGCGCGCTCGTGGCGAGGACGACGGCGTGTCCGCGGCGGGCGACATCCTCGAGCAGCTCGCGGGCCCCCGGCAGCAGGCGGAGCTGCGGCACGTGCTCGGCGTAGTACGCGGTGTGGAACTGCTCCGCCTGGTCGCGGACGTCGTCGCCGGCCTCCTGGAGCAGCTCGTCGAGCAGCCGTCCGGAGTCCATCCCGATGGCACGGTGGATGCGCCACGCGTCGACGGACTCCCCCGCGGCGCGGAACGCCCGCCACCAGGCATCGACGTGCGCGTAGTTGGAGTCGGCGAGGGTCCCGTCGATGTCGAACAGGACCGCGGTCGAGGGAGCATCAGCCATCCGTCCAGCGTGCACCCCCGAGCGGGAGCGGCGACTCAGCCCGACGCGACCGGGACCGGCGCGGCTCAGACCGTGATGCTCTCCCCCGCGGGCAGGATCGTCACCGGGACGCTGCCGAGCACCTCCGGCCCGAGGAACCGCGCGGTGGACTGCTGCCCGAGGTCGCTGAGCATCGCCTCGTGGATCTGCACGATCCGGTCCGGCGCGACCGCGCGGACGTAGTCGACCGCCTCGACCATGTGCGTCCACGGCCCGCTCGTCGGCATGAGCAGGGTCGGCACCGGCACACCGGGGACCAGGTACGAGTCGCCCGGGTGGAACACGGCGTCGTCGACCAGGTAGCCGACGTTCGGGATGACCGGCACGTCCGGGTGGATCACGGCGTGCTGCTCGCCGAAGACCCGGACCGCGAAGGGGCCGACCGTGAAGGCGTCGCCCGCGGCGACCGCTCCGACGCGTCCGTCGTGTGCGCCGAGCTGGTCGACGACGGGCTGCGGGCCGCGGACGACCAGGTCCGGGTTCGCCTCGAGTCCGGCGCGGACGGCGTCGACGTCGAGGTGGTCGAAGTGCTCGTGGGTGACGAGCACGGCCGTGGCCGAGCGGACGAGGTCGGCGGCCTCCGGGGTGAACGCACCGGGGTCGACGACGAGGGTGGCGCCGTCCCGCTCGAGGACGACCGTGGCGTGGTTGTACTTCGTCAACTGCATGCCCCCAGTCAACGCCCGTCGCGCGGACGGTCGTCCCGAGACGGGCTGAGGGCACGCTCAGTCCCGACGTGGCCGGTGGACGGACGGGAGGATCGTGGCGGCGCCGCCACGATCCTTCCGTCCGACCGCGCGTGCGTCCAGCGCGTCTCCGGCAGGATCACAGGGGTGCAGCGTGTCTCCGTCGTCGTCCCCGTGCTCGACGACGCCCTCCTGCTGCAGCGCTGCCTGCAGGCGCTCGCCGCGCAGAGCCATCCCGCCGCCGAGGTGATCGTCGTGGACAACGGCAGCCGGGACGACAGCGCCGCGGTGGCCCGTGCCGCCGGCGCCCGCGTGCTCGTCGAGCCGGTGCGTGGCATCGCCCGTGCCTCGGCACGGGGCTACGACGCGGCGACCGGCGACGTCCTCGTCCGGCTCGACGCGGACTCGGTGCCGCCGCCCCGCTGGATCGCCGAGGCGCTCCGGCTGCTCGGCCGTCCCGGCGTCGTCGCGGTCACCGGGCCCGGCCGGCCGCACGACGGCAGCGTGCTCGTCCAGCAGGTGTGGGACGTGCTCTACATGCGCCCGTACTTCGTGCTGATGTGGGCGGCGCTCGGGCGACCGCCGCTGTTCGGCTCCGCGACCGCGATGCACCGCGCGACGTGGACCGCCGCGCGCTCCCGCGTGCACCGCGACGACCCCGAGGTGCACGACGACGTCGACCTGTCGATGGCGATCGACCCGGCGCTCCGGGTGGTCGCGTCGCGGCGGCTGCTCGTGCAGGTGTCCTCGCGACCGTTCTCGGGCTTCGGGTCGGTGGTCCGCCGGACCCGCCGCGCGTTCCACACCTTCCGGGTCAACGGCCGCCGGGCGAACCCGCCCCGGCGCTGGGCCCGTCGCTTCCGGGTCGCACTGCGGGCGCGGCTGCGGAGCGCGTGGGCGCAGCGCTGAGCGCCCGACGCCCTCACCGCAGCGCGACCCACACCGGGAACACCGCCGCCGCACTCCACGCCTGAGGTCGGCACGCCGCCGGGTAGGGCGCCGGTCGGGACACCTCGGCGGCGGCGTCTCCCGCGTGCAGCTCGGGCATCCGGAAGTCGAAGGCGACCGCCGCCGCGAGCAGCTGCTCGGCGAGCGCCCGCGCCTCGTCCCGGAAGCCCGAACGGGTGAGCCCGGCGACGACCACCGCGGTGTCGTGCGCCCACACCGAGCCGCCGTGGTAGCTCAGCGGCCAGTAGCCCGAGGCCGTCGTGGACAGGGTCCGCAGACCGAAGCCGCTCGCCATGTCCGGTGCGACGACCCGGGCGGCCACGACGGCCTCCTCGCGCTCGTCCAGGAGTCCCGTGCCGAGCAGGTGGCCGATGTTGCTCGTCGCCGAGTCGACGGCGTGCTTCCGGGCGTCGAGGGCGATCGCCGGGTGCGGCCCGACCGCGTCCGTCACCCAGAACGTCGCACGGAAGCGGTCGGCCAGGCGCGCCGCCCACGCCCGCCACTCCGGTCCCCCCGGCAGCCCGAACGCGTCGAGCAGGTCGGCGCCGTGCACGGCCGCCTCGTGCGCGTACCCCTGCACCTCGCAGAGCGCGATCGGGCCGTCGGCGAGCCGTCCGTCGCGCCACTGCACACTGTCGCCGGAGTCCTTCCACCCCTGGTTGGCCAGCCCGCGGCCGGACTCGTCGACGTACTCGAGCAAGCCGTCCCCGTCGGCGTCGCCGGAGTCCCGCATCCACGCCAGGGCGCGCCCGAGGGCGGGCAGGAGCGCCCGGACCTGGTCCTCCGGCAGGCCGGCCCGCCAGGCGTCGTGCAGGGTGCAGATCCACAGCGGGGTCGCGTCGACGGTGCCGTAGTACAGCGGCGGCAGCGAGATCTCGTCGTTGTCGACCGGCAGCGATGCCTGCCGGAGCTCGTGCGGGATCTTCCCGGGCTGCTCGGCGGTGGCGGGGTCGTCGCGCGTGCCCTGCAGCGCGGCGAGCACCCGGAGCGTGCTGCCGGCCACCGTGATGTCGACCGGCAGCAGGAACCGGGCGGCCCAGAGCGAGTCGCGCCCGAATAGCGTGAAGAACCACGGTGCCCCGGCGGCGAGGAACTCCCCCTCCGGGCGGCGCAGCCGCAGCGCGTCGAGGTCCTCGACGGCGCGGTCGAGCCATCGGCGGAGCCGGTCGTCCTGAACGCCCTGCGGCGCGTGGAACGTCCGCGGCGTGGTGGCGCCGACGGCCACGGCGTCCGGGGCCGTGACGCGGCAGTCCCACGCGACCTCGACGGTCCGCGCGTGCGGCAGGCTCCAGGTCAGGACGACGGCGTCGCCGTCGGTGGTGACCGTGGCGCCGTCGGCACGCAGGGTCACGGACACCGATCCCGCCGTCCAGGAGGCACGGCCCGCGTCCGTCCCGCCGCCGTCGGCCGCGAGCACGGCCGGGACCGGCACCGGCGGTGCGCCGGCCTTGACGGCGTCCATCCCGCTCGCGTCCGGCACGATCCGGACCGTCACGGTCCGTCCGGTGTGTCCGGAGTGCTCGGCCGCGGGCTGCCCGGGGGCGAGCCGGTCCGTGATGCGCAGGCGTTCGTGGACGCCGTCGACGCGGACCGTCCGGATCCGGTCGAGCCGCACGTCCGGGTCCGCTCCGGGGCCGTCGAGCCCACGCAGGAGTCCGGTGAACACGACCTCGCGGGCGCCGGCCGGCACCGTCGCCACGGGCTCCACCGACGACCCGGCGACGGTCAGCGTCATCGCCGAGACGACGCGCTGGTCGCCCGTCCAGTAACCGTGCACGGGGTTCGTGCCGACGTCGCCGTGCCGGTCGGACCACGCCTGGGTCGGCGCGGCGAGCACGACGACCTCGTCGTGGAGCAGGGGTTGCCGCGGCACCGCGTGGGCGGCCTGCTCGGCGGCGTCGGGCGGCGTGGTGGTCGTCGTCATGGTCACTCCTTGACCGCCCCGTCGCTGGTGTTCATGATGCGCCGCTGGAACACGAAGAACGCGACGGCGACGGGGATCGTCATCACGAAGGCGGCGGCGAGCTTGATCGGGAACTGGTTCCCGGCGCTCAGGGCGCCGGAGGCCAGCGAGGCGACGCCCTTGGTCAGGGTCGTCAGTCCGGGCGAGGACGCCGACACGATGAAGTGCGGGAGCTCGTTCCACGACCCCTGGAACGACAGGATCGTGATCGTCACGACGGCCGGGCGGGCCATCGGCAGCACGATCGACCAGAAGGTGCGGAACACCCCGGCGCCGTCGATCTTCGCCTGCTCCTCGACGCTGACCGGGATCGACTCGAAGAAGTTCTTCATGATGAACACCCCGGCGGCGTCGACGAGCAGCGGGATGATCATGCCCGAGTACGAGTCGTACATGCCGAGCTGGTTGATCACGAGGAACTTCGGGATGAGCAGCACCACGGCGGGCACGGCCATCACCGCGACGATGAGCGCGAAGACGGTCTGGCGTCCGGGGAACCGGATGCGCGCGAGCGCGTAGCCGGCGAGCGAGTCGAAGAAGATCCGACCGAGCGTGACGACCACGGCGACGATCACCGAGTTCATCGTCCAGACGCCGAAGTCGGAGTTCTCGAAGAGCGTCCGGAACGCGGCGCCCGTCCAGGTGGTGGGGAGGGCGAGCGGGTGGAGCGAGGCGTCCTCGTCCGTCTTGAAGGAGTTGACGATCGCCACGTAGAACGGCAGCAGGTAGACGACCGCGATGACCACGCCGACGACCAGCAGGACGATCCCGCGACCGGTGAGGCGGCGGGGCCCCCGGCCCGGGCCGGGCGCCTGTGCGACGGTGGCGGCGCGGAGGTCCGGCACCGTGCCTCCCGTCCGTGCCGAGGTGGGTGCGGCGGTCATCGTGACTCTCCCTGTTCGATCCAGCGCATCCGCCGTCGTGAGACGGGGCGGTCCCGCAGTGCCCAGCGCTGCAGCAGCGTGAAGACGACGATGATCCCGAACAGGATGAAGGCGATCGCCGCACCGACACCCCACTGCTGGCTCTGGAACGCGGACGTGTACGACAGGTACGCCGGGGTGAGCGTGGTGTTCGCCGGGGCGCCCTTCGTGCCGGTGTAGATCTGGTCGAAGACCTGCCACGTCCCGATCAGCCCGAGGGTGAGCACCGTGAAGAGCGTCGGGCGCAGCTGCGGGAGCGTCACGCGCCAGAAGCGCGTCCAGGCGCCCGCGCCGTCGATCATCGCGGCCTCGTCGACGTCGGCGGACAGGTTCTGCAGCGCCGCGATGAAGAGCAGCATGAACGTGCCGCTCGTGGTGAACACGGCGAGCAGGATGAACGCGCTCATCGCGACCGACGGCCCCGCGGTCCACTCCCACCACGAGATGCCGAGCATCGTGTGGTCGGCGAGGAAGGCCGGAGGCTGCCCCGCCCCGAGGTGGAAGATGCCGGTCGGCTCGTTGAACCAGTTCGGTCCGCGCACCCCGATCCACCCGATGATCGTGTTCACCGCACCGGAAGACGAGAACAGGAACAGCCAGAGCACGGTGATCGCGACCGAGCTCGTGACGGACGGGAAGTAGAACGCGGTCCGGAAGAACCCCCGCCCCTTGAGCGCCCGTCCGTTCACGAGGACGGCCAGGCCGAGGGCGACGGCGGTCTGCAGCGGCACGACGAACACGACGTACCAGAGGTTGTTCCGCAGGGCCGTGCCGAAGTTCTGCTCGTCGAGCCCGCCCCCGCCGAGGATCTTCGCGTAGTTCTCGCCGCCGACGAAGGACACGTCGGACGAGAACGGACTGCCGACCCCGCGCCAGTTCGACACGCTCACCCATGCGGCCATGAGGACGGGCACGAGCAGGAACAGGCCGAGGACGATCACCGTCGGGGCGGTGAACAACCAGCCCGAGACGGCTTCGCGGCGGTTCTTCCGGGACATCGCGGTCAGCCCTTCAGCGCAGCGGCCATGTTCTTCTGGACGCCTTCGAGCAGGGTCTGCACGTCGGTCTTCTGCAGAGAGCCGAGCTTCGAGTCGAAGTCGGCGACCACGTCCGACGTGCCGGCCTTGTTCGGCAGCCCCTGGGCGACGTCGGCCTGGTCGAGGAACGCCGCGTACTGCGGGTAGTCGCGCTTCCAGGTGCTCGCAGCGGACTCGACACTCGGCATCACGCCGAAGTCCTTCGCGAAGGTGAGCTGCTGGTCGGTGCTCGTCATCTTCTCGACGAACGACAGCGCCGCCTTCTGGTTCGGGGAGTCCTTCGCGATGCCCCAGCAGTTCGTGAACTGCAGGGTGCCGGCGCCCTCCGGACCCTTCGGCAGTGCGACGACCTGGTAGTCGACGCTCGGGTAGCTCGAGGACATCGCGCCGGTGAGCCAGTTGCCCTCGATGGTCATCGCGGCCTTGTTCTTCCCGAACGCGTCGCCGCCCCAGCTCTCGCCGAGGTCGCTCGAGAACTTCATCGAGCCGTCGTCGAGCAGGCCCTTCACGTAGTCGAGCGCCTGGACGTTGGCGGCGGAGTCGACGGTCGCCTTCGTCTGGTCGGCGTTCGTCAGGGCGCCGCCGGCCTGGGCCATGAACGCCCCGAGGCGCTCGACCTGCGGGCTGGTCGAGAGTCCGACGCGACCGTCCCGGGTGAGCTTCTCGGACACCGTCTTCAGCTGGTCCCACGTCGTCGGGACGTCGGCGTCGGTCAGTCCGGCCGCCTTCCAGTCCGCCTTGTTGATGAACAGCCCCAGGGTCGAGAAGTCCTTCGGCGCGCAGTACAGCTTCCCGTCCACGGTGAACGACTTCGTCAGGGTCGGGTAGAAGTCGCCCTGGTCCTGCAGCTGGTCGCCGTAGGCCAGGAGCGAGCCGTTCGCCGCGTACCCGGCGAGCGACGACGTGCTGACGTAGAACACGTCGGCGGGCTTGCCGGAGGCGAACCCCTGCGCGAGCTGCTGGTCGAGGTTGTTGGCGGCCTGGACGCTCACGCCGGTCCCGGAGGACTTCGACCAGGCGGCGGCCGCGCTCTTGACCGCGGCGGTCTCGGCGTCACCGGAGGAGCCGATGAGCACGGAGAGGGACTTGTCGCTCGAGGTGAGCCCCCCGGACCCCGAGTCCGAACCGGAGCCGCTGAAGCCGGAGCCGCAGGCGGAGAGGGACAGCGCTGCGGTCAGGGCGATCGCCCCTGCGGTCAGCGCGCGAGCTGTGCGTCGTGACATCGGTCGTTGCATCGGGTACTCCTCGTCGAGTGGGTGTTGGACCGTTCAATTTGATCGATCAAACGCCATCACGATACACCGACGAGGCGCTACGGTGAACCCCATGTCGCAGCCCGCCACCGTCGCCGACGTCGCCGCGGTCGCCGGTGTCTCCCGGCAGACCGTGTCGAACGCGCTGAACCGGCCGGAGGTCGTCCGTCCGGACACCCTGGACCGGGTGCGCTCGGCGATCGAGACCCTCGGGTACCGCCCGCACGCCTCGGCACGGCGGCTGCGGACCCGGCAGAGCTCGACCCTGGGCGTCCGGCTCGAACCCGTGCACGGCATCTCCGGCGCGGTGCTCGACCGCTTCCTGCACGCCCTGGTCGAGCACGCGGACGCGCGGGGCATGCGGATCCTGCTCTTCACCGCGCGGGACGTCGACGACGAGCTGACGCACATCGAGCGGCTCGTCGAGGGGTCCGACGTCGACGGCTTCGTGCTCACCTCGACGTTCCACGGCGATCCTCGGCCCGGGTGGCTCGCCGACCGGGACGTCCCGTTCGTGCTGTTCGGACGCCCGTGGGGGCAGTCCGCCGAGCGCGCCGAGGTGCTGCCGTGGGTGGACGTCGACGGTCGGGCCGGTCTCCGGGCCGCGACCGCGCACCTGCTCGAGGCAGGGCACCGACGCATCGGGTTCCTCGGGTGGCCGAGCCCCTCGGGGCAGGGCGACGAGCGGCGCCACGGCTGGCAGGACGCCCTCGCCGCAGCGGGCCTGCCCGACCAGGTGCAGCTCGTCTGCGAGGACGACGTCTCCGCGGCGACCGAGGTCGTCACCCGGGCGGTCGCGGACGGGGCCGCCGTCGACGCGGTCGTCTGCGCGTCGGACACGCTGGCGCTCGGGGCGCGGTTCGCCCTCGGCCCGGACGTCCCGGTGGTCGGGTACGACGACACCCCGGTGGCCGAGGCCCTGGGGATCTCGAGCGTCGAGCAGCCCCTCGGCGACGCGGCCGCGGCGGCGCTGGACCTGCTGATGGGCACCGGCAGGTCGGTCCTGCCCGCACCGACCGGGCACCGTCTGCTCGAACCGACGGTCGTCTGGCGCCCCTGACCCGGACCCTACGGTCACGATCCCGTCTCGGACCGGCAACGGTTCGGCACCGGCGACTCCAGCGGCTCAGCACCGTCGGTAGCGTCGGCAGCACCGCGGCACGAGAACGTCCGAGCCGCCGAGACCAGGGGACCTCATGCGCACCGCACGCGCCACGACACTGCTCGCGACGATCGGGATCGGCGCCGCGCTCGTCCTGAGCGCCTGCACCGAGGGACCGGACGTCGTGACCACGCCGACGGCCTCGTCCACGCCGACGACGTCGACCACGGCGTCGGCGACGAGCACCCCGAGTGCCGCGGCCGCGCCGGCTCCGTCGAGCACCCCGCGACCGACGTCCGCCATCACCCCGGTCCCCGGCGTCGACCACGACGGGGGCACGGTGCCGTCCGCGTGCTCCGACTTGATCACGGCCGGCAAGTGGAAGTTCACCGAGGCTCCGCTGAACGACCCGAAGGTCGTCGGCGACTCGTGGTCCCGCCCGAAGGACGCCTTCACGCCGGTCCTGCAGGCCGACGGCAAGCACCTGTCGTGCGTCTGGCGGGATCCACGGGCGGACATCTCGAACCTGGTGATCGACGTGGTGGTGGTCGACTCGTCCCGCGCGTTCGGTGCACTGCAGGCGCTGCCCGCGAAGGGCTACGACTGCGCACACGTCGCCGAGGGGTACCGCTGCCAGAAGGTCTCGCAGAACTCGCAGTACCCGGTCATCGACGGCGACACGTACTTCACCCGCGGCGACATCGGCATCCGCATCAGCCAGTCGAACACCCCGACGGACGGCCTGCTCGACGACGTGACGGCGCACGTCTTCGGCTGACCCCACCGACCGGCTGCCCCGCCGGCCGGCTGATCCGCCCGGCGAGCGAAGCGCCCGGCTCAGTCCGCCCGGGCCGCCGGTCGCGACCGCACGTGCGCCCGCTCGCCCTGGGGCCCGTACAGGCAGAGCACCTCGGTGACCTCGTCCGTGGTGTTGCCCACCCAGTGCGGCGTGTGCGTGTCGAACTCGACGACCTCGCCGGGCCCCAGGTCGAACTCCCGGTCACCGAGCAGCAGCCGCAGCCGCCCGGACAGGACGTAGAGCCACTCGTAGCCCTCGTGGGTCTTCAGTGTCCGATCGATGTTCGCGGGTTCCGGCGGGATGAGCTGCTTGAACGAGCGCACGCCCCCGGTCCGCTTCGTGAGCGGGATCACCACCCGCCCGCCGTGCCGCTCGGGGCGCAGGTGGACGCGCGGATCCCCCGTCTGCGGCGCCCCGACGAGGTCGTCGAGCGGCACCTGGTACGCCCGGGCCAGCGGCAGCAGCAGTTCGAGGGTCGGTCGCCGCTGGCCGGACTCCAGCCGCGAGAGCGTCGACACCGAGATGCCGGTCTCCGCGGCGAGCGCCGCGAGCGTGACGTCACGCCGTTCGCGGAGCGCGCGCAGGCGCGGACCCACCGCGTCGACGACCTGGGCCGTCGTGCGTGGGGTGATCCGATCCTCCCGGCCGTGTGCCATGCCGACCATGTTGCCAGACCGGCAAGATTCGTTGCTGATCCGGTCGAGCGCGCCGCACGCTGTGGTCATGTCCGATCACTTCGACGTCATCGTCATCGGCGGCTCGGCCGCCGGCCTGTCCGCCGCCCTGATCCTGGGGCGGTCCCGTCGCTCCGTCCTCGTCGTCGACGCGGGTGAGCCCCGCAACGCGCCCGCGGCCGGTGCGCACAACTACCTCGGGCGCGAGGGGGTCGCCCCCGCCGAGTTGACCCGCATCGGACGTCAGGAGGTCGCCGCCTACGGCGTGCAGGTCACGGCCGGGAGGATCGTGGCCACGTCCGCCACGGACGGTGACGGGACCGACCCGGTCGCTTTCTCGGTCACGCTCGACTCCGGCGCGGTCGTCACCGCGCGGCGACTCGTCGTCGCCTCCGGCGCCGTCGACGTGCTGCCGGAGGTCCCGGGGCTCGCCGAGCAGTGGGGGCGCGGGGTCGTGCACTGCCCGTTCTGCCACGGGTGGGAGATCCGCGACCAGCGCATCGGGATCCTGGTGACGACACCGAACGGGGTGCACCACGCGCTCATGTTCCGGGCGTTGAGCGACCGGGTGACGGCGTTCGTGA
Organism: Curtobacterium sp. AG1037; assembly: GCF_003349855.1. Lineage (NCBI taxonomy): Bacteria > Bacillati > Actinomycetota > Actinomycetes > Micrococcales > Microbacteriaceae > Curtobacterium > Curtobacterium sp. AG1037. The sequence continues at coordinate 141,543 of NZ_QQAO01000007.1, read as the reverse complement.
CCGACCCGGCGCTCGTCGACGACACCGCCATGGCAGGTCTCACGGCTCGTGGCATCGGGGTGATCACGGGTCCGGTTGCCCGCGTGGTGTCTTCGGGCGACGTGCTGACCGGGGTGGAGACGGGGTCGGGCGAGGTCGTCCCGCTCGACGCCCTCGCCGCCGCCAGCACCGCCGAGGCCCGCGTCGACGTCCTGGCCGGGCTGGGCCTGGTGGCGGAGGACGTCGTCGTGGACGGCTCCCGGTTCGGGAGCGCGCTCGTGGTCGACGCCGCGGGGCAGACGGGCGTGCGCGGGGTGTACGCGGCGGGGAACGTGACGGCGCCGATGGCGACCGTGATCGCGTCGGCCGCGGCGGGGACGCAGGCGGGGGCGGCGGTGCACGGCGACCTGGTGCAGGCGGACCTGGCAGCGGCGATGGCGGGGGGGGCGGCGAGGGCGGGGACCGCGGCCGCTGCGGCCGCTGGCTGAGCGCGGAGGTTTCGGGCTGAGCGACAGTTCACGCCGTCCGCGGCCCGTGAGTTGTCGCCCGGCGCATGAACTCCCCGCCCGCCAGCGGACCGGGCGAGCCGGCGGCGGCCGACTGGCGGGGGTGGCCGGCGGCGCGCGTCAGTCCACGCGGTAACCAGCCTGCGCGGCCAGGAGCGGCGCGAGGGCGAACAGCTGGTCGGCACCGATCGTCGCCCCGCGGAACCCCTCGAGCCGCTCCACCCGGTCCAGGTCGGCGGCCCGCAGGTCGACGTGGTCGATGCGGGTGTTCGAACCCTCGGCGGAGCGGATGCGTGTGCCCTCGAAGGACACGCGGAGCAGTCGGGCGTCGGCGATGTCGAGTTCGTCGAGCACGCAATCGCGGAACACCACGTCGGTGAGCGTCGACCCGCGGAGGTTCACGAACCCGAGCTTCATGCCGACGAACTCGACCCCGTTCAGCGTCGCGTCGTACAGGTCGGCCGACCCGACCCGGCCGCCGGCGACCCGGACCTCGCGCCAGGCGCTGCTCGAGGCGCGGAACACCGGGGCGTCGAGCGTCTCGACGACCGAGTCGCGGACGCGCAGGCCGCGCAGATCGGTGCCGTCGGCGCGGAGGGTCCCGACGACACACTCCTCGAGCTCGAGGTCGGGCAGCCGCTCCCCGGCGACGTCGAGCATCGCGATGCGCTTCGCCTCGATCCGGTCGCCGGTGAGCAGGTCGCCGGGTGCCGGTGACCAGTCCTGCAGGTCGGTCGGCTCGGTCAGGGTGATCCGCGGGGCGTCGGTGCCGGTCGAACGTGCCATGCGCTCAGTCTGCCGGTCCGGGCCGACGCCGCGTCAGGCCGGATCGACGCTGTGCCGGTCCGGTGCGACGCTCGAGCACGCGGCCCCGCGGGGTACACGGGACTCCGGTCCGGCGAGCACGTCGGGCAGTAGCTTCGGCAGATGACAACTGGAGAGCAGGCGATCAGCCGTCGGTCAGCGCCACGCATCGCCGTGTTCGTCGTCCTCGCAGGACTCGTCGGCGGAGTGGTGACCGGGACCCCGGCGTGGGCTGCCGACGACCCTGCCGGACTGCAGGTGGACACGGCGACCTCGACGGAGGTCGCGTACGGCAACACCGCCACGTGGTCGTTCACGGTGACGAACACCGGGACCCGTGCCACCGCCGGACCGGTCACGATGGCGTTCCAGTACAACCAGGGGTCGAACCCGCCGGACGCGGCGATCCTGTCGGCGTGGGACCAGGCGAAGGTGACGTCGACGAGCGGCACCTGCTCGTTGTCCACCCAGAAGCGGACCGGCACCTGCGTGACCGGCGCGCTGCGTCCCGGCCAGAGCGTCACCATGACGACGACCGCCCGCCAGCACTTCGCCTCGTCCATGTCCGGGTTCACGGGTTGGGGGTTCACCGTCGTGCGCGGGAAGTCCGATCCCGACGCGCCATGGAACGCGCGGTACAGCGGCACGACGCTGGTCCCCGTGCGCGGCAACCTCGACCGGGTGCTGCCGGTGTCCGGTGGGGTCCAGGTCGCGGGCTGGGTCGTGGAACTCGAGCGGCTGGCCGACCCGATGACCGTGACGGCCCAGGTCGACGGCGTCTACACGGACCGCTTCACGACCACCGTTCGACGCGCGGACGTGAACCGTGCCCTGCACGTCAGCGGGAACCGCGGCTTCGCCGGGACGGTCGCGATGAGCGCCGGGACGCACCGCCTGTGTCTGACAGCGAGTGATCCGTACTGGGGGTCGAGCACCATCGACTTCGGCTGCCGGAACGTCCAGGTCCGGTGAGCCCGGGTCACGCCGCCGGGGTCAGCACGCTGTCGAGCCGGTAGTCCTTCGCGGGACCCCGGGCCTGCCAGCGCACCGTCCACCGTCGGGCGTCGCCCGTGAGCACGCCGGTGTAGTCGTCCGGCGCGCAGGCGTGCTCGACCGCCGCGCCCCACACCCAGTCGTGGAAGACCCGGCCGTCGATGAAGTGCACGCTCCAGTGCGCGTCGGCGCCGCGGCGGACGAGCAGCGTCCGGGACACCGGGGTCTCCCGACCGCCGAACCGCATCACGCCGGACTCGTCCCAGCGCACCTCGTCCGGACCGGTGAGCGAGAGCGTGGTGCGGCCGGTGACGATGCCGCGGACACCGGCGGCGCGGTCGTCCACGGTCCGTGCGAGGTCCCAGTCCCCGAGCAAGTCCGTCGGCAGCAGCACCCCCTCAGGCTACGCGGCGCTCACCCGCGCAGGGGTCCGGACGCGGGCACACGGGCGCCGTCGGCGAAGCCGCCGACGAGTTCCCGCAGGGCGTCCTCCGCCGTGTGCTGCGGCGCCCACCCGAGCTCGTTCCGGGCGCGGTCGGTCTGCATGACCGGCACGCCGGCTGCGATGTCGAGCCACCCGGCGTCCGTCGGCTGGAGCCGGAGCCGCCAGGTCAGCGTGACGACCCCGCGCAGCAGGCGGAGCGGGATCCGCACCGCGCCGAGCATCCCGGCGGCCCGGGCCATCCGCGGCGGGGTGAGCACCGGCGACGCCGCGATGTTGAACGCGCCGGCGGCCCGCCGGTCGATCGCCCGCCAGAACGCGTCGGCGAGGTCGTCGGCGTGCACGGCCTGGAACACGAACGGCAGCGGCAACGGCAGGACCGCGAACCGGGCCGCACGCACGACCGACATCGGGACGAGGTGCCCGAGGAACAGGCCCCGGAGCTCCGCGGCCACCGACCGCTGGAACACCAGCCCGGGCCGGAGCCGGGTCACGACCACGTCCGGGTGCTCGCGCTCGAACGTGTCCAGTGCCCGTTCGTTCTCGGCCTTGTGCACCGAGTACGTCGCCGTCGGGATGCCGGTCGCCGGGAAGGACTCGTCCACCGGGGTCCGCTTGCCGTCCACGTCGACCCCGCGGTACGCCCCGACCGAGGAGGCCACGACGACCTGCTGGACCCCGGCCCGGGCCACGGCGGCGAGCACGTTCGCCGTGCCCCGGACGTTGGTCCGGTGCTGCGCGGGGATGTCGTGCGTCGGCTGGAGCGCCCACGCCAGGTGCACGACGGCGTCGGCGCCGCGGAACACGGCGGCGAGCTCCTCGACGGCACCGTCGCCGCCGACGTCGACGGTGTGCCAGACCGCGACGTCGTACGGTGCGACCCGGGCGTCGGGCAGCCGCCGGGCGACCCCGACGACCTGCAGCCCCTCGTCGGAGCCGGCCCGGCCGTCACCGGCGAGCCGGGCCGCCGCGAGCCGCCGCAGCACGGCGGTCCCGACGTTCCCGGTCGCCCCGACCACGACGACGCGCATCAGCGGTGCCCGACCGTCACGCCGCCGCGGGTGCGAGCGACGGGTCGAGGACGACCTTGATGCAGCCGTCCTCCTTCTTCTGGAAGACCGCGTACATGTGCGGGGCGTCCTCGAGCGACACCCGGTGCGTGGTCAGGTCGAGCGTGCCGAGCGGGTCCGAGGGGTCGGACACGAGCGGCATCAGGTCGTCGACCCAGCGGCGGACGTTGCACTGTCCCTCGCGGATCGTGATCTGCTTGTCGAACAGCGTCATCATCGGCATCGGGTCGGCCATCCCGCCGTACACGCCGGAGAGCGACACCGTGCCACCACGTCGGACGAGGTCGATGGCCGCGTGCACCGCCGCCAGCCGGTCGACGCCAGCGGTCTCGATCGCCTTCTGCGCGAGCTTGTCCGGCAGCAGGCCGGCTGCGCGCTGGGCGAACCCGGCGACGGGGTTGCCGTGCGCCTCCATGCCGACCGCGTCGACCACGCCGTCCGGCCCGCGGCCGTCGGTGAGGTCGACGAGCTGCGGCACGACGTCGTCGGACAGGTCGAACACCTCGATGCCGTGCTTCGCCCCGAGGTCGCGGCGGACCTGCTCGGGGTCGACGGCGAGCACCCGGTAGCCGAGGTGCTTGCCGATCCGCGCGGCGAACTGCCCCACGGGGCCGAGGCCGAGCACCGCGAGCGTCCCGCCCTCGGGCACGTCCGCGTACTGCACGGCCTGCCAGGCGGTCGGGATGATGTCGCTCATGAACAGCCACTGGTCGTCCGCGCCGGTGTCCGGCACCTTGATCGGGCCGTAATCGGCGTGCGGGACGCGCAGGTACTCGGCCTGCCCGCCGGGGACCTGGCCGTACATCTTCGTGTAGCCGAAGAGCGAGGCGCCGGTGCCGTACTCCTTCACCTGCGTCGTCTCGCACTGCGACTGGAAGCCGTGGCGGCACATCCAGCAGTGGCCGCACGAGATGTTGAACGGGACGACGACCCGGTCGCCGACCTTCAGGTTCGTGACGGCGGAGCCGACCTCCTCGACGATGCCCATGGGCTCGTGCCCGAGGACGTCGCCCTTGTCGATGTACGGGCCGAGCACGCGGTACAGGTGCAGGTCGGAGCCGCAGATGGCGGTCGACGTGATCCGCACGATCGCGTCGGTCGGCTCCTGGATGGTCGGGTCGGGGACGGTCTCGACGGACACCTTCTCGGTGCCCTGCCAGGTCAGTGCGCGCACGTCGCGTTCCTCTCGTGGTCGCGTCGGGCCGGCCGGGAGGCACGGCTCTCTCCCCCTCGTCGGTACCCGCCCGCCCCGTGGCGCGTTCCCAGCCCCGCCCGCACGCCCTGCTGTTCCACCGATCCGCGCGTCGCAGGCCGATCCGGGCGTGGGAGACCGATCCGCGCGTCGGAAGCCGTTCCTTCCGCCACCCGACGCGCGGATCCGCCTCCGATCACAGGCGCGATGGGCTCGAACGTGGCCGATCGGCCAGTCGGTCTCCGCCCGTCCGCCGATGCGCTCGGAGCCGCACACCCGCCACGCTGGCTCCGATGGACCACCGCACCAAGCGCCGCAGCCTGCTCACGGGAGCCGGAGCGCTCCTCGCCGCCGGGGCGCTCGCCGCGTGTTCCTCCCAGCCGCCCCGGCGGGCACCGAGCGCGACCCCGACGCCGTCAGCCAGCCGGACACCCACACCCACCCCGACGCCGACGCCGACCCGTCCGGCACTGACGAAGGTGCCGCTGCCCCGGGGGACGGTGACCGGTCTACCGGCAGGGACGCCCGGGATCGCGTGGACGGTGGACGACGGGGCCTCGTCGGACGTCGTCGCCGCCTACGCCCGGTTCGCCGCCGAGACCGGCACACGCCTGACCTTCTTCGTCAACGGCGCCCGGCCCGCGTGGACCGAGCACGCCGACCTGCTGCGGCCCCTCGTCGCCTCCGGGCAGGTGCAGCTCGGGAACCACACGTGGGACCACCCCGCCCTGACGAAGCTCGGCGACCAGGCGGTCCAGGACCAGCTGACGCGGAACCACGCCTTCATCCAGGACACCTACGGCGTGGACGCGAAGCCGTACTTCCGGCCGCCGTTCGGCTACCACGACGCCCGGGTCGACCGGGCGGCTGCAGCCGTCGGCTACACGACCCCGCTGCTCTGGTACGGGACGCTCGCGGACTCCGGGGACATCACCTCGGACCAGATCCTCAGCTTCGCGGAGCAGTGGTTCCAGCCGGCGCACATCGTCATCGGACACGCGAACCACTCCGGCACCATCGGGGCGCTGCCGCGGCTCCACGCCCTGCTCGAGCAGCGCGGCCTGGCGACCTACACGCTCGACGACGTGTTCTCCCACTGACCCCGGCCCCGCGCGAACAGGTCAGGCGCGCAGCCGGTCGCGCTCGGTTGGGGGCAGGTGCTCGGTCGCGGTCGCCCGTGCCGCCGGGGTCAGGAACCGCCCGTGCCGCTCGAGGAACGCCACGAGCGCCGGCTCGGACGCCCGCTTGCCGGTCTCGCGCAGGACCCACCCGAGCGCCGACTGCACGGTGTCGCTGCGCTCGCGGACGAGCCGCCCGACGATCCCGAGCGGGACTTCGGCGTCGCCCTGCTTCGCGAACGCCAGGGTCGCCACGACCGCGATCCGGCGCACCATCGCCACGTCGGACTTCACGAGCGCGAACAGCGGCCCGGTCGACCCGCCCACGAGCGGGGCGCCGACGAGCTCCTCCGCCGCGAAGTCGACGAGCGTGGTGTCCCCGAAACGCTCCGCCTTTGCCGCGGCGAGGTACTCGTCCGTCAGCTCGGGGTCCGGCCGCGCCCGCATCGCCTGCACGAGGAGCACCACCGCGACGAGCCGCGCGCCGGGGTCCTCGCTCCAGAGCAGGGCGGACCGCTCCCCCGCGTCGAGGTCGGCGAACTGCCGGGCGACCCTCCGGGCGCCGTGGAGATCGCCGGAGGTGCGCGCGAGGGCGGCGAGGACCGCCTCGGCGTCGCGTGTCTGCATCACCGCCACGGTACTCGTCGCCATGGATCGTTCGACACGAGAAACGGCCGGGTCCGTCAGGCGCAGATCAGCCGGACAGGGGCAGCAGCTGGGAGTCATCCGCCAAGCTGAGTGCCGCACGTCCGGTGTTCTTCACGAATGTCTCGGACGAGAACAGCGCAAATGGTGTGCCAGCCGCCACAGCCGACGTGAGCGCTCCCAGGTGGTGCGAGTTCGGCATGAACACGCTGATCGCATCGTCGCTTCGTCCGGACGCGTCCAGAAGCGTCAGCTCCAAGCGTTTTCCTTCAGCCACCGGGTACGCGTGGTACTTCGCCAGCCCCTCCACGTAGTACGCGCGGTGCTTCGTGACCTGAGTCTCGATGGATGCCGTCAGCGCACTGAACGTGTTCCCGGTGGGAGCGAAGGCCAGCTCATGCCACCAGTAATCGATGCCGCCGAACCGGATCTTCTCGCGACGGCCGAAGTCCTCGTCGGCACCGACCTGCAAAGCGAAAGCACGAAGGCCGACGACACCGCCCACAGGAGCGCCGTAGGCGTACTGCGTTCGCGACTGTCCGGTCGGAGCGGAGTCGACGGCCGACCGTCGCGACTCGGGCACCGGGACACCCGTCAAACGATGGATGTGCTCATACACGCCCGCCACAGGTGCGGAGCTGTCCGTCGATCTGCGCGGCGCACCATGCGGCACGAGCGCGTGGACGGAGCCGGAGAAGCACGAGAACTTGGCCGCCACGGGCACTGCGCCACCTGACGCCAGCTTTCGAACAGTGCTCCTCGAATGGAAGAGTCGTGCGCCGCAACCGGCCCAGGCGCAACGCCAGGGACCTCCCCGGAGCTCGTCTCCCACCTCGTCGGGGGAGAACACCCGGCCGGAGGGTTCGTGAACCGCCTTCACTTCAGCGCAATCGTGACACGGACGCCCGCAGGGCATCCGCGTGCAGGTAGATGTCCTCGAGCGAGTCGATGGGATGCCGCGTCTCGACTTTGTCCTCGTCGAACAACCCGATGTACTTCTGCTTCTTCCCGTTGAACCAGAGGCGCGCGATCGGCTTACGGTTGTTGTTGTCGAGCAGAATGGCGAAGTACGACTTCTGATCCCGGTGCACGATGCGCTCGGGCTTGACCTCGCTGCAGGCGATGGCCTTGACGATCTGATAGCCTTCGAGTTCCTCGGGCGTAGTCTCGATCTCGGTGTCTCGATCTATGTCCTCTTCCACCACCAGCTCGCTCGAGAGCGCCTCGACGGAAGCAGCTTGCTCGATCGGCGCCGTGTAGGAGGCACCGAGTGCCGTCTTCAAGCGGTCGTTGACCTGTTCGTTGAGGAATTGCTTCGAGGCCTTGGCGACGAGCGTCGTGAACTGGCTGCGCGCCTCCTGGGTGAAGCGCCCCTCGTAGACACGCGACGCGAAGAGTCGGACGAAGTCCTCCTCGGGCTCCCGGAACTGTACGGCGATGGCACGCTTCAGCGCGCCGACGTACTTGAGTTCCTCGGCCGCGCTGATCACCGAATCGAGGTCGAACACGTCCTTCGTGAGCTTGCTGAGCTCCGGCAGGAGTGTCTCGTCGATGTCGGCTAGGTCGAGCACGAGGAACGGTCGGTCGTCCATCTTGTTCGGTGCGTCGAGATCCGTGTAGAAGTTGTAGACCTCGCCGTTGGTCAACACGGCGATGCGTGCGTTCGTGACGGAGAAGTACCGGAAGAGCTGGGATGCATGCTCGATCTTGAGCGGCTCCGTGGACTTCTTGCACTCGATGAGGATCTGCACCTCACCGTCGCGCATGATCGCGTAGTCGACCTTCTCCCCACGCTTCACGCCGACGTCCGCCGTGAACTCCGGAACGACTTCGAGGGGGTTGAACACGTCGTACCCGAGGATCGTCGAGATGAAGGGCATCACGAACGCGTTCTTCGTGGCCTCCTCGGTCTGGATCGCCTGGCGTTGGTTGTGCACCTTCGTGGCCAACGCAGCGAGACGCTCTTCGAACTCCATCGTTCACTCCTGTCCTCACACTCAGGATAAGTGACCGGTCGTCAACTCGAGGGGTTCTCACCGAGCCCCAGAGCGAGGGACACCGCAGACCTCGGAGCGAGGTGCCGGAGGACGAGTCCAAGCGGTATGGGCGCAGCGTTACAAGCTCGAAACGTCACGTATACAAAAGCGAGCGACGATCCGTGATTGTATGCAATCACCGCACTCCTGAGCGTGACTCCACAAGAGTCGCCACGCACACCGCAGCTCCAGGAACACGATGTCCCAGACCTCCCCCCGACGCCGCCGGACACTGCTCGCCGTGCCCGTCGTCGCCCTGGCCGCCACGCTCGCCCTCACCGCCTGCGTCCCGGTCCAACGCTCGAAGGCCGGCGGCGCGACCGCCGGCACCGTCACGACCGTCCCGATCGGCGACCAGCAGGTCCGCGAGGGCGGTGACCTCGTGATGGCGCTCTCCGCCGAGCCGGACCGACTCGACCCGACCACGTCGTCGTCGCTGTACACCCGGTACGTCATGGAGACGATGTGCCAGAAGCTGTACGACATCGACGCCGAGGGCACCGTCGTCCCGATGCTCGCGACCGAGCTCCCGACGGTCTCCGACGGCGGGAAGACCGTGACGTTCCCGGTGCACACCGGGTACCGCTTCGCCGACGGCACCCCGTTCGACGCGGACGCCGTCGTGACGACGCTCGAGCGCAACCTGACGAAGGACGACTCGAGCCGGAAGAGCGAGATGGGTCCGGTGTCGAGCATCGACGCGGTCGACGACCACACCGTCCGGATCCGCTACGCGACGCCCTTCGCCCCGATCACCGCCGCGCTCGCGGACCGTGCGGGCATGGTGATGTCGCCGACCGCGCTGGAACAGGAGGGCGACGGGTTCGGCGACCACCCGGTCTGCATCGGCCCGTACAAGTTCGTCGAGCGCGTCCCGCAGACGTCCATCACGGTCGAGCGCGACCCGCAGTACCACGACCCGGCGAGCGCGCACTTCGACCGGATCACCTACCGGATCATCACGGACGCGAGCATCCGCGCGCAGAACCTGAAGTCCGGCGACGTGCAGGTGGCCGACTCGATCTCGACCCAGGACGTCGACGAGCTCATGCGGCGGAAGGACCTCAGCGTCCTGCGCACCGGGTCGCTCGGCTACCAGGGCATCACGATCAACCTGGCCAACCAGGACGGCGTCGGCACGGACCCGAAGCCGCTCGACACCCCGCTCGCCACGCAGCGGACGGTCCGGCAGGCCCTGTCGATGTCGATCAACCGTGCCGAACTCGTGCAGAGCGTGTTCCGCGGGTGGGCAGACGTCGCGTGCTCGCCGATCCCGGACTCGAGCGTGTTCGCGACGGACGCGAGCAAGACGTGCCCGGAGTACGACCCCGAGCGGGCGAAGCAGCTCCTCGAGCAGGCCGGCGTCGAGCAACCGTTCCCGATCGAGATGGAGGTGACGAACACCCCCGACACCGTGCGGTTCGCCCAGGCACTGCAGGCCCAGGCCCGTGCCGGCGGCTTCGCGATCACGATCACGCCGGTCGAGTACACGACCCTGCTCGACGACCAGACCCGCGGCGACTTCCAGGCGCTCCAGCTCGGCTGGTCCGGCCGGGTGGACCCGCACGGCAACATCGGCTCGTTCCTGGGCACCGGGGGCGGCAACAACTACCCCGGGTACAGCGACCCCGACGTCGACGACCTGATCAGCCGTGCGGCCCAGGCCACCGACCAGCAGGAGCGCGCCGACCTGTACGGGCAGCTCGTGACGAAGGTGCAGCAGGACGACCCGATCATCTACCTCTACCGGACCCGGAGCATCACGGGCGTCAGCAAGGACGTCGCCGGGGTCTCCACCTACGCCGACGGCGTGGTCCGACTCAGCCAGGCGGCGTTCGTGGAAGGCGGCAGCAAGTGATCCGGTACGTCGTGACCCGACTCTGGCAGGCGGCGCTCACGCTCGTCCTCGCCTCGGTTGTCGTGTTCTTCGGGGTCCGGCAGCTGCCGGGCGACCCCGCCCTGGCCCTCGCCGGTGAAGAGGCCAGTCCCGAGCGGCTCGCGGCGGTACGCGCGGACCTCGGACTCGACGACTCCCTGCTCGTGCAGTACTGGCGCTTCGTGGTCAACGCGCTGCAGGGCGACCTCGGCCAGTCGACGCGCACGGGGACGCCCGTCACCGAGCTGCTCGGCTCGACCCTGCCGGTCACGCTGTGGCTCGCGCTGTACGCGATCGTCGTGGCGGTCGTCGTCGGGGTCGCCCTCGGCACCCTCGCCGAGCGGTACCGCGGCCGTTGGCCCGAGTGGATGGCGAACGCCGCCGCGCTCGTCGGCCTGAGCGTCCCGAACTTCTGGCTCGGGATCCTGGCGATCGTGTGGCTCGCCGCGGGGCTCGGCTGGTTCCCGGCGTCCGGCTACGTCCCGGTGACGAGCGACCCCCTCGGCGCCCTGCACCACCTGACGCTGCCGGCCCTGATCCTCGGGACCTCGCTCGCCGCCGTGATCATGCGGCAGACCCGCGCGTCGATGATCGAGACGATGAAGACCGACTTCGTCCGGACCGCCCGCGCGAAGGGCCTCAGCCGCCCGCGCGTGCTGTTCCGGTACGGCCTGCGCAACTCGATGATCGTCGTGGTGACGATCGTCGGCCTGCAGCTCGGCGGGCTCATCTCGGGCGCGGTCGTCACGGAGCGCATCTTCGCGCTGCCGGGCTTCGGCAAGCTCACGCTCGACGCCGTATTCACCCGCGACTACCCGGTCATCCAGGCGGTCGTCCTCGTGATCACCCTCGGCTACGTCCTCATCAACTTCGCCGTGGACGTCCTGTACTCCGTCATCAACCCGAAGATCCGCGTGGGGGGCACCGCATGACCACCATCACAGCGCCGTTCGACCTCGGGTCGAGCCGCGGTCGCGTCTGGAAGCAGGTCCGGGCGAACCGCCTCGGCATGGCCGGCGGCATCATGCTCGCCGTCGTCGTCCTCGCCGGGGTCACCGCCCCGCTCGTCGCCCCGTACGACCCCACCACGACGCACTTCGACCTGCCGTTCCAGGTGCCGTTCACCGTCGGCTTCGGCCTGGGCACCGACGACCTCGGGCGCGACATCCTGTCCCGCACGCTGTACGGCATCCAGGTCTCGCTCGTCGTGGGCGTCCTGTCGGTCCTGCTCGCGGTCGTCGTCGGCACCCCGCTCGGGCTGCTCGCCGGGTACTGGCGCTGGCTCGACGCGATCATCAGCCGTCTGACGGACGTCGCACTCGCCTTCCCGTTCCTCATCATCGCGGTCGGCCTGGCCGCGATCAGCGGACCGAGCCTGACGAACGCGGTGGTCGCCATCGGCATCTCGCACGTCCCTGCGATGATCCGCATCGTCCGCGGCGAGACGCTCCGGATCACGAGTGCCGACTTCGTGACGAGCGCGAAGACGCTCGACGCGGGCGGCGCGCGGATCATCCTGCAGCACGTCCTGCCGAACTGCGTCTCGGCGATCATCGTGCAGGCCACGGTGATCATGCCGGTCGCGGTCATCGGCGAGGCCCTGCTGTCCTTCCTCGGCCTCGGCATCCAGCCGCCCACCCCGAGCCTCGGCATCATGCTCTCGGACGCGCAGCAGTACCTCGGCCAGGCGCCGTGGGCCGCGGTCGTGCCGGGCGTCGCGATCGCCGTCGTCTGCCTCGGCTTCAACCTGTTCGGCGACGCCCTGCGCGACGCCCTCGACCCCACCGCCTCGGACCGGAAGTAACGCATGCGCACCACCAACCCCGCCTTCACCGCACCGCCGACCGAGACCACCCGGCCGGACCTGCAGGGCACGTTCGGCATGGCCGCCGCGACGCACTGGATCGCGACCGCGACGGCCCAGTCGGTCCTGGAACGCGGCGGCAACGCCTTCGACGCGGCCGTCGCCGGCGCGTTCGTCCTGCACGTCGTCGAGCCGCACCTGAACGGCCCCGGCGGTGACGTCACCGCCGTCTTCGCCACCGCGTCCGACAAGATCCCGACGGTGCTGATGGGCCAGGGACCGGCCCCCGCCGGCGCGACGCCCGAGCACCTCCGTTCCGAGGGACTCGACCTGGTGCCGGGATCGGGGGCCCTCGCGGCCGCCGTCCCCGGTGCCGTCGACGCGTGGCTGCTGCTCCTCGCCGAGCACGGCACGTGGGAGCTCGCCGACGTGCTCGCCCCCGCCGTCGGCTACGCCCGCGACGGCCACCCGGTCGCCCCGCGGGTGGTCGCCACGATCGCGACGGTGCAGGACCTGTTCCGGGACCACTGGCCCACCTCCGCCACGCAGTGGCTGCCGGGAGGCACGGTGCCGGTCCCCGGGACCGTCGTGCGCAACGAGGCATGGGCCGGCGTCCTGGACCGGCTCGTGCAGGCCGGGTCCGGTGTCGACACCGACGCGGCGGGCGACGCACGCGTCGCGCGGATCGAGGCGGCGCGCACCGAGTGGGCCGAGGGCGTCGTCGCGCAGGCGGTCGACGCGTTCGTCCGCACCCCGCACCGGCACGCGTCCGGGACGGACCACGCCGGCGTCATCACCGCCGCCGACATGGCGGCCTTCCGGGCGTCCACCGAGCCGGCGACCACCGCCGAGTTCCGCGGGCACACGATCGCGAAGACCGGACCCTGGGGGCAGGGCCCGGCGCTCCTGCAGACCCTGCGCCTGCTCGAGCCGCTCGACGACGAACGCCTCGACCCGTCCACCGTGCTCGGCGCGCACACCATCGTCGAGGCGCAGAAGCTCGCGCTGGCCGACCGCGAGGTGCACTACGGCGAGCGCGACGTCCCGATGGCCGAGCTGCTCTCCGACGCCTACTCCGACGAGCGCCGGGCCCTGATCGGCGATCGCGCCTCGCACGCCTTCCGACCGGGTGCCGTGTCGGTCCCCGGCGGCACCGTGCCCCCGCTCCGCGAGACCTACACGCCGCGTGGCGAGCCGGTCGCCGGCGTCGGTGAGCCCACCGTCCCGGGCGCCCGCGGCGAGGCCCCGGTCGAGACTCCGGTCGCGGCCCCGGCCGAGGAGGACCCGGTGCACGAGGACCGCGGCGAACCGATCGTGATGGCGACCGGCGAGACACGCGGCGACACGTGCCACATCGACGTCGTCGACCGCTGGGGCAACATCGTCAGCGCGACACCGTCCGGCGGCTGGCTGCAGTCGTCCCCGACGATCCCCGGCCTGGGGTTCTGCCTCGGCACCCGCCTGCAGATGACCTGGCTCGAGGAGGGCACGGCGTCCACGCTGACCCCCGGTGCCCGACCCCGCACGACGCTCACCCCGACACTCGTGCTCCGGGACGGCGAGCCGGTCGTGGCGATGGGCTCCCCCGGCGGCGACCAGCAGGACCAGTGGCAGCTGCTGTTCCTGCTCCGCACGATCGTCGGCGGGTGGTCCCCGCAGCAGGCGATCGACGCCCCCGCGCTGCACACGACGTCCTTCCCGGGCTCGTTCTGGCCGCGCACCTGGACCCCGGGCGGCCTGGTCGTCGAGGACCGTCTCGGCGACGAGGTGATCGCCGGGCTCGAGGAGCTCGGCCACGTCGTCACCCGCGCCGGCGACTGGTCGCTCGGCCGCCTGTCGTGCGTCACGCGCGACCCCGACACCGGCGTCCTGGGCGCCGCCGCCAACCCCCGAGGAGCACAGGGCTATGCCGCAGGACGCTGAGAACGTGACGACGACCACCGGGGCCGCACCGCGCCTCCCGTCCGGAACCGGAGCCGACCACCTGCTCTCCGTGCGCGACCTGCGCGTCGCGTTCGGGGACCGCGAGGTCCTGCACGGCGTCGACCTCGACGTCCGCCGCGGCGAGCGCGTCGCGATCGTCGGACAGTCCGGCTCGGGCAAGTCGACGCTCATCGCGGCGCTCCTCCGGTTGCTGCCGGGCGCCGGGCACATCACCGGCGGGGCGATCACGCTCGGCGACGACGACATCGCGCACGCAGACGAGCCGCTCATGCGACGGATCCGCGGCGGTCGGATCGGCCTGGTGCCGCAGGACCCGTCGACGAACCTGAACCCGTCGATGCGGGTCGGTGCGCAGATCGCCGACGCGCTCCGTGCCGGCGGGCTGCGCGGACGGGCCGCGGTCCGTCGCCGCGTGGTCGAGCTCATGACCGAGGCCGGCATCCCCGAGGCCGCCCGCCGCGCGGACCAGTTCCCGCACGAGTTCTCCGGCGGCATGCGGCAGCGCATCCTCATCGCGGTCGCGCTCGCCCGACAGCCGGAGCTCCTCATCGCCGACGAACCGACGAGCGCCCTCGACGTGACGGTGCAGCGGCAGATCCTCGACCACCTCCAGACCCTGGTGGACCAGCACGGCACCACGCTGCTGTTCGTGACGCACGACCTCGGCGTCGCGGCGGACCGGACCGACCGCATCGTGGTGATGCTCGACGGCGAGGTCGTCGAGCAGGGCGCCCCCGCGGCGATCCTCCGCGACCCGCAGCACGAGTACACGAAGCGGCTCATCGCGGCCGCCCCGGCGCTGTCGGGGGTCGCGCCGGAGCCGACCGCCCCGGGGGAACCGATCCTCGTCGTGTCCGACCTGGTGAAGGAGTACCGGCTGCGCGGCCGTGGCGCCGGCACCCTGCGGGCGAGCGACGGGGTGTCGTTCACGGTCCGCCGGGGCACCACCACCGCGGTGGTCGGCGAGTCCGGGTCCGGCAAGACCACGGTCGCGCGGATCGTCCTCGGGCTCGAGACCCCGACGTCCGGCACGGCGCTCGTCGACGGCCTGTCGATCGGCGCCGCCCGGGGGCGGGAGCGTCGGGCAGTCCGACGTCGCGTGCAGCCGGTGTTCCAGGACCCGTACGGGTCGCTCGACCCGACGTCGACCATCGAGCGGATCATCGACGAGCCCCTCCGCGTGTTCGGGGTCGGGGACCGGGCGTCCCGGGCCGAGCGGGTGGCGACGCTCCTCGACCAGGTTGCCCTGCCCCGCGAGGTCGCGCAGCTCCGACCGAACGAGCTCTCCGGCGGGCAGCGGCAGCGCGTCGCGATCGCCCGGGCGCTGGCCCTCGAGCCGGAACTGATCATCCTCGACGAGGCGGTCTCCGCGCTCGACGTGCTCGTGCAGGAGCAGATCCTGACGCTCCTCGACGACCTGCAGGACCGGCTCGGGCTGAGCTACCTGTTCATCACGCACGACCTCGGGGTGGTCCGTCGGATCGCGGACGACGTCGTGGTGATGCGACGGGGGAAGGTCGTCGAACGCGGCTCGGTGGCCGCGGTGTTCGACGACCCGCAGGAGCAGTACACGCGGGACCTGCTCGACGCGATCCCGGGTCGGAGCCTCGCCGAGGCGGCCGTGTGACGGACCTGCTCGACGCGATGCTCGGTCCGCGGGCGTCGGAGCCTCGCCGAGGCGGCCGTGTGACGGACCTGCTCGACGCGATGCTCGGTCCGCGGGCGTCGGAGCCTCGCCGAGGCGGCCGTGTGACGGACCTGCTCGACGCGATGCTCGGTCCGCGGGCGTCGGAGCCTCGCCGAGGCGGCCGTGTGACGGACCTGCTCGACGCGATGCTCGGTCCGCGGGCGTCGGAGCCTCGCCGAGGCGGCCGTGTGACGGACCTGCTCGACGCGATGCCCGGTCCGCGGGCGTCGGAGCCTCGCGGAAGCGGCCGTGTGACGGACCTGCTCGACGCGATGCTCGGTCCGCGGGCGTCGGAGCCTCGCCGAGGCGGCCGTGTGAGACGATCGGCCCCGTGCTGAACGGGACGAGCGTCATCGACGCCATCCGCCACGACATCGTGTCCGGTGCGCTGCAGCCCGGGACCCGGGTGACCGAGGCGTTCCTCGCGGAGCGCCACGGCGTCTCCCGGGTGCCCGTGCGTGAGGCCCTGCGCGGCCTCGAGGGCGAGGGCTTCGTGGTGTCCCGCCCGAACGCGGGCTCCCGGATCGCCGACATCCCCTTCGACGAGGCCGACGACCTGTTCGCCGTCCGGGAGTCCCTCGAGACCGCCACCGCCCGCCGCGCCGCCACGCGCGCCCGCACCCTGTTCGACGCACCGTCCCCGCCCGAGGACTGGTGGCGGGTCCGCCGGGAGCTCGGCGAGGTCCTCGACGCCGGGGACGCCGCCGTGGCGCGCGACGAGCTCGACCTGCTCGTCGACCTGAACGAGCGCTTCCACCTGCTCGTCGCCGAGCTGTCCGGCAGCAGCACGCTCGCGACGCTCCTGCGCCAGCTGTCCCGGAAGATCGAGTGGCTCTACGCGCTCGACACCTCGTCCCGTGGCAAGCGCCTGTGGCCGGACCACCGCCGGATCCTGGCGTCGATCGACGCGGGAGACGTCGACCAGGCCGCCGAGCGCATGGCGTGGCACGTCCGCGAGAGCCGGATCGGGTACGCGGCGCGGACCTCGCCGGCGCAGGCCGACGCGCTGCGTGCGGTGCCGCCCGTCGCCTGAACGGCCCCGGTCCGTTCTGCGCGTTCGCCTGCGCACTTGCCGAGAGCCGGTTGCGAGAACGATCGTTCTCCGATTGACTCGGCTTCGGCGGTCCCGGTCGGGTCCGTCCCCCACACGAAAGGAACGCGAATGCCCACGCGCACCGCACGCACCGCCTGGAACGGCGGCCTGAACGACGGCTCCGGTCAGGTCGAGCTCTCCAGCTCCAAGGTCGGCACCTACGACGTCTCCTTCCCGAAGCGCGCCGCGGACGAGGCCGGTGGCACCACCAGCCCCGAGGAGCTCATCGCCGCAGCGCACTCCGCCTGCTACGCGATGCAGTTCTCCGCGATCCTCGGCGAGGCCGGCGGCACCGTCGAGGCCCTCGACGTCAAGGCCGACGTCTCGCTCGGCCCGGACAGCGCCGGCGGCTTCAAGCTCACCGGCATCGTCCTGACCGTCAACGGCGAGGTCTCCGGCATCGACGAGGCCGCCTTCCTCAAGGCCGCCGACGAGGCCAAGGCGACCTGCCCGGTCAGCAAGGCGCTCACCGGCGTCGACATCGAGCTCAAGGCGACCTTCGAGCAGTAGCGGTCACGTCCCACGGGACGTCACCGAGTGACGGACGGGAGGCACGGTGCCAGCTGGCACCGTGCCTCCCGTCCGTCTGCTGCATACGCTGGGTCGCGTGCTCCGTCGTCTCGTGTCGTCACCCACCCGCATCGCCGGCTGGGCCGGCCTGGCGGCCGTCCTGGTGGGGATCCTGCTGATCGCGACGGCCCCGCACCCGACCGCCGGCTGGTTCGCGTACGCGCCGCTCTCCGACACGACCTTCGTCCCGGACCAGCACCCGTGGCAGGAACGCGCCGGCCAGGCGCTCGTCGCGGTCGGTGCGGTGGTCGTCGCGTTCGTGGTGGGCCGGCTGAGCGCACAGCGCCGCCCCTGACCGCGTCCAGCCGACGTCCGGACTCGGCGGCCGACGGCTGGCACCATGGCGGGATGGCCGAGCAGTTCCTCCCCGGTGTCCCACGGCCCCCGCGTCCGCCGCGGCCCCGCGTGCGCAAGCTCGCCCAGCACGACATCCGCGACGCGCGCGCCCGGCTGCGCGGCACCATCTACGAGGACGTGACGCCGGACACGCGCTCTCGCGAGCAGTACTCGCCGGTCCAGATCGTCGACTTCTGCCTCGACCTGGCCGAGGTGATGCTCGCGTCGGGGGCCGACACGCGCAGCGTGGAGACCGCCGTCGTCGCGGTGTCGACGAAGTGGAACCTCGCACCCCTCGACCTCGACTTCTCCGGCAGCTCGGTGACGATCCAGTACGCGCCGACCGAACACCCGCCCCTGGTGAAGGTGCGGACCGTGCAGTCGGACGGCTCCGACCTCGACCGACTGGCCCGCGCCAACCAGATCGTGGACGACCTCGTGCACGGCGAGCGGGACATGACCTCGGCGGTGAGCGCCCTCGTCGCGGTGCTCCGCCTGGCGCCGCGGTGGCCGTCGTGGTTGGCGGACGTCGGTCTGTCGGTCCTCGGGACCTCGATCGCGATGCAGGCGGGCGGTGGGTGGCGAGCTGGCCTCGGCGCCTTCGTCCTGATGCTCGGGATCATCCTGTCCGGTCGCTGGCTGACCGGCCGGGGCTTCCCGCAGTTCTTCGTCTCCGGTGCCCAGGCGGCCGTCGCCTCGGCCCTCGGCACCCTCGCGATCTTCGGCGACGTGCTCACCCCGACGGGGGCAGCCACCATGGTCGCCGCGCTCGTCGTGCTGCTCCTGCCGCACGTGTCGCTCGTCACCTGGGCGCAGGACGCCATCTCCGGCTTCCGGGCGATGGCCGTCGCCCGGGCGTTCTACATCGTGCTCGTCATCGCCGCGATCGTCGTCGGGGTGCCGGCCGGCATCGCGGTGCTGCACTGGCTGAGCATCGAGGTCGACCCGTCCGGGATCGTGCTCCGACCGCTGCCGCTCTGGGCGTCCCTGTCCTTGACGGTGGTGTCCGCGGCGGCGAACTGCTTCGTGCAGCAGGCCAGCGCGCGGGTGATCCCCGTCGCGGTGGTGTTCTCGGTCGCCGCCGGGGCGTTCCTGTGGGAACTCCGGCACCTCGGGATGCCGCTCCTCGGCGCCACGTTCGTCGCGTCGGTGCTGCTCGGCGTCCTGTCCACGATCGCGGCGGCCAGGATGCGCACAGCGGTGGCGGCGATCGCCGTGCCGGCGTTCTGCGGGGCGCTGCTGCCCGGTGTCGCGGTGTCGAATGCGCTGCTCAACTTCATGTCCGGCTCGTCCGGGGCCGCGCTCGACTTCGTGGCGGCGGTGTCGGTCGCGCTCGGGATCGGCGCGGGCCTGGTGCTCGGCGGACTCGTGGCGACCCCGGGAGCACGGCGTGCACTGCGGCGGGCCCGACGGGTGACCGTGCACTCGGTCCACAACGACACGACGGCGATCCCGGTCCTGCGGGACACCGGGTACGACCCCGGCAACGGGAGCGTGCCGCGGGGGTCGCGGCCGCGCTGATGCGCGCGGCGACGGTCGCTGCCGGCGGCTGCGCTGCCCCGAGCCTCGGGCTGGGCGACGAGTCCCGGGCACGGGGCCGCGGGACTCGTCGCCCACGCCGGGACTCGGCGCGCCTCAGCCCGCGTCCGAGACGGCCTTCGACACCGCGGTGGGGGCGTCGTAGTCGCCGTCCGGGATGCCCCGCAGCGCCTCGAGCACGTCGCCGTCGGCACCCTCCTGCTCGGCCTTCGAGACGATGTCGTCCTTCGAGGCCGGGTAGTCGATGCCGCTGAGGTACTTCTGGACCTGGATCGGGTTCGGTGCTGCCATGTCGATCTCCTTCGTTCGCGAGACCCACTGACTACCCGGCCGCCCCTCGGCGCCCTGCCGGTCAGTGCGTCCAGCGGCCGAGGCGCGCGGACCGACGCCCCGCACCGCGGCGCGCTCGGCGGCTCAGATCTCCCAGCTGCCGCCGTCGCTCCACGCCGAGAAGCGCTGAGCCGCCGCCGGCTCGTACCGCTCCATCCAGCCACGCTCGAGCCGCGCGACGGCCCGGTCGAACGCCGCGACCAGGTCGAGCTCGGCGCGGAGGAGCGCCTGGAGCTGCAGTCCCTCGTACAGGGCGATCAGCTGCTCGGCTCCGCGGCGCGGGTCCATCGTGTGCGGCGCCCGACCCACGGCGACGTCGTGCTCCAGGCCCCGCTTGATCTGCGAGTAGAAGAGCTGGTACCGGGACCGCAGGTAGGTCGCCATCGGGTGCGCGGGGTTGCCCGCGACGGAGAGCAGGGCGACGAGGAGTCGCATGAGCGCGGGGTCCTCGGCGTTCGAGGCGACGATCGCGCGGAGCAGGTCCACGGTCGAGCCGTCCCCGACCTCGCGCGTGACCTCGTCCATCCGGGCGCCGTTCCAGCGGTCCAGCGCCGCGAGCACGAGACCGTCCCACGACGGGAAGTGCTGTCGGAGCTCCGCGACCGAGATGTCGAGGCGCTCGGCGACGAGCCCGACGTGCGCCTCGTGGAAGGGGACGTCGCGGAGCAGGTCGACGGTCGCACCCACGATCGTGATCCGCAGGTGCAGGGTCGCGGCCGCAGCGGCAGCCGCCTGCGTGTCCGCACTGGTGTGTTCGAGCATCATGCCCTCCGTCGTGCCGCGGACGTCCTGTCCGCACCCCCATCCAAGCGCCTGCACGGGGGCCACCAGAATCCCCGTAACGGGTGTCGGCATGTCGGGGGACAAGGGATCGACCTACACCACGTGCACTGCGCTCGGGGACGGGACGTGCGACGATGCCGGGATGACCCCGGAGGACCCCGTCGCACAGGGACTGGCGACCATGGCGTCGGCGGGCTTCGAGTTCGGGAGCGACGCCGAGCAGGTGGCCCACGACGTCCGGACGATGTGGCAGCAGCTCGGTGCACCGACCGGTGCGTTCGCGGCGGCGGCCGACGCCATCGCCCGGCTCCCGCAGCGCCCCGAGGTCCCGATCGCCGACCAGGCACGTCGACGGGCCTTCGAGCGCGCGGTCGGGATCAACCCGGTCGAGGTCGAGCTCACGGCGGCGATGTCGGCGCGGGAGCTGCTCGAGCGGATGGCACGTTCCGTCGCCTGCTGACGCGACCCTGTGACGGAGTGGAGGCGCGGTGCCGGCCGGCACCGCGCCTCCACTCCGTCACAGGCGGCGACTACGGCGTGGGCATGCCACCGTCGACGTGCAGCGTCTCGCCCACGACGTAGGACGACTCGCCGCTCGCCAGGAACACGAAGGCCGGCGCGAGCTCGGCCGGCTGCCCCCAGCGGCCGAGGTACGTCTGCTCACCGGCGGACGGCAGGGCCTCCGGCGGCTGTCCACCGGCGGGCTGCAGCGGGGTCCAGATCGGCCCGGGAGCGACCGCGTTCACACGGATGCCCTTCGGCGCGAGCTGTGCGGCGAGCCCCTTCGCCATGTTGTTCACGGTCGCCTTCGTCGCGGCGTAGTGCACGAGGTGCGGCGAGGGGGCGTACGCCTGGATCGACGTCGTGTTGATGATCGTGGAGCCGGGCTGCAGGTGCGGCACCGCGGCCTTGGTGATGCGGAACGTGGCGTAGGCGTTCGTCTTGAAGGTCTCGTCGAACTCCTCGTCCGAGATCTTCGTGATGTCGTCGACGTTCTGCTGCTTGCCGGCGTTGTTCACCAGGATGTCGAGACCGCCCAGGCCGTCAACGGCCCGCTGCACGAGCTCCTCGCAGAACGCCAGTTCCGTGATGTCGCCCGGGATGGCCACGGCCGTGCGCCCGGCGTCCTCGATGAGCCCGGCGATGCGGTCGGCGTCCTCCTGCTCCTCGGGCAGGTACACGATCGCGACGTCCGCACCCTCGCGGGCGAAGGCGATCGCGACCGCCGCACCGATCCCCGAGTCGCCGCCGGTGACGAGCGCCTTGCGCCCCTCGAGCCGCCCGGAGCCGCGGTAGGTGTCCTCGCCGTGGTCCGCGGGGACGTTCTGCGCCATCTCCTCGTCGGTCCCGGCGCCCGGGAGGTACTGCTCGTCCGGCTTCTTGTCGGCGTAGAGCTTCGTGGGGTCCTGCATCGTGTACTGGTCGCGACCCGTCCGGCCGCCCTGCTGCTCCGTCATGGGGCCGACGCTACGCACGACCGGACCCCGGTCCGTCCAGCGGGGTGTCCCCCGTGGCGGTTCCGTGACACATCCCCGAATGTCACGAACGCATGACGACGAGGATGCGATTCGGTAACACCTGTCGTTCTGTCCGGTCGGGCGTCGTACGGTCGACTGGTGACTCTCCGGACCCTGCTCGCGCTCGGCGCTGCCGTGCTCGCCGTCACGGCGGGTCCGCTGGGCGTCGGCCCGAGTGCGCTCGGCGGGGCGCCGACCGCCGCCGCGGCGGAGCTCCCGGGTGACGGCGCACCGTCCACGACGCCGTCCGTCGACGTCTCCACGGCCAAGCTCCGACGCGTCGACGCCGTCGAGCTCGATGCGGAGTCCCTCGTGTTCCGCAGCGGGGACAAGACCGTCGCCGACGTGTCCATGCGCGACTCGCGGTCGACGGTGGACCTGCTGAACCGGCTGCTCGGCACCCCCGCACGGACGCAGACCGCGATCGGCTCGGGCGGCGCGTGCTTCCCGTCCGGGACCACCTACACGTGGGGCGGCGCCCTGCGCGTCGCGGCCTTGACGACCCCGGCCGAGGCGGGCAACGCCGTCGAGATCCGCGTGCTCAAGGACGCCGTCCGCTCGCGGTCCGGCGACCCGGTCGCCCTGTCCGGCCCCGACGGCGTCCAGGTCGGTGACGACATCGGGGACGAACTCCGCGCTGCGCCGCGCTCCGACAAGGTGTCCTTCGGCTCGGGCGACTCCCGTGCCTGGCAGCTCCTGCTCGAACCCGGATGGGCACCGACGACGGACGACGACGCCGACACCGACACCGGCGACGAGACCGCAGCGGACGACGACCCCGCGGCCAGCGGTGATGCCGACGACGCGGGCTCGAACGGGGTCTCCGCCCTGACGAACGGCACCGTCGTGAGCGTGCTCGGCTCCCCGATGCCGGTGCACGCGCAGCGCTCCTGCTGACCGCCGAGCGCCAGCCCCCGGGCTGATCGCCCCGGGTCAGACCCGGATCGTCGCGACCACCGGGAAGTGGTCGCTCGCCGTCCAGGTCTCGGGCCCGTCGTGGTCGATCACGACCCGGTCCACCCCGGTCACCCCGCGTGTGAACACCCAGTCGATGCGCTCACCCGAGTCCACCGGCGCCTGCCAGTCGTTGTACGTCGCAGTCCGGTCGCCCGGGTCCCCGGCGTCGAGCCAGGCGTCGCGGTACCCGGCGTCGACGAAGACCTGCCATGCGGCGCCACCGCCCGCCGGCTCGTTGCAGTCGCCCGCGAACACGACCGGTCCGTCGACGGCGTGGAGCCGCTCCACGACCAGCGCGGCGCTCCGCCGTCGGACGTCGTCGCCGTGCGCGTTCTCCTCGTGGTCGAAGTGCGAGGTCAGGAGCGTGAAGGACGCCCCGTCGACGTCGAGGAACCGGGCGTGGTTCGCCACACGCGGGTACAGGCTGCCCCACGTGTTCGACACCGGCTCGTCGGGGGTGTCCGACAGCCAGAACGTGCCCTCGTCCACCGGACGGAGTCGGTCGCGGCGGAAGAACACGGCGGCGTGCTCCCCCGCGGTGCCGCCCTCGCGGCCCTGCCCGACGTCACCGTGGTCCGGCAGCCCGGCTCGCAGGTCGTCCATCTGGTGGTCGAACGCCTCCTGCACGCACAGCACGTCGGGGTCGTGGCGCCGGATGACCTCGAGGACGAGCGGCAGTCGGGCCGGCCAGTCGTGGGCCGGGTCCGGATTCTTCACGTTGTAGGTCATCAGGGTGATCGGGCGCGCGGCGGAGGTCACGGCACGAACCTACCGAGGGGGTCCTGCCCGGTGCGCCAGGGAACGCCGGAGCGCCGAGACGCCGTCGCGCGCACGGCTCTTCGCGGTCCCGAGCGGGACCCCGAGCCTGTCGGCGAGCTCGGGCCCGCTCAGCTCGACCAGGTGGCGGAGCACGACGGCCTCGCGCTGCCGGTCCGGCAGCGACCGGACGGCGTCGCGGAGGGCCGCCCGGTCGAGCACCCCCTCGGCCCGCTCGAGCGACGCGTGGTCGACGAGTTCGAGGTGCCGCGCCCCGATGCGCAGGTCACGCTGCCGGTCCGCCTGGCTCGACCGCACCCGGTCGATCGCCCGCCGCTGGGCGATGGTCCGGATCCACGCGACCGCAGTGTGCCGGGGGTCGTACCGTCCGGCGATCTGCCACACCTCGAGGAAGACGTCCTGCACGACCTCCTCGGACTGCCACGGGTCGACCACCACGAGTCGCACCCACCGCTCGACGAGCGGCCGGAGCCGGCCGTACAACCGGCCGAACGCGAGCCGGTCTCCCGCAGCGGCGGCCAGCAGCCACGCCCGTTCTTCGTCCTGGTTCGTCTGCAGTTGCGCGCGCACCGTGACATTCCACATGCCGGTCGACGCTGACGCCAATCGGCGGGCAGGGTCACAGGACCCTGCCGGGCAGCGCTCAGTTGATGCAGACGCCTTCCTTGCCGTACGTCTTCACGTCGGTCGACGACGGCGAGGGCTCGGACGACGACGAGGACGACGGCTCCGGGGCGGCGGGCTCGGACGAGCCGGCGTCCGGCGACGCGGGGGCGGCCGGGGCGGACACGGTCTTGCCGTCGGACCCGAGCACGAGCGTCACGCCGGTGACCTTCGTCGAGCGCACCGCGACGGCACCGGGCACGACGGCGGCGACGGCCTTCGCCTGCGCCTCCTGGCCCGCCGGGTACTGCACCTGGGTGGTCTTCGTCTCGTCGGAGGACCCCGGGGTGCCGACCTGGAAGCCCCGGGCGGTGAGGGTCTCGCCGGCGGCGGCCGCGGCACCGGTGACCCCGCTGCCGTTCAGCACCGTGACGGTCGTCGCCGCGGGTTCGGCCGCGGTCGCCTTCGTGTACTCCTCGGGCTCGCCGACGAGTCCCTGCACGAAGGCGGGCAGCCCGACGGTGTCGACCTGGACGATCGACAGCGCGGAGCCGCCGACGTAGATCGTGGGGGTGCCGAGCGTCGGGATCGTCGCCGACTGGATGTTCCCCGGCCGCAGGTTCCGCATCTGCGTCGCGAGCGAGATGAGGTCGGTGTCGGTCTGCACCGAGCCGCCCACCGCGCTGAGGATGTTGTTCATCTTGACGGGGTTGAGCAGGGTCCCGGCGGAGAGCACCTTGCGGGCCTCCTGCGACAGGAAGTACTGCTGGCGGACGTTGCGGTCGAGGTCGCCGTTCGGCAGTCCGTGCCGCTGCCGCACGAAGGAGAGCGCCTGCTTCGCGTCGAGCTGCGACGTCCCCGCGGGCAGGTCCACCCCGGAGTACGGGTCCTTGGCGGGCTGGTTCAGGCAGACCTCGACCGGCCCGAGTTCCTTGACGACCTGGTAGAAGCCGAGCAGCGAGACGCGCACGTAGTGGTCGATCGTCAGGCCACTGAGGTCCTGGATCGTCTGGATGAGGAGCTTCGCGCCGCCGGTGTCGCCACCGCCGTTGAGCGTCCCGTAGTAGAAGGCGCTGTTGAGCTTGCCCTTGCCGACGCCCGGGATGTCGACGTACGAGTCGCGCGGGAACGAGATCATCGTCGCCTGGGACCCGTCGGCACTGATGTGCAGCACGATCATCGTGTCGGTGTTCGTCGCGCCGCCGTCGGACTCGGTGCTGAGCTCCGCCATCTCCTCCGGCGTCGCGTTGTCCGGCCGGTGGTCGTCACCGACGAGCAGGATGTTCTGCGCGGTGCCGTCGACGTCGTCCGCGCCCTTGGCCTTCGGGACGATCGCGTCGATCTTCGTGACGTTGTTGGACAGGCTCGCGTACGCGAACGCGGCGTACCCGCCGGTGAGGACCAGGCCCATCGCCAGCACTCCCGCGACGGCGGGCAGGACGATCCCGCCCCCGCGCTTCTGGCGCCCGTGGCGTGGCGGCACGTGGCCGCGGCGGGCGCGGCGCGTCGTCTGCTCGGGTTCGATGCTCACCCGGAAACCATAACCGCACAGCGTGGAACGGACAGGGAGAGTCCTGGATGCTCGCCCCCGGCGCACGGCCGGGACGGGCCGGACGGGAGGCACGTGGCGGCGCCGCCACGCGCCTCCCGTCCGTCCCGCACCCCGTCCGCGACCGCAGCCGCGTGGCGGGGCAGCTCCGCTAGGAGCGCGTCGGGAGCAGGTGGATGGCCTCCATCGCCAGCTCGGCGGCGATCGGGTCCTCGGCGAGGACGGCGGCCTTCAGGTCGTCGAGCTCGGGCCGGACGACCTCGTTCGGGACGAGCTCGGCGAACTCCGGCACGCGCAGCTTGAACGCGAGGCCGTCCGTGGTCGCGCGGCAGAGCTGCGCGAGCGACGGGTTCCCGCAGGCGTCGGCCCACATCCCGTACAGGTCCGAGCCCTCGCGGACGACCTCGGCCTGGTGCTGCGCGTCCATCCGGGCCGCGACGTCGTCGAGCATCGCGACGATCTTCTTCCGCTCCGCCGCCGTGAACCGCGGCACCGCGAGCCGGACGACTCCGCCGTAGATCACGCCGAGCGTCCGGAGTGCGTCGAGCATCTCGTCCTTCGACGGTGCGGCGACCCGTGTGTAGCGGTTCGGCGCCATCTCGATGAGGCCGGCCCGGGCGAGCTCCGCCAGCGCCTCGCGGATGGGGGTCCGGGAGACGCCGAGCCAGGCGATGAGGTCGTCGTCGTTCAGACGTTCGCCGGGCTCGAGCGTGCCGTCCATGATCGCGTCACGGATCTTGTCCTGCACGGTGTCGCGGAGGAGCTTCCGCTCGGCGGCCGGCTGCGTGGAGGGTACGGGCATGGGACCAGCGTGTCACATGTGATGGGTCGCGCGCGAGAGGCGCGACGGCCACCACGCGCGGCGTCCGAGGTCGTACACGACCGCCGGCACGAGCAGGGAGCGGACCACGATCGTGTCGAGCAGGACGCCGAACGCCACGATGAACGCGATCTGCACGAGGAACAGGATCGGGATGACGCCGAGCGCCGCGAACGTCGCCGCGAGGACGATGCCCGCCGAGGTGATCACGCCGCCCGTCGCCCCGAGGCCGCGGAGCACGCCCTCGCGCGGTCCGTGCCGCAGGGCCTCCTCGCGGACCCGGGTCATGAGGAAGATGTTGTAGTCCACCCCGAGCGCCACGAGGAACACGAACGAGAACAGCGGGACCGAGGGGTCGGCGCCCGGCAGGTGCAGGACGTGGTCGAAGACGAGCGCCCCGACGCCGAGCGCGGCCACGAAGGACACGATCACGCTCCCGATGAGCACCAGGGGCGCCACGACGCTCCGCAGCAGCAGCATCAGGATGAGCAGGATGACCACCAGCACGATCGGGATGATCACCGTGCGGTCGCGGATGCCGGTGTCGTTCGTGTCGAGGGCGGTGGCGGTGACCCCGCCGACGAGCGCGTCCGGCGACACCCGCTCCACCGCGGTCCGCAGGTCCCGCACGGTCTGCTCGGCGCGTTCCGAGTCGGCGGGTGCGGTGAGCGTGGCCTCGAGCAGGACGTCCCCGTCCGAGACCGTCGGGTCGGCGACCGGTCCCCGGGCAGCGGTGTCGTCCTTCGTCGTGGTGCCGACGGGGGCGGTCCCGGACGGGCTGTCCTTCGCCGCCGCGACGACGCCGTCCACCCCGTCGACCGAGCGGATCGCCGTGACGAGCCGGTCGAGGTCGCGCTCCGGGCCGATCACCTGCGCGGGGCTCCCGGAGCCGCCGGGGAAGTGGTCGGCGAGGACGTCCTGGCCGTCCCGGGCCTGCGAGGACCCGATGACGAGGTCGCTCTGCGGGACGCCGTCCGCCCGGAGCCCGACGATACCGGCCCCCATCGCGAGCAGGGCCACCGTGCAGACCACCCACACCGTGCGGGTCCGACGCGCCACGAGCCGCCCGACGCGCGCCCAGATCCCCCGGGCGTCCGGCCCGGTGAGCACCTTGTGCGCGCTGCCGTACGCCGGCCGCAGCGGCCAGAACGCAGCCCTTCGGAACGCCATCAGGAGCGCCGGCAGCAGGGTGAGGGCGGCGAGCAGGCTGAACGCGATGCCGATGGCCGCGACCGGACCGAGCGCCTTGTTGGAGTTGAGGTCCGAGAACAGCAGGCACAGCACGCCGACGATGACGGTGCCGCCCGAGGCGACGATCGGCTCGACGGCGCCGCGCAGGGCCGCCTTCGTCGCTCCCCAGCCGGTCCGGTGGTCCCGCAGCGCCTCGCGGTACCGGGCGGTGTACAGGAGCGCGTAGTCCGTCGCGGCACCGATCACCAGGATCGACAGGATGCCCTGCACCTGGCCGTTCACGGTGACGATGCCGGCGTCCGCGAGCCAGTACACGACGAGGATCGAGGCGCAGAGGGCGAAGGTCGCGGTACCGAGCACGAGCACCGGCAGGAGCGGCGAACGGTAGACGACGACGAGGATCACGAAGACCGCGGCGAGGGCGACCCCGAGCAGGATGCCGTCGATGCCCGCGAACGCCTCGGTCAGGTCGGCCGTGAAGCCCGCCGGACCGGTGACGTACCCGGAGAGCCCGGCGGGCAGCGCGTCCTCGACGTCGGCGCGGATCGACGCCACCGCCTCACCGGTCTCGGCGTCCTGGGTCAGCGTCGCCACGATCTCGACCGCGTCGCCGTCCTCGCTCGGGATGACCGGGCTCACCCCCTGGACGTCGCTCCGGTCGCCGAGCGTCGCGGCGAGCTGCTCGGCCGCGGTCCGGTCGCCGTCGCGGAGCCCGCCGTCCCGGTCGAGCACGACGATCGCGGGCGCCCCGGACGCCTGTCGGAACGCCGAGGAGCGCTCCTGCACCTTCGTCGCGTCGGCCGAGGCCGGCAGGAAGGACGTCTGGTCGTTGGTCGCGACGTCGGAGATCTTGCCGAAGACCGGACCGCCGACGGAGGCGACGACGAGCCAGACCACGATGACGACGGCGGGCAGCACGATGCGGAGGAAGCGGGGCACGACGGTGAGCGTACACGGATCGTCAGCATGCTGATCACTTTGGTCGTCCGGGCGCGCCGTAGACTCCGGTCATGCACGAGCAGGCGGAGCAGTGGCCCCTCGGCCGCCTGCTCTCCGCAGCAGCCCGGGCCGTCGAGCGCGACTGGGACGAGCGGCTCCGGGCGATCGGGCTGACCCACGCAGCGCTCATCGCCATCGACATCCTGATCCGCACCGGGCCGACCGGCGCCGACACCCTCGCACGGACGGCGCACGTCCGACCGCAGACGATGTCCCTGACGCTCGAGCGGGCCGAGCGTGACGGGCTCGTCGAGCGGACGCCGCACCCCGACGACCGTCGACGCCGGGTGGTCTCGGTCACCGATGCCGGACGCGCAGCGTGGGACACAGCGCGGCACATCGAGCGCGAGGTGCTGCCCGACGACGACGCACTCCGGGAACGACTGACGAGGATCCTGTCCACGGACTGATATTCGCATATCACCTGCGGTATGCTGGTGTCGTCGACGTCAGGGTCGACCCGACCCGCAGGAGCAGCCGTGCCCGACCGTGCCGACGTCCCGTCCCCCGTCTCCGAGCGCCGCGCCGCCCGCGCGGCGGCCGAGGCCGAGCTCCGAGCATCCCGGGGCAGCCGCCGCCCACGGCCCGACCAGCAGGCACGCAAGCCACGCCGTCGACGTCCGGTCCTCCGTGCGGTCCTCGCCGCGACCGCCTCGCTCGCCGGCGTCGCCACCGTGCTGGCCGTCGTCGGGGCGGTGTTCGTCGGCGGACTCGTCCGGAGTTTCGACACCGAGAAGGACGTCATCCCCGACGCGTTCCCGACCGGGAACCGTCCCGCCCCGACGGCCGGCGCGCAGAACGTCCTGCTCATCGGCTCGGACTCGCGCGCAGCTCGCGACCCCGACGGCGACCAGGCCCTCGGCGGGCGGTCCGATGCCCTGATGCTCGCGCACGTCCCGGCGGACCGGCACGCGGTCTACCTGATGTCCATCATGCGCGACGCCTGGGTCGACGTGCCCGGCCATGGCCAGGCGAAGATCAACGCCGCGTACTCGTGGGGCGGCGTCCCCCTCACCGTGCAGACCGTCGAGCAGCTGCTGGACGTCCGGATCGACCACGTCGCTGAGATCGACTTCGCCGGGTTCGAGGACCTGACGGACGCGCTCGGCGGTGTCACCGTCTCATCGCCGCAGGCGTTCACCGCGCGCGGACACACCTTCACCGCAGGGCCGAACCGGCTCGACGGCGCCGGGGCCCTCGCGTTCGTGCGCGAGCGGTACGCCTTCGCCGACGCCGACCACACCCGCGTACGCAACCAGCAGGCGTTCATGCGGGGGGTGTTCCAGCAGGCCCTCTCCCGCGGGACCCTCACCCAGCCCGGTCGGATCCAGGAGGCCGTCGCCGCGACCAGCCGTCACCTGGCGGTCGATCCAGGCCTGGACGCATCGACGCTCTTCGGTCTGGGATGGTCCCTCCGTGGCGTCCGGGCCGACGACCTCCGGACCTTCACGATGCCGACCGCGGGTTCGGGCACGAGCACCGACGGTCAGTCGTACGTGACGCTCGACGACGGCGACCGGCGGACGCTGTCCCAGTCCCTCCGCTCCGACGACCTCGATCGGTGGCTCGCCGCCCGGAACCACTGACCCCACGCCGACGCGGCCCCGGAGCCGGACAGCACGAGACCCCCGCGACGCATGATCGCGGGGGTCTCGTGCTGGATCGGGAGGTCGATCAGGCGGGGAGCTGCAGCTCCTGGCCGGCGTAGATCAGGTTCGCGTCGTCGATGGTCGACGTGTTCGCGGCCCACAGCTTCATGTAGCCGCCGTCGACGCCGAGCTTCGTCGCGATGCTGTCCAGGGTGTCGCCGGACTGGATCGTGTACGTCTTGCCGCTCGTCGGGACCGCAGCGGGCTTCGACGGCGCAGCGGGCTTCGCCGCCTGCGTGGCCGCCGGCGCCGTGCGCTGCGGGGTGACCTGCTTCGGCGCCGCCTGCTGCGGGGCGGCCTGCTGGGGAGCGGCCTGCTGCGGGGCCGGAGCCGCGGCCTGCGGTGCCGCACCGGCGGTCCCGCTCAGGCCGAGCTTCGCGGAGCATGCCGGCCAGGCGCCCCAGCCCTGCGAGGCGAGGACGCGCTCGGCCACGGCGATCTGGGCCTCGCGGCTCGCCGACGCCGGGTTGCCCGAGCCGCCGTTCGCCTGCCAGGTGCCGAGATTGAACTGCAGGCCGCCGTAGTAGCCGTTGCCGGTGTTGATGGCCCAGTTGCCGCCGGACTCGCACTGTGCGAGCGCGTCCCAGGTCGAGCCGGACGCTGCGTTCGCGGGCGCCGCTGCGAGGCCGACACCGGTCGCGGCGATGCCGGCGAACGCCAGGCCACCGACGATGGTGCGGGTACGGGAAAGCTTCTTCATGGTTGATCGCTCCACCGGGACCACGGACCGCACGCCGCCGGAGCGGTCTCGGTCGCCACTGCCCGTCCCGACCGATCGCGGTCGTGTCGTGGGGTGCGCCTCCGGGGGCAGTGGTCTCGTGCCGGCGGCGTCTGGTCGGCCACCATAGGAAACTCAGGACTGTTATCAAACCGAGACCAACGGTTCTACCCGTTGCTGCTACGTACCCCATCGCCGTTCCTGTACGCGGCGATCGCCGCGTCCATGGTGATCGCGCCGTACCCGGGTACGTGACCTTGGCAGTTCCCTGGCAATGCGACGGACTGGAGGCGCGGGGCGGGCTGGTGCAGAGCCTCCCGTCCGTCCCCTGGTCGCCTCCTGGTCAGTCCCTGGACAGCAGGGTGACCGCCTCGAGGTGGCCGGTCTGGGGGAACATGTCGAGCATCCGCGCGCGGTGCAGCCGCAGCGACGGCATGCGGGCGAGGTCCTTCGCGAGGGTCACCGGGTTGCAGCTCGAGTAGACGACGTGCTGCACGTCGGACTGCTCGAGCCAGCTGGACAGCGTCTCGCCGATGCCCCGCCGGGGCGGGTTCACGACGACGAGCTCGGGGACGGCGTCCGGACGGGCACGGAGGGCGTGCTCCGTCGCGTCGTCGGCGGCGAAGCGCACGTCGGACAGACCGGCCTCGCGCGCGGACTGCTTCGCGGAGCGGACGGCCTCACGGCTCGTCTCGATGCCGGTCACGGCGCGTCCGGGGCGTGCAGCGTGCAGGGCGAAGCCGCCGACGCCGCAGTACAGGTCCCACATCGACGTCGGTCCCACCTCGTCGATCCACGTCGACGCCTGGCCGTACAGCTGCGCGGCGACGGAGGTGTTCGTCTGGAAGAAGCTCTGCGGCCGGAGGTGCATCGTGACGTCGTCGAAGCGCATCGGCAGCGTCTCCTGCTCGGTGAGCACGACCTCGCGCTCCCCCTCGGTCACGGCCTTGTGCTCCGGGAGCAGGTTCACGGTGACGACGACGGCCTCGGGCAGCACCTGCCGCAGGGCGCCGAGGTGCTCGCGGAGGCGCGGGAGCTGCCCCTCCGAGCGGAGCACGAACCGGACCATGAGCTCGCCGTCCGGGGACTCCGTGACGAGCACGAACTTCAGCTCGCCCCGACGGGCCGCGACGTCGTACGGGATGAGCCCGACGTCCGCGACGAAGTCCGCCAGGACGGGGAGCGCCCGTTGGACGCCGGGCGTGCAGATGCCGCAGTGCCGCAGGTCGACCCCGCGCCGACGGTCGTCGAGGATGCCGATCGTCGGCCGCTGGACGGTCCCGCCGACGACCATCTTCGCCTTGTTCCGGTAGCCGGACTCCGGGCTCGTGATCGCCGGGAGCCAGGAGACCGCTGCCGCACCCCCGGCGTGCTCGACGGCGTCGCGCAGGAGCTCGCGCGTGCGGATCTCCTTGTCGAGCACCTGGTCGGCGTAGGGCTGGCCCATCAGGGTGCAGGACCGGCACACCCCGCGGTCGAAGTAGTCGCACTGCATGGCCGGGTCAGGATACGGCAGCGAACTCCCGGACACGGTGGCCGGACACCTCTGCGAGCAGTCGCTCGTAGGCGGCGCACACCGAGGGCCAGTCGTACGCCGAGGCCGCCCGGGCCCGCACAGCCGTCCGGAGCGCCCGCTGCGCTGCCGGATCCTCGAGCAGGTCCGTCACGGCGTCCGCGATGGCCGCCGGCTCCGGCTGGACCAACCGGGCACCGGTGTCGGCGAGGACCTCGCGGTTGTAGACGGTGTCTCGGGCGACCACCGGGGCACCGCAGTGCATCGCCTGGACGAGCGCGGGGTTGGTCCCGCCGACGCTGTGCCCGTGGAAGTAGGCGCCGGCGTGCTGCCAGAGCGCGAGGAGCCGGGCGTCGTCCGAGACGTGGCCGAGCCAGCGGACCCGCGGGTGCTCGTCGGCGAGCGCGCGGGCCTGCTCGTCGAGGTCGCCGCCGTACCCGGTGGACCCGACGATCACCACCGGGTGCCGCTCGCCGATCCGCCGCGCCGCCGCGAGGAACTCCGGCACGGTGTTCTCCGGGACGAACCGGGCGACCAGGAGCGCGAAGGGCACGCCGTGGAGGTCGGCGTCGTCGTCGTGGAGCGGCAGTGGGCCGAGCTCCGTGCCGCCGTAGGGGATGACGGCGCCGTCCCGACCGAGCTCCCGACGCCAGTAGCGTCCGATCGCCTCGGCGTCGAAGACCAACTCGGTCCCCCACCGCGCAGTCATCCGGGCACCCCACCAGAACACGGTCCGAGCGAGGCGCCCCCACTTCGCACGCTCCCACTCGAGGCCGTCGACGTTGACGACCGCGGGGATGCCGGCGAGACGGAGGAGTGGGAGCCAGTACCCGTTCGCACAGTTCATCACGAGGACGGCGTCGGGGCGGCGGCGCAGGACGTCGAGCGTGGCGGTGAGCCCGTACGTGAGCGTCGACAGCGACCGGGTCTCGAGTCCGCGGGTCGTGCGCCGGGCGACGCGTGGGTCGAGGTCCGGGTCGTCGGACCGCTCCTGACCGGGACGACCGTAG
Source organism: Curtobacterium sp. AG1037 (assembly GCF_003349855.1). NCBI lineage: Bacteria > Bacillati > Actinomycetota > Actinomycetes > Micrococcales > Microbacteriaceae > Curtobacterium > Curtobacterium sp. AG1037. Next base: position 107,493 of record NZ_QQAO01000007.1, on the reverse strand, counting down.
ACCGTGACGTCCCAGCCGGCGTCGGCCAGCGACGGGGCGAGCTGTCGGACGGCGGTCTCGAACCCGCCGTAGTAGGACGGGTACCCCCGCGTCCCGATGATGGCGACCTCGGGCATGACGACACTCCTGATCTCTCGGCTGCGGTGGAATACTACATCGCAGTCGACCAGAACGGAATGTCAGATGCTGGTTGCGTCCCGGGTCGTGGTGCGCAGGCGGTGCACGGACGTGGTCGCGGTGACGAAGAGCGTGCGACCGTCGGCGCCGCCGAAGCACAGGTTCGCGACGACCTCGGGCACCGGCACGTCGCCGATCCGGGTGCCGTCCGGTGCGAACACGGAGACCCCGCGGTGGGTTGACGACCACACGTGGCCGTGCTCGTCGACCCGGATGCCGTCCGGCACCCCCTCCCCGGGGTCGAGGCGGACGAACTCGCGGCCGTTCTTGACCCGGGCGCCGTCGCGATCGTAGGCGCGGATCACGGGCAGGTCCGCGGAGGAACTGGCGACGTAGAGCACCCGCTCGTCGGGCGAGAACGCGAGGCCGTTCGGCTCGTCGCAGTCGAGCACGACCGGTCGCAGGTCCTCGCCGTCGGGGCCGCACCGGAACACCCAGTGGTCGCCGTACTCCCGCTCGCCGGGGTGCCCCTCGCGCGGCTGCGTGATGCCGTACGCCGGGTCGGTGAACCACACGCTGCCGTCCCGCGCGACGACGACGTCGTTCGGCGAGTTGAGGCGTCCGCCGGCCCACGCGTCGACGATCGGGGTGACGACGCCGTCCCGGTCCCGTTCGACCCGACGGCGGCCGTGCGAGCACTGGACGACCGAGCCGTCGCGGTCGAGCACGCGGCCGTTCGTGAACTCGACCCCGGTGGCGTACTCGGTCGTCTCCCCGGTGTCCTCGTGCCACTGGAGGATGCGGTCGCCGGGGATGTCCGACCACCGCAGGGTGCCGTTGGCGGGGACCCAGCACGGCCCCTCGGCCCAGGTGCTGCCGGTCGCGATCCGCTCGAGCGCGGTGGGGTCGGGGACGAGGTCGGTGAGTTGCACGGGGGTCTCCTCCGGGATCTGCGGTCAGTGCTGCGCGACGGGGGACAGCACGAGTTCGTCGATGCGGACGTGCGGCGCGGCGCCGAGCACGAACGCGACGGTCCGTCCGACGTCCTCGGGCTGCAGCATGCGCGCCCGGGCGTCCGCGTCCGGCACGACGGGGCGCTGGTCGAGGAAGTCCGTCGCGACGTCGCCGGGGCACAGGTGGGTCGCCCGGACCCCGTGCTGCGCCTCCTGCTGGTTGAGCGTCCGCACCACCGAGCCGAGCGCGGTCTTCGACGCCGAGTAGGCGACGCCGGCGCCCGGCTGGAACGACCACCCGGCGTAGGACGACACGGCGACGACCACGCCGCCGGTGGCGCGGAGGGCGGGCAGGGCGGCATCGACGACGGTCACGACGGCCGTCAGGTTCGTGTCGAGGACGGCGCGGACCTGGTCGAGCGACTGGTCGTCCCACCGGCGCCGGGGCGTGTTCAGGCCCGCCGCGAGCAGCAGTCCGTCGAGCCTCCCGTGCCGTTCGAGCACCGTGTCCCGCGCCGTACGCACGGCGTCGGCGTCGGCGTCGGCGACGTCGACGGGCAGGACGTCGGCGGTGCCACCCGCGGCGCGGATCGTCGCGGCGACCTGCTCGAGCCGGTCCGCCCGACGCCCGCTGAGCACGACCGTCCAGCCGTCCCGCGCGGCCGCGACGGCTCCGGCCGCCCCCATGCCGCTGCCGCCACCCGTGGTCCAGAGCACCTTCGCCGTCATGGTGGAACAGTATGGCTCTCGCGGCGTCGCGGTGGTCGGCGCGCGACACCGACGACAGGAGCGACGATGCACCTCGACCTGACCGACCGCGTGGTCCTCGTGACCGGGGCCGCCCGAGGGATCGGCGCCGTGCTCGCCGACCGGTTCGTGACCGAGGGCTGCCGGGTGGTGGCGCTCGACCTCGCGTTCCCGGACGCACCGACGACCGGCGTCGACCAGGTCCGCTGCGACGTGACCGACCCCGCGTCCGTGCGCGCGGCGGTGGACGGGGTCGTCGCCCGGTACGGCACGGTCGACGTGCTCGTGAACAACGCCGGCATCAACGTCGAGGGGACGGTCGCCGAGCTCGGGTGGGACGCCTGGCGCCGGTGCATGGACGTCAACGTCGGCGGCACGTTCCTGGTGGCCCAGGCGGTCGCGCCGGTCATGCAGGCCGCCGGACGCGGACGGATCCTCAACGCGGCGTCGTTCGCGGCGATCGTGCCGAGCGTCGGGAGCGCGGCGTACGCGGCGTCGAAGTCCGCGGTCGTCGCCTTCACCCGGGTGCTCGCGTCCGAGCTCGGGCCGTGGGGCATCACCGTGAACGCGTACGCGCCGGGCATGGTGCCGACGGCGATGAACGGGTTCGCCGAGATGCCGTCCGCCGCGCAGGACCGGCTGCTCGACACGCTGTCGATCCGGCGGTGGGAATCGGCCGACGACGTCGCGGACCTGCTCGTGTTCCTCGCGAGCGACGCAGCCGGGTACGTCACCGGGACCCTCGTCGACGTGTCCGGCGGGAAGCTCGCGACGCAGATCCCCGCGAAGGCGTACGAGCGCTGACCCGCAACGCCCGCGCCGGTCGCGGTGCAGAGTGGTGGGGCAGTCTGCTCCCGCACGTCGCCGGCTGTCCGGCCGTACAGGAATTTGCCAACCGCCTGCTCGTAGGCTGTGAGGGCCCAGTGAGCCGGACTGCAGCCCGACCCCGAGGAGGTGCCCGATGGTCTCCGTCCTCGTCGCGTTCGCGATCGTCGCCCTGATCGTCCCCGCCCTGACCCCCCTGCTCGGCCGCCACGTCTTCTCCGTCGCTGCCCTCGCACCGGCCGCTGCCGCGGTGCTGACCGTCGCCCAGACGGACGCCGCACTGCACGGCGGGGTGACGAGCACCTGGCGGTGGATCCCCGAGCTCGACCTGGCGATCGCACTGCGGATGGACGCCCTGTCGTGGGTGCTCGCGCTCGTGGTGTCCGTCGTCGGTGCCCTCGTGCTCGTGTACTGCGCGTCGTACTTCGGTCGCGACGAACCCGGGACCGGCCGGTTCGCGGGCGTCCTGACCGCCTTCGCCGGCTCGATGTACGGGCTCGTGGTCGCCGACGACGTGATCGTGCTCTTCGTGCTGTGGGAGGCGACGACCGTCTTCTCCTACCTGCTCATCGGACACGACGCCGCGAAGCGGGCCAGCCGCGCGGCCGCCATGCAGGCGCTCATCGTCACGACCGCCGGTGGCCTGGCGATGCTCGCGGGGCTCGTCGCCCTGTCCGTGACCGCGGGGACCTCGAGCCTGTCCGGCATCATCGCGCGGGCCCCGGGGCTCGTCGACCGACCGGGACCGCTCGTGCCGGTGGCCGTCGTGCTCGTGCTCCTCGGCGCCCTGACGAAGTCGGCGATCGTCCCCTTCCACTTCTGGCTCCCCGCCGCGATGGCCGCCCCGACCCCGGTCAGCGCCTACCTGCACGCCGCGGCGATGGTGAAGGCCGGCATCTACCTCGTCGCCCGGCTGGCCCCAGCGTTCGCGCTGGTGACCGGCTGGCGCGAGACCGTCACGGTGCTCGGCGTCGCCGGCATGCTCATCGGTGGGTACCGCGCCCTGCGCCAGACCGACGTCAAGCTCCTGCTCGCGTACGGCACCGTCGCGCAGCTCGGCTTCCTGGTGCTCGCGGTCGGCTGGGGCGTGCCGGCCCTGGCGCTCGGCGGGGTCGCCCTGCTCGTCGCGCACGCCACCTTCAAGTCGACGCTCTTCCTGGTCGTCGGGGCGGTCGACCACGCCACCGGCACCCGCGACCTCCGGAAGCTCAGCGGGCTCGGGCGCCGCACGCCGTGGCTCGTCGTGGTGAGCGTCCTCGCGCTCGCGTCGATGGCCGGGCTGCCGCCGACGATCGGCTTCGTCGCGAAGGAGGCCGTGCTCACCGGCTTCGTCGAGGAGCTGCACGGTGCCCAGGCCGGGTGGGCGTGGGTCGCCCTGATCGGGGTCACGCTCGGGTCGGTCCTGACCGTGGCGTACTCGCTGCGCTTCCTCTGGGGCACCTTCGCCCGGAAGCCCGGGGTCGCGGCCACGGAGCCGCACGGACTGCACGGCCTCGGCGTCGTGCCGTCGGTGCTCGCCGTCGCCGGGGTCGTCCTCGGCCTGCTGACCCCGGTGGTCGCGCACGGCATCGAACCGGCGGCCGCCGACGCCGCGCTGCCGGGCGAGGTCCCGCACCTGGCGCTCTGGCACGGCCTCGAGCCCGCCCTCGGCATCTCCGCGCTGACGCTCCTCGGCGGCACGGCCCTGTTCCTGCTCCGTCGTCCGGTCGGCGCCCTGCAGGACCGGCTCGAGGGCTCGCCGAGCGCCTCGGGCACGTACCGCCGGACCATGCGCGGGCTCGACCGCTTCGCGACCGGCCTGACCGCCAGCCTGCAGCGCGGCTCGCTCCCCTACTACCTGACCGTGATCCTGTCGGTGTTCGTCGCCGGGGCCCTCGCGAACCTGGTGCTCGGCGGTCCGTGGGCGTTCCACGTCCGGTTCGCGGACTCGTGGGGCCAGGTGCCCGTCGTCGTCGTGATGGCGATCGCGGCGATCGCCGTGCTCACCGCGAAGACCCGGTTCGCCGCGGCCGTCCTGGTCGGCGTCACCGGCTACGGCATGTCCGTGCTCTTCGTCCTGCACGGCGCCGTCGACCTCGCGCTCACGCAGCTCGTGGTCGAGACCGTGACGCTCATCGCGTTCGTGCTCGTGCTCCGCCGGCTCCCCCCGCGGATCGCGACCGCGAACCCCTCGCGGTTCCGGATCGTCCGCGCGCTCTTCGCCGCCCTCGCCGGGGTCACCCTCGCGGTCGTCGTCGTCGTCGCGGCCTCCGCCCGGACGGCCGAGCCGCTCTGGCCGGACCTGCCCGCGCTCACGAGCTCGTTCGGGCACGGCCTGAACGTCGTGAACGTCGCCCTCGTCGACCTGCGCGGCTGGGACACCCTCGGCGAGCTGACCGTCGTCGTCGCCGCGGCCACGGGCGTCGCGAGCCTGATCTTCCTGGACTCCCGCGAGGACACGCTCCCGCGGCTCCGGGACCTGCCCTCGAGCGTGACGAGCGACAAGCACCGCCCGGACGGGGAACCCCGCGCCTGGCTGCCGACGAGTGCCGCGATCCCGACCGGTCGCTCGGCCCTGCTCGACGTGGTCGTGCGCCTGCTGTTCCACGGGCTCATCGTCCTGTCGCTCTACCTGCTGTTCGCCGGGCACAACGCCGCCGGCGGTGGGTTCGCCGGCGGTCTCGTCGCCGGGATCGCGCTCGCTGCCCGGTACCTCGCCGGTGGTCCGGCCGAGCTCGGCGCCGCCGCCCCGGTCCGCGCCGGACGCCTGCTCGGGCTCGGGGTCGCGACCGCGGCGACGACCGCGATCGTGCCGCTGTTCTTCGGGAAGGAAGCCCTGTACTCCGAGTTCTTCGAGGCCACCGTCCCCGTGCTCGGCCACGTGGAGTTCGTCACCGCGACGTTCTTCGACATCGGGGTCTACCTGGTCGTCGTCGGGCTCGTGCTCGACGTGCTCCGGAGCCTCGGTGCCGAGGTCGACCGCCAGCGCCTCGAGGACTCCCGCGCCCCGATCGCCGACACGACCGAGTCCGACCCCGCCGACAACGCCGCAGCCTCGACCCCGGAAGGGAGTGCCGCATGACCATCACGCTGGTCCTCGTCATCGCGATGGCGGTGCTGTTCTCGTGCGGGGTGTACCTGCTGCTCGAACGCTCGCTGACGCGGATGCTGCTCGGCTTCCTGCTGCTCGGCAACGCGCTCAACCTGCTGCTGCTCATCATGTCCGGCACCGCAGGCCGGCCGCCGATCGGCAAGTCCGCCGAGGGCATCACCGACCCGCTCCCCCAGGCCTTCGCCCTCACCGCGATCGTCATCACCTTCGCCGTGAGCGCGTTCCTCCTCGCGCTCATCCACCGGTCCTGGAAGCTCTCCCGCGCCGACGAGGTCGAGGTCGACGAGGCCGACGCCGCGATCGGCAAGGACCGCGACGACCCGGCGGACGAGGACCCCGAGATCGACACCGACCCCGAAGCCGCGCAGCGCGAGGAGGCCTCCCGATGACCTGGCTCGTCCCGCTGCTCGTCCTCGTCCCGCTGCTCGGCGCGGCCGTCGCGCTCGGGCTGCTCCGGCACCAGAAGCTCCAGCGTGCGATCACCGTCGCGGTGCTCGCGGTCGCCGTCGCGGTCGCGGCGACGCTCATGGTCCTGGTCGACCAGCACGGCACGATCGTCGTGCAGGTCGGCGGCTGGGAGGCGCCGTACGGCATCTCGCTGGTGGTCGACCGGTTGAGCGCCCTGCTCCTCACCGTGAGCGCGAGCGTGCTCCTGCTCGTCCTGCTGTTCTCGATCGGGCAGGGCCTGGCCGCGGACGACGAGGACGCCCCGGTCACGATCTTCTACCCGACCTACCTCGTGCTCGCGGCGGGTGTCCTCGACGCGTTCATGGCCGGCGACCTCTTCAACCTCTACGTCGCGTTCGAGATGCTCCTGGTGGCGAGCTACGTGCTCATCACCCTCGGCGGCAGCGAGCAGCGGGTGCGCGCCGGCACGACGTACATCGTCACGAGCCTCATCGCGTCGGCGATCTTCCTCGCCGCGATCGGCCTGGTGTACGGGGCCACCGGCACCGTGAACATCGCGCAGATCTCGCAGCGCATGGCCGAGCTCCCGGAGCACGTGCAGCTGCTCCTGCACACCATGCTGCTCATCGGGTTCGGCATCAAGGCCGCCGTGTTCCCCCTGGCGTTCTGGCTGCCGGACTCGTACCCGACCGCCCCGGCCCCGGTCACGGCGGTGTTCGCGGGCCTGCTCACGAAGGTCGGCATCTACGCGATCATCCGCCTCGAGACGATCATCTTCCCGAGACCGCAGCTCAACACGGTCCTGCTCGTCGTGGCGGTCCTGACGATGATCGTCGGCGTGCTCGGCGCGGTGTCGCAGACCGACGTCAAGCGACTGCTGTCGTTCACGCTGATCAGCCACATCGGCTTCATGGTGATGGGCATCGGCCTCGGCACGGTCGCGGGCACGGCGGCCGCGGTGTTCTACACGGTGCACCACATCGTCGTGCAGACCACGCTGTTCCTGGTGTCGGGCGTGATGGAGCGCGTCGGCGGCACGACCTCGAGCCGGTCGCTCGGCGGGCTGCTCAAGGCGGCACCCCTCCTGGCGGCGCTGTACCTGGTCCCGGCGTTCAACCTCGGCGGGATCCCGCCCTTCTCCGGCTTCATCGGCAAACTCGGCTTGTTCCGCGCAGCGGCCGAGGACGGCTCCCCGATGGCGTGGGTGACGGTCGCCGCCGGGGTCGTCACGAGCCTCCTGACCCTGTACGCGCTGATGCGCGTCTGGGACGCCGCCTTCTGGCGGCCGAAGCCGGCCGCCGAGGCGGCGGCCCCGCACGTCACGACGGCCGAGCCGCACGCGCACCTGCGGTCGCCGGAACCGGCGCCCCTCACCGTCTCCGAGGAGACGGGCGAGGCGTACCACCCGGGAGGCTCGACCACCGTCACCGACGCACCCCACGCGAGCAGCGCCTCCCGTCCGGCGACCGGCGCGACGGCCACCGCCGGCGAAGCGCCGGAGCCGGCCCGCCTGCCACGCATGCTCGTCGCCGTCACGACGGTGGCGGTCCTCGGGTCGGTCGCCCTGACGGTCGTCGCCGGGCCGCTCTACGGCTACGCGACCCGCGCGGCGGAGTCCCTCGAGTCCCCCGACCGCTACGTCCAGGCCGTCCTCGGAGGTGCGCGATGACCGACGTCCGCCGGATCTCGAACGCACGACGCATCGCCGTCGCGTGGCGCTACGACGTGCCGCTCGTCGCCGGGCTGACCGTGCTGTGGGCGCTGCTGTGGGGGTCGTGGACCGTCCTGACGCTGCTCTGCGGCGTGGTCGTCGCGCTGCTCGTCACCCAGCTGCTCCCGCTCCCGCCGGTCCCGCTGTCGAAGCGGCTCTCGCTGCCCCGGCTGCTCTGGTTCCTGGTGGTCTGGGCCGGGCTCGTCGTGGCGGCCTCGTTCCGGGTCGCCTGGGTCGCGGTCCGGCCGCGCGGTGTGCGGCGGAGCTCGATCGTGCTCGTGCAGCTGCACACGACGTCCGAGATGACCTTCACGCTCGCGACGCTGGCGATCTCGCTCGTGCCGGGATCGTACGTCGCCGACGTCGACCTGCCCCGTCGACGGCTGCTGCTGCACGTGCTCGACACCGAACGCGTCGAACAGGTGGAGGCCGCGACGCGCGAGGCGCACCGGATCGAGGAGATGGTGATCCGGGCGATCGGTTCGCGACAGGACGTGTCCGAGCTGGCCGAGCCGCTGCCGGAGGTGACCCGGTGAGCGCCGCGGTCGTCGTGATGGCCGTCGGGGTCGTCCTGCTGCTCGTGCTGCTCGGTGCGACGCTCGCCCTGGCGGTCGGTCGGATCGTCCGCGGGCCGACCATCCTGGACCGGATGATCGGCTCGGACATCGTGCTGACCACCGCGCTCATCGTCATCGCCGCGGCGATGGTGGTCCGCCGGGACCTGACCGCCGTGCCGGTGCTCGTGGTCATCGCGGCCACGAGCGTGTTCGCCACGATCGCGGTCGCCCGAATCGTCACCCCGTCGTCCGACCCCTCCGACGAGGGGCTCGACGCGACCACCCCGGAGCACGCCGTCGACGAGGAGCGCCGCCCGTGATCGAGATCCTCGAGTCCTTCGTCGACACCGCCGGCGTCCGCGCCTGGGTCGCCCTCGTCCTGCTGCTCGTCGGCGCCGCGCTGTCCCTCGCGGCGGCGATCGGCATCGTGCGGTTCCCGGACCCCCTCGTCCGGCTGCACGCGATGGCGAAGCCGCAGGTCCTCGGGCTCGCGATGGCGCTCGCGGCGGTCGTCGTCGCGGTGGGGACCTGGACGGCGTTCTGGGTCGTGCTGCCGGTGATGGTGTTCCAGCTGTTCCTGGTGCCGGTGTCGTCGCACATGATCGCCCGGGCCGGTCTGCGGTCGAACGACTACCGGCACGAGGACCTGCTGGTCGACGACACCGAGGACTGAGCCGGCGGGGCGACCGGTGCGGCTCGGGGCGGCCGGGGCGTCGCTGCCGTCAGCGCCCGGTGAGCAGTGCGTCCTCGTCATCGTCGGACAGACCGGCGCCGTGCGGGTGCTCCGGCTGCCGCACCTCCCACGCCAGGGCATCGCACAGGGTCTCGGCGAGCGGACGCAGCGTCAGTCCCGCACGGACCGCCCGGGCGTTCGACCGGTCGTTCATCCCCTGGTGGTCCGCGTCGGGGATCCAGAGCGGCAGCGATCGCGCACCGGCCCACGGCGCGACACCGTGCCCGATCAGGGTGTCGTCGTCGAGCGCCACGACCGGCGCGGACGCCCCCGCGACGCTCCGCGCAGCGCCGAGGTGCTGGCGCAGGGTGACGGGGTCACCGGTGACGTTCGAGACGCCCGGCCGACCACCCTCCGCGGCGCCGACGAGCCAGCCGGCGAGGTCGCGGACGTCGACGACCGCGGTGGGACGGTCGCCGTCGGCCGGCACGACCACCGAGCGGCCGGTCGCGGCGGCGTGGGCGAACCGCCAGGGCCAGTACCCCGACCTGCCGGTGTGGTCGCCCGGTCCGCCGACGAGTCCCGCCCGGGCGATCGACGCGCGCTCCGGGCCGAAGCCGTCGGTGACCGCGCGCTCGCACGCGACCTTCGCGGCGCCGTACTCGGCGGGGTCGTCGCTCGGCGGCAGCAGGGCCGCGGTCTCGTCAGCACCGCGCTCGGCGTGCGAGGCGTACACGCTGACGGTCGAGACGAACACGTACCGGTCAGCGACCGGCTCGAGGGCCCGGACCGCGCGGCGCACGTGCGCGGGCGTGCGGGACACGTCGACGACCGCGTCCCACCGACCGTCCTCGACGACCGCCTCGAGGGCGTCCGGGTGATCCCGGTCGGCGACGACCGAGCGGGCACCCGCGGGGACGGTGGAGCTGCGGGCGAGGCAGGTGACGTCGTGACCGGCGCGGAGGGCGTCGTCGGCGACCGCTACGCCGAGCCAGGCGGTGCCGCCGAGGACCAGGAAGCGCATGCCGCCATCCTGCTCCGGTGAGCGGGCCTGCGGTCTCCGGCGGCCCGGCCCGTCAGGCCGTGCGGCGGGCCAACACCAGGTTGAGCACCGCCGCGAGCACGACGAGCGCCGCCGCGTACGCCGGGAACGCCATCGCCGCGCCGGCCCCGGCACGTTCGGCGACCTCGCCGACGATCGCGGACGCCACGGACTGCCCGACGATGACCGCCGAGCCGAGGATCGTCATCGTGGTCGCCGAGCGACCGACCGGGGAGCGCTCGGACCCGAGGCTGTACTGCGCCACCAGGGTCGGCCCGATGCCGATGCCCATCAGGCCGAGCACGAGGGCCACGGCGCCGACCGAGTCCGCCGCCGCGAACGCCACCGCGCCGGCGAGCAGCACGACGCCGAAGGCGAGCCAGCGCCACCCGACGCCGAACGCCCGAGGGAAGGCCGCCGAGCCGAGCGCCAGGGCCGCGGAGCCGATGCCCATGATCCCGTAGAGCAGCCCCGCCTGGGACGACTCCCCGTGCTGCTCCATGAACGCGGTCAGCGAGGTCAGCGTCGAGCCGAAGAACAGCCCGACGCCGAGGATCCCGAGCACCACGACGACGAGCCGCGGGCGGAGGAGCTGCGTCGCGGGCGCCGGGGTCTCGCGCTCGGCACCGCCGACGACGAGCCGTCCGGTCGGGTGCAGCGCGAAGGCCGTCACGAACACCAGGGTCAGGGCGGCGGCACCGGCGACCGCGACCCACGGGGCGATCGCGCTCGCCAGGAGCCCGACCAGGAACGGTCCGACGATGAACACCGTCTCGTCGGCCGCGGACTCGTACGCCATGGTGCCGCTGAGCACGCGCTCGTGCCGCTGCGGCGCCATCCGCTGCCGGATGATCGCGACGAGCCGGGTGCGGGACATCGGGGCGACCTGCGGCGCGCTCGCGCCGATGCAGAACGACATCGCGAGGACGGCGAGGTCCGGCGCGGTGCCCGCGACGACGAACGGGAGCGCGCCGAGGAGCACCGCGTTCGCCAGGCCGACGGGCACCAGCACGGCGCGCTGGCCGAACCGGTCGGCGGCGGCACCGACCAGCGGGCCGAAGACGGCCGAGCCGATGCCGACGAAGGCGGAGTTGACACCGCCGAGGGCGACCGAGTCACGGGAGGCGACGACGAGCGTCAGGACGCCCACGACCATCATGGCGAACGGGAGCCGGGCGACGAACGCGATCGGGAAGTACCAGCGACCGGCGAGGGAGACGAGGGACGCATCGGTGCGTCGGGGTTGGAGCATCAGGGGTGTGCCTTCTGGGGCCGGCCTGGATCGAGCGGGCCCATCGGGTGCCGCCGTTGTCCGCCGGGGTGCCGACGGCCGGTAGATACACACTGCGTGTCTTGTTCGCGGTCGAGGGTACCAGGGGCCGCTGCGCGCGGTCGTAGGATCTCGACCATGGTGGAGATCCCGGAGCCGAAGCCGACCGACCTGCTCTCCATCGGCGAGGTCGTCCAGCGCACCGGGGTGGCCGCGTCGGCCCTGCACTTCTACGAGCGCAAGGGCCTGATCCACCCCGAGCGCACGACCGGCGGCACACGGCTGTACCCACGGCACGTCGAGCGGCGGATCGCGATCATCCAGGTCGCCAAGCGGCTCGGCATCCCGCTCGCCGAGGTCGCCGAGCAGTTCGCCGCGCTGCCGACCGACCGGATGCCGTCGCTCCGCGACTGGGCACGGCTCAACGAACGGTGGCGGGCACGGCTGCGGGCGCGCCAGCTCGAGCTCGAGCGGCTGCAGCAGGAGATGACGCAGTGCATCGGCTGCGGCTGCGTGTCGTTGAACGCGTGCCTGGTCGTCAACCCGGGCGACGCGCTCGGCGCGGAGGGTCACGGCGCCCGCCGGCTGCTCCCGATCGACGACGAGGCGTCGCGACAGCGCGCCTGAACGCTCGCCCGATCGCGCGGACCGGCCCCACACCGGACGGGAGGATCGTGGCGGGCCCGCCACGATCCTCCCGTCCGACGTCAGTCCCGTCGTCGCAGGCCGTCGTCGAGTCGTGCCAGCAGGGCCGCTGCGGCCTCGAGGCCGCGCTCGTCGCCGCCGAGGGCGGCGCGCAGCCGCCCCGCCCAGGACGCGTGCAGTCGGGCGATGCTCTCGTCGGCGAGCGGCGTCGGGTGCAGCTGGACGGTGCGGGCGTCCTCCGGGGCGGTGCGGCGCTCGACCATGCCCTTCGCGACGAGGGAGCGGAGCGCGGCGCTGCAGTTGCTGCGCTGGAGGGCCGTGGCCTCGGCGACCGCACTCGGAGAGGCCCCCGGGTTGCGGTGCACCCAGCGCATGACGAGCGCCTCGGTCCCGGTGAGCGGGACGATGTCGAGGGCGTGCTGGCCGTGCGGGTCGACCTCGCGACCGATGCGCAGGACGACGTCGGCGAACTCGGCGAGGGCGTCGTCGGAGACCGCTGGTGCCATGCGGTCACTGTACCGTCCCGACCGCATCAGTTATGCTTTCATAACCATGACGACCGACACCGGATCCATCCGCGCCACGACGGCGAAGCCCTCCTCCCGGCCGACGGGCATCACGACACCGCTGCTGCTCGTGCTCGGCCTGCTCAGCGCGGTCGCCCCGTTCGCGACCGACCTGTACCTGCCGGCGTTCCCGCAGATGACCACCGAGCTGGCGGCGTCCGCGACGACCGTGCAGCTGACCCTGACCGCCTTCCTGGTCGGGGTGACCGCCGGGCAGCTCGTGTTCGGCCCGCTGTCCGACCGGTTCGGCCGCGTGCCGCCGCTGCTGGCGGGGGCCGCGCTCTGCGTGCTCGCGAGCGCCGCCGCGGTGCTCGCGCCGAACGTCGCCGTGCTCGTCGTCGCCCGGCTGCTGCAGGGCCTGGGCGGCGCAGCCGGGATGGTGATCGGGCGGGCGGTGATCTCCGACCTCGCGACCGGCAAGCCCGCGGCGCGCGCGTTCTCGCTCATGATGATCGTCGGCGGGGTCGCCCCCGTGGTCGCGCCGCTGCTCGGCGGGCTGCTCACCGGGCCGATCGGCTGGCGCGGGCTGCTGACGATCGTGCTCGGGCTGTCGGTGGTGATGCTCGTCGCCGTGCTCGCGGTCGTGCGGGAGACGCACCTGCGCTCCCGGCGGGACGCGCTGCGCGCCGAGCGGGTGTCGGCCGGGTCGCCGCTGCGGGCGCTGCGCTCGCGGACGTTCGTCGGGTACACCGCGGTGTTCGGCTTCGCGTTCGCGGTGATGATGGCCTACATCTCGGCGTCGCCGTTCCTGTACCAGGGGATGCTCGGGCTCGACACGGTCGGCTACGGCATGGCGTTCGGCCTGAACGCGCTCGCGCTGATGGGTGTGAGCGTCCTGTCCGCCAGGCTCACCGCAACCCGTTCGGTCGAGGGCGTCCTGACGCTCGGGATCGTCCTGGTCGTGGCGTCGACGGTGGCGTTCGCGCTGCTCGTCGTCACCGGAGCCCCGGTCCTGTGGCTCGCCGTGCCGCTGTTCACCGCGGTGGGGTCGCTCGGCCTGGTGCTCGGCAACGCGACGGCGCTCGCGCTCGGGGCGGTGCCCGGGGTGGCCGGCAGCGCGTCGGCGGTGCTCGGGGCGCTGCAGTTCGGCCTCGCGGCGCTGGTGTCGCCGCTCGTCAGCCTGGGCGGGGAGGGCACGGCGGCGCCGCTCGCGGTGGTGATGCTCGCGTCGGCCGTCGTCGCCGTCGGGGCGCTCGTGGTGGCGCGGCGGCGCTCACGCCACGCGGGCGTCAGCGGCCGGGGCTGACCGGGACGGCGGCGCCCTCGCGCGGGCGGAGGAACGGGATCCGCGGGGTGGTCCAGTCGACCCAGACGACCCGTGCCGCCGGGGCCACCGCGAGTGCCCAGAGGATCGAGGCGGCCGCGTCCGTCGGGAAGTGCACGGCGTCGATCGACACCGACAGGAACACGACGACGATCGCCACGACGCCGAGGACCTGCGCGAGCCGGTGCCACCGGGTCTCGCGGACGACCCAGACGAGGGCGATGACGAACGCCGTGATGTAGACGGTGTGGCCGCTCGGGTAGCTCGGGTCGGGCTGCACGGGGAACGGGTGCGGCAAGAGCGCCACGTCCGGCCGGGCCCGGTGCACGATCTCCTTCACGACCGCCGAGGGCAGCCACGTGATCGCGATCGTCATCCCGAAGCCGAGCGCCGGTCGCAGGTCCCGGGCCCGCCACCAGATGATCCCCGCGACGACGAAGGTCAGCGCGATCGCCGGCACCGGGCTGATCACGTGGTAGACCGCGGTCGTGAAGGCCCCGAGGGCACCGACGTGCACGGTGTTGAACGCCTTCGCGAGCCCGAGGTCGACCGTGCCCAGGAAGAACCCGACGACGGTGAGCACCAGGACGGCGACGACCGCGACGAGGACCGTGGTGAGCGGGCGCGGGTTCGGTTCGAGGATGCCGACCACGTCGGCCGTGCGCCGACGGCGGCGGAACTCAGGGTCGGTCATCCGTCCATGGTGGCAGGGGCGACGGCTCCCGGGGCGCCGAGCCAGCAGCGCGAGCCTCCGAGAGCACTCAGGAGGTGCTTCGAACTCGCAGCACTAGACTGCCGCCGTGACCGAACCCGTGCCGCCGCTCGACCCCGCCGAACTCGGTGCCTACTTCTCGCTCATCGAGGTGAGCAGCCTGCTCCGGCACACGGTCGAGCAGCAGCTCAAGGACGCCGGGGGCCTGAGCTACGTGCAGTTCCAGCTGCTCGCCACGCTCGGCGACGCCGCGGACGGCAGCCTGCGGATGACCGACCTGGCGGACGGGGTCGTCTACAGCCGGAGCGGTCTGACCTACCAGGTGGGGCTGCTCGAACGGGACGGCCTGGTCGTGCGGGCCCCCTCGGCCGAGGACGAACGGAGCGTCACGGTCTCGCTCACCGACGCCGGCCGCGCGCTGCTCGGTCGGGTCTTCCCCGGGCACGTCGAGGTGCTCCGGCAGCTGTTCCTCGTGCCCCTGTCGCGCGAGGACGTGCAGACGCTCGACGACGTCCTGGGCCGGGTGAAGGCGCACATGCGGACGGTCCCGCCACGGTCGGCACGGCCGCGGCGCAAGCAGGCCTGAGCGGTCGGCCCGGTCCGGTCGATCGGCCCGGTGCGGTCAGTCGGCGACGTCGAACACCACGACGCGCTCGCTCGACGCCCCGATGTGGTCGGCGACGGGTCGGTGCTCCGGGTGCGGCAGGTAGGCGGCGAGCGCTTCGGGGTCACGGAAGCGCACCGCGAGCATCCAGTCGAAGCCGCCCTCCAGGCCCTCCGTGCTGATGCTCGGCCCCGAGTGCACCGACTCGACCCCGTCGATGCGGACGAGGTGCTCGCGGCAGAGCGCGTCCGCGCGGCTCCCGGCCTCGTCGTCGCCTGCCCACGTCACCAGCACCACGTGCGTCACCCCGGCCATCGGTTGCTCCCGTCGTCGTGACCGATGCTGCCAGCGTGCCCCTGGGACGGACGGGAGGCTCAGGGCGGTGTCGCCACGTGCCTCCCGTCCGGTGTCACGCGCGTTCCGTCCCATCGCACCCGACGTGGGATGCCGAACCGCGCGTACCAGGTCGGAACGGACGACCCGCTACGCGCGGAACAGCTTCCTTCGCGCGGAACGGCCCGCTACGCGCGGAACGGCCTCCTGCGCGCGGATCAGAACGCGGGGGTGCCGCCGGCGATCGTCACCGTCGAGCCCGACTGGTAGCTCGATTCGGGGCTGACCAGGTGCACGTAGGCGGCGCCGAGCTCGGCGGGCTGGCCCGGGCGACCGTAGGGGGCCTGCTCGCCGAAGTGCGCCACCGTCTGCGCGTCGTCGGAGCCGGGCTGCAGCGGCGTCCACACCGGCCCGGGTGCGACCGAGTTCACGCGGATGCCCTTCGGTGCGAGCTGCTGGGCGACGGCCTCGGTGAAGGTCTTCACGGCGCTCTTCGAGATCGCGTAGTCGACCTTGTCGGGCGACGGGGTCGACGCCTGGATCGATCCGGTCGTGACGATCGTCGACCCGGGCTCGAGGTGCGGCACGGCCGCCTGCGTCAGCCAGAACAGCGAGTAGATGTTCGTCTTGAACGTCGAGTCGAAGTGCTCGGTCGACAGCGTCAGGATGTCGTCGTTGCTGTCCATGCGACCGGCGACCATGACGAGCGTGTCGAGGCCACCGAGCTCGTCGACGGCCTGCTGGACGAGGTCCTTGCAGTACTGCTCGTCGGAGATGTCGCCCGGGACGAGCACGGCACGGCGCCCCTCGGACTCCAGGAGGTCGCGGACCTGCTCGGCGTCCTCCTGCTCGTCGGGCAGGTAGGAGAGGACGAGGTCGGCGCCCTCGCGGGAGAGCGCGATCGCCGCCGCGCGTCCGATGCCGGAGTCGGCGCCGGTGACGATGCCGCGGAAGCCGGTGAGCCGCCCCTTGCCGACGTAGCTCTGCTCGCCGTGGTCGGGCTCCGGGTCCATCTTCCAGGCGGCTCCCGGGAGGGACTGCTCCTGCTCGGGGAACGGCGGCTTCGGGTAGAGGGAGATCGGGTCGCGCTTCTCGTACTGGCTCATGGGGCCATGGTGCTCGGCGGCTGCTCCGCGCCGGTCCAGCGGGTGCTGTCACCCGCGCACCCAGGCCACGCCCGGGCGACGGGCGTTGCCTGCTCGCGGTCACCCGAACAGCAACAGGAGGCACCACATGGCCAAGACCTGGTTCATCACCGGCGCATCGAAGGGCTTCGGCCGCGAGTGGGCGGAGGCCGCCCTGGAGCGCGGCGACTCCGTCGCGGGCACCGCCCGGGACACCGACGACGTGCAGGCGCTCGTCGAGCAGTACCCCGACACGTTCCTGGCGATCCGCCTCGACGTGACGGACAAGGACGCGGACGTCGCCGCCGTCCGGCAGGCCGCCGACCACTTCGGCCGGCTCGACGTCGTCGTGAACAACGCGGGCTTCGGACACTTCGGCATGGTCGAGGAGCTCACCGAGGACGAGGTCCGCGCGCAGCTCGAGACGAACTTCTTCGGAGCGCTCTGGGTCACGCAGGCGGCGCTGCCGATCATGCGCGAGCAGGGCTCCGGGCACATCGTGCAGGTGTCGAGCATCGGGGGCATCAGCGCCTTCCCGACCGTCGGCGCCTACCACGCGTCCAAGTGGGCGCTCGAGGGCCTGTCGCAGTCGCTCTCGCAGGAGGTCGCGGGCTTCGGGATCCACGTCACGCTCGTCGAGCCGGGCGGCTTCTCGACCGACTGGTCGGGCCCGTCCTCGAAGCACAGCGAGGAGCTCGACGCCTACGCGGACGTCCGCGAGGCCGCGTCGAAGCGCCCGTCCGCCTCCGACCCGGGCAAGCCCGAGGCCACGCGCTCCGCGATCCTCAAGGTCGTCGACGCGGACCAGCCGCCGCTGCGGGTCTTCTTCGGCAAGGCGCCGCTCGGCATCGCCGAGCAGGACTACGAGTCGCGCCTCGCGACGTGGCGCGAGTGGCAGCCGGTCGCCGAGGAGGCGCACGGCGCCTGACGCGGGTGCAGACCGCTCGCGTCGCGGACGCGGGTGGGTGCTGTCCGCTCGCGTCGCGGACGCGGGGGTCGACGGACGGGAGGCGCGGTGCGGGCCGGCACCGCGCCTCCCGTCCGTCAGGTGGTGGCGCTGGTCAGACGCCGGCCGTGGAACGGATCCACGAGGACGACTGCGACAGGAGCGCGTAGTTCGAGCCGGCCGTCGTGTCCGCGCCGGGGTCGGCGCTGTCACCGGTCGAGCAGACGGCGACCACCTTGCCGTTCACCAGGAGCGGGCCGCCGGAGTCGCCGTGGTTCGAGGCGCCGGTCACGCCCGTGACGTGCTGCGCCTTGCCGCTGTAGGCGTCACGCGAGGCGCCGGTCAGCGAGACCGTCGCCTGGTAGAGCCCGTCGGACTGCTGCGCGTTCGCCCGCAGGCCGTAGCCCTGGATGACGCCGGTGCCGCTCGACTTGGCGGCGGCCGTCAGGTCGAGGGGTGCGTAGGTCGACAGGGAGTAGGTGCTGCGCAGGTGCACGAGGGCGATGTCCCCGGCCGGGGCCGCGGTGACCCGGTCGACGGCGACGGCGGAGCCGCGGTTCGTCGTGGAGTTCGAGTGGTAGACGTTCATCGCCCCGATGCCGTCGATGCAGTGCCGCGCGGTGAGGATCCACGAGGCGTTGATCTGCTCGCCGGTGCAGTTGCTGACGTAGCCGGACGGGATGGTCCCGCCGGAGGCCTCGAGCTGGACGGCCCAGGTCGTGGTGGGCGCCTTCTCGCCGCCGACGACCTCGGTCCCGGCGGGCAGCGCCGTGGCGGGTGTGGCGGCGAACACGCCGCCGGCGACGACGGCCACGGCGGCGAGCGCCGCTGCGAGGGTGTGCTTCATGTGGACTCCTCGGTCAGGACCCTGCTGCGTTGCAGGGTGCAACTAGGAGGCCCATCCTGACCCCCGTCCAGGGGGTGCGGTAGTCCGCACTTCGACCGACACGTGCCGGCCGACGGCGCTGCCTATGCTGTGACCGTGTCCGACTCCGCCGTCCCCGCCGCCGTCGCCGCTCCACGCCGTCCGGTGGTCGCGATCGCCGGACTCGCGATCGAGACCTCGACCTTCACGCCGACCCGGACGGACGCCGCGGCGTTCCACCCGGTCCGCGGGCAGGACATCGTCGACCGGTCCCCGTTCCTCGCGGCGTACGCGGACGTGGTCGACCTGCGCGGGACCCTGACCGGGCACGCGCTCCCCGGCGGAGTGGTCCTGCGCTCGGCGTACGAGGCGCTCGCGGGCGAGATCGTCGACCGGCTGACGTCGGTGGTCGCGGACGGCCCGGTCGACGGACTCTGGTTCGACATCCACGGCGCGATGGTGGTCGAGGGCCTGGACGACGCCGAGACGGACCTGCTCGGGCGCATCCGCGCGGTCGTCGGGCCGGACGCGATCGTGTCGGCGTCGATGGACCTGCACGGCAACGTCACCGCGGAGCTCGCGCACCAGCTCGACCTCGTCACCTGCTACCGGACCGCCCCGCACGAGGACGTCGTCGAGACCCAGGAGCGCGCCGTCCGCAACCTGGTCGACGTGCTCACGACCCGGCCGCCCGGGCAGCGGCGCCCGGTGAAGGCGTGGGTGCCGATCCCCGTGCTGCTCGCCGGCGAGCAGACCTCGACCCGGGTCGACCCGGCTGCGGCGCTGTACGCGCGGGTCCCCGAGGTCGAGGCGTCCGAGGGGGTCCTCGACGCCGCGGTGTGGGTCGGGTACGCGTGGGCCGACCAGCCGCGGGACCGTGCGGTGACGGTCGTGACGGGGTGGGACCGGGACGCGGTCGTCGCCGGGGCCGAGCAGCTGGCGCGGGCGTTCTGGGACGCGCGCGAGGACTTCGGGTTCGTCGCGCCGACCGGCACCTTCGCGGCCTGCCTCGACGCGGCACTCGCCCCGGGAGCACCGCGGCCGTACTTCGTCTCGGACTCGGGCGACAACCCGACCGCCGGCGGATCGGGCGACATGACGTGGGGGCTGACCGAGGTCCTCGCGCGCCCCGCCTTCCGGGACCCGGACGGTCCCGTGCTCGTCTACGCGAGCGTCCCGGGACCGGCCGCCGTCGACACCGCGGTGGCCGCAGGCGTCGGTGCGACCGTCACGGTGACGGCCGGGGCGGCGGTGGACGACGAGCACGCAGGACCGGTGACGATGACGGGACGGGTGCACGCGATCCGGCACGGCGACCGGGACGCGGACACCGAGGTCGTGCTGCAGGTCGGCAGCGTGTACGCGATCCTGACCCGGCTGCGGAAGCCGTACCACCACGAGCACGACTTCACGGACCTCGACCTGTCGCCCCGTGACGCTGACGTCGTCGTCGTGAAGATCGGCTACCTCGAGCCCGAGCTGTTCGACATGGCCGCCGGCTGGATGCTCGCGCTGACCCCTGGTGGGGTCGACCAGGACCTCCTCCGGCTGGGCCACCACCGCGTCGAGCGGCCGCTGTTCCCCTTCGACCGGGACTTCCCGTCACCGCCGGACCTGCACGCCCGGATCGTACCGCCGTCCGACGAGCCGCTCGGGACCCTGGCGTGAGCGCCGGAGGCGCCGGGATCGGCAGGGACGCCGGAGGCGCCGGGGTCGCGCTCGAGGTGGCGGTCACGTCGCCCGCCGGTGCGGTCGTCGCGCGGGACGCCGGTGCCGACCGGGTCGAGCTCTGCTCCGGACTCGAGCTCGGTGGGCTCACACCGTCGCAGGCGCTGGTCGAGATGACCCACGAGACCGGCATCCCCGCGCACGCCCTGGTCCGGTGCCGTCCCGGCGGGTTCGTGCTCGACGCCACCGAGGTCGAGCTCACCGAGCGTGAGGTCCGCACGGTCCTGCGCTCCGGAGCGGCCGGCGTCGTCGTCGGTGCCCTGCGCCCGGACCGGACCCTCGACGAGGACGCCCTCCGCCGCTTCGTGGAAGCGGCCCGCTCGGTCTCCGCGCACGCCGAGGTCACCCTGCACCGTGCGGTCGACCACGCTGCCGACCCCGTCGCGGCCGCCGCCCGCCTGGCCGACCTCGGGTTCACGCGGGTGCTCACCTCCGGCGGGGCGGCGAGCGCCGTGGCGGGCGCGGGCACGATCGCCCGCATGGTGGCGGCGGCGGGGCCGGTGCAGGTGATGGCCGGAGCGGGGGTGACGCCCGCGGACGTCCCGGCGCTCGTCGCCACCGGGGTCGCGGCCGTGCACCTGTCGGCGAAGCGGCCCGCTGGTGACGGGCACGCCGGGGTCCCGATGGGCGCCGGTGACCGGGGCGACGGGCACTTCGTGACCGACGGCGCGGTGGTGGCGGCGGCGCGGGCGGCGCTCGGCGGCTGAACCGGGCGCGCTCAGCCGAGCGTGACGACGCGGTCCGCCGCCGCGACGGCGACCGGGTCGTGTGCGGCGTGCACGACGACCGCGCCGCGGGAGGCCTCCTCGGCGAGCGCTGCCACGACGAGCGAGGCGGAGGCCGCATCCACGCCGGCCGTCGGCTCGTCCACGAGCAGCACCGGCGCGCGCTGGGCGAGCCCGAGCGCCACGAGCGTCCGCTGCCGCTGGCCCCCGCTCAGCTCGTCGAGCGACCGGTCCGCCAGGTCGGGGATCTGCATCCGGTCGAGCTGTGCGTCCACCACGTCCCGGTCGTGCCGGCCGAGCGGTCGCCACCAGGGCTTCCCGCGCCAGCGCCCCATCGCGACGGTCGCGCGGACGGTCAGCGGCAGGGCGCTCGGTGGCACCGCCTGCACGACGTAGGCGACCCCGTCCCCCGGTCGCGAGACGGCGCCGGTCGCGGGCGCGACCACACCGGCGAGCGCGTCGAGCAGCGTCGACTTGCCCGAGCCGTTCGGTCCGGTGAGCGCCGTGACGGCACCGGCGGGGAACGTCGCGTCGACGCGGTCGAGCACCGTGCGGTGGCCGCGGTGGACGGTCAGCGCGGCGACCCGCACGGCGGGGTCGGTGGTGGTCGGTGGCACCTGAGCACGCTATCAGTATCGATAGTCATTTTCATGTAGCGTCTCGGCCGTGACCTGGCTGACCGACCCGTTCTCCGTCGACTTCATGGTGCGCGCCCTCGTCGGCGGCGCCCTGGCCGCGGTGCTCTGCGCGGTCGTCGGCACGTGGGTTTTGGTCCGCGGGATGGCGTTCCTCGGCGAGGCACTCGCCCACGGGATGCTGCCGGGCGTCGCGGTCGCGGCCCTCACGGGTGTCCCGGCCGTCC
The DNA here is from genome assembly GCF_003349855.1 of Curtobacterium sp. AG1037. NCBI lineage: Bacteria > Bacillati > Actinomycetota > Actinomycetes > Micrococcales > Microbacteriaceae > Curtobacterium > Curtobacterium sp. AG1037. The sequence continues at coordinate 85,725 of NZ_QQAO01000007.1, read as the reverse complement.
TGGGTGCCGCGGCGAGCGCGGGCGTGATGGTCCTCGGGGTCGGGGCGCTCCGACGTCGCGCGCGGCTGTCGTACGACACCTCGATCGGACTGCTCTTCGTCGGGATGCTCGCCCTCGGGGTGATCATCGTCTCGTCCTCGCGGTCCTTCGCGACCGACGTCACCGCGATCCTGTTCGGTGACGTCCTGGCGGTCACCCCCGCGGACCTCGTCGGGCTCGCGGTCGCCGCCGCCGTCGCGCTCCTGCTCGCGACCGTGTTCCACCGCGCCTTCACCGCCGCCGCCCTCGACCAACGCACGGCCACGACGCTCGGACTGCGGCCGCGCCTGGCCGAGGTCGTGCTCGTCGCCCTCGTCACGCTCGCGGTCGTCGCGTCCTACCGGGCGGTCGGCACGCTCCTCGTCGTCGGGCTGCTGCTCGCGCCGGCGGCGGCGGCTCGCGCGTGGACGCGGCACGTCGCCTCGACGATGGTGCTCGCCGCCGCCCTGGGGTCCGCGGCGGTCACGGTCGGCCTGCTCGTGTCGTGGCACCTCGGCACCGCGGCCGGCGCCACCACCGCGTTCGCCGCGGTCGCCGGGGTCGCACTGTCCCGCACCCTCGCCGCACTCGCGGCCCACGGCCGTCGACGGCGGTCCACACCCGCCACCCGACCCGAACCCGGTCCCGTCCAGCGGACCACACCGACCCCAGCACCACGAGAGGGAGCATGAACCCGACCGCCCGACGTACCCCGCGCCTCCTGGCCGCGGCCGTCGCAACCATACTGACCACCGGACTCGCCCTGTCGGCGACCGCCTGCACGACCGGCGGGCCCACCGCCCGGTCCGACGAACCGTCGAGGGACCGCTCGTCCACGGCGAGGCCGCACGGCTGGGTCGCGGGGGCGAGCGAGGCGCAGGAGCCGCAGCTGCGACTGCTCGCCGTGTCCGCGTCCGGCACGACGACGCTCCACGACCTGCTCGACGGTGCCGCCACGTCCCTCGACGCGGTCGACGCCCCGGCGCACTCGGCGACCGACGGACGCTTCCTCGTGACGAGCGACGCCGACCGGACCACGATCACCGACGGTGGCGCGTGGACGGTCGACCACGGCGACCACACGCACTACTACACGGCCGATCCGCGGGTCGTGGGCGTCCTCGACGGCGGCGGACCGGTCGCGGTCCACTCGTCGGAGACCGTCACCACGATCAGCTGGCCGGAGCGCCGGCAGGCCGTCGTGCTCGACCGCGCCGCACTCGGCCAGGGCGACGTCGACGTCACCGCACGGCTGGACGCCGCCGTCCTGCTCCCGTTCGGCGACGGCCTGGTCGCCGCCACCGATGCCGGGGTCCGGCTCCTCGACGTGGACGGCGAGCCCGTCGGCCCCGCGACGCCGTGCGCGGAGCCCGCGGGCGGCACGGTGACCCGCGCGGCGGCCGCAGTCGGGTGCGCGGACAGTGCGGTGCTCGTCGCCGAGGACGGGACGGCCACCGTGGTCCCGCTCCCCGACGGCGCTGAGCGACCGACGTCCTTCGCGGCACGGGGCGGGCGCCCGACCGTCGCCGTGACCGCCGGGGACCGCGGTGCGTGGTTGCTCGACACCCGCGAGGGGAGCTGGCGCCTCGTCGAGACCGAGCGACCGCTCCGGACGGTCGTCGCGGTCGACGACCAGGAGGAACACGTCGTCGGGGTCGACGACCTCGGGCGGGTCGTCGTCCTGACGGTCGCGACCGGCGCGGTGGCGACGACCGGTCCGCTCCTCGACCCGGACGCCGAGCCGCTCCTGCAGCTCGACGCGCAGCGCGCCTACGTCGCGGACGACGCCGGGTCACGCGTGCACGAGGTGGACTTCGCGGACGGCGCCCGGGTGGCCCGGACGATCGACCTGCCCGCCGCCCCGGCCGCCCTCGCGGAGGTCGGGCTGTGACCCGCGGCGAGCGCGACGCCGAGCGCCGCGGAGTCGGACGCCGCGGCGGACGCTCGGTCACCGCCTTCCTGCTCGCCGCCCTCGTGCTGGGCGGCACCGCGGCGTGCACGACCGGGTCGTCGGACCGACCGACGGTAGCGGTGACGACGAACATCCTCGGGGACGTCGTGCACGAGGTGGTCGGCGACGCCGCCGACGTCCTCGTGCTCATGCCGCCCGGAGCGGACCCGCACTCGTTCGAGGTCTCCGCGCAGGACGCCGCCCGACTCCGCTCCGCGGACCTCGTCGTCGAGAACGGCCTCGGACTCGAGGAGGGCATCGCGCGGCACGTCGAGGCCGCAGCGACGGACGGCGTCCCGGTCTTCACCGCCGGCGATGCGGTCGACGCGCTCGAGTGGACCGCGGACGGCGACAGCGGACCGGACCCGCACCTGTGGACCGATCCCGTCCGGATGGCCGAGGTCGTGCAGGACCTGGACGGAGCGCTCCGCGACGTCGGCGTGGACCCGACCGGCACCGACGCCTACCTGGACGAGCTCGCCGCGCTCGACGCCGAGATGGCCGCCGCCTTCGCCCGCATCCCGGACGACCGGCGCGCCCTGGTCACGAACCACCACGTCTTCGGGTACCTGGCCGATCGGTACCGGTTCCGGGTGGTCGGCGCCGTCATCCCGAGCGGCACCACGCTCGCGTCCCCGAGCGCGGCGGACCTGCGCGACCTCGCCGAGGCGATCGAGGACGCGGGCGTCCCGACGATCTTCGCCGACCTGTCGCAGCCCGAGCGGCTCGCCGAGGTCCTGGCGGACGAGGTCGACGTGCACGTCGAGATCCGCTCGCTCGCGACGGAGTCGCTGACGCCGGACGGCGCGGCCTCGACGTACCTCGGCATGATGCGTGCGAACACGGCGTCGATCACGGCCGGGCTGTCGGTTCGTAATTGAGAATGAGAATCAGTACAGTGTGCCCTATGACCCCTCGAACCGCCCTCGTGCCGGCGACCCTGCTCGGCGCGACCGCCCTCCTGCTCACCGGCTGCACCGCCGCTCCGAGCGGCGCCGACCGCGCCGACGACCGCCCTGACACCACCGCTCCCGACGGGGCGCGCATCGTCGTGACCTACGACGGCGGGCTCCTGACCCTCGACCAGGACCTGCGGGTCGTCGCCGACGACCCGATCGACGGCTTCACCCGCGTCAACCCGGCCGGGGACGGCCGGCACGTGCTCGTCACCGTCCCGTCCGGTTTCCGCGTGCTCGACACGGCTGCTGATCCGGCCCTGACCGACGCGGTGTTCCCCGCCGACACCGGTGGCCACGCGGTCGTGCACGGCGACACGACCGCGCTCTTCGCGGACGGGACGGGCGACGTCACGGTCTTCGAGCACGACGACCTCGACGGCGACCGGCTCCCCGAGACCCGCACCACCACGTCCGAGGCCGCGCACCACGGCGTCGCGATCCAGCTCGAGGACGGCACGCTCCTGACCACCGTCGGGACCGAGGCGTCGCGCTCCGGCGTGCGGGCGCTCGACGAGGACGGCACCGAGACCGCGCGCTCCGAGGCCTGCCCGAACGTGCACGGCGAGGGGGCCGTCGAGGACGAGGTCGCCGTCTTCGGGTGCACCGACGGCGCGCTCGTGTTCCGCGACGGCACCTTCACGAAGATCGACGCCCCGACGACGTACGGCCGCACCGGGAACCTCTTCACGACGGAGTCGAGCCCCATCGCGGTCGGTGACTACAACGACGACCCGGACAGCGAGGGGTACCTGCTCGACCAGGTCGCCCTCATCGACACCGCGACCGACGAGTACCGCGTCGCCGACCTGCCCGAGGGCGTCGGCTTCACGTTCCGGGACCTCGCCCGTGGTCCCGGCGACGAGGCCCTCGTGCTCGGGTCGGACGGTGCCCTGCACACGATGGACGAGCAGACCGGCGAGCTCACGGCGTCGTACCCGGTGATCGACGCGTGGCAGGGTCCGGCCGAGTGGCAGGACGCGCACCCCGCGCTGAAGGTCGTCGGCGACGTCGCGTACGTCACCGACCCGGCGGAGCGGAAGGTGCACGCCGTGGACCTGGCGACCGGGGAGGTCCGCACGTCGAGCGACGTGCTGCCCGGTGTCCCGAACGAGATCGCGGTCGCGTAGCGCGGACGGTCACCACCCGACGGACGGGAGGCACGGGGCCGGCCGGCACCGTGCCTCCCGTCCGTCGGTGCACGGGACGGGCGGTCAGCGCCAGTCCGGCCGCGCGCTGCGGATGGCCGCGCGCGCCCGCGCGATCTGCCCCCGGACGGTGGATTCGGGCAGGCCGACTGCGTCGGCGACCTCCCGGTAGGACAGGCACCCGAGGTGCCGCAGTTCCCAGCAGCGGCGCTGCGCGTGCGGCAGTGCGCCGAGGAGGCGCTCGGCCGCCGACACCATCGCCGCGCGCTCGGCGACGGCGTCCGGGCAGTCGTCCGTCCGGGCGACCGCGTCCGCCTGCAGCTCGGCGCGACGGCGACGATCGGGGGCGCGCAGGCGGTCGTAGCTGCGTCGCCGGGCGGTCGTGGCGAGCCACCCCGCGATCGCGTCGCCCTCGACGAGGTCCGACATCCGCAGCCACGCGGTGAGGAAGGTCTCCTGCACCACGTCGTCCACCTCGGCCGTGCCGTCGAGGATCCGGCCGACGACGGTCCGGAGCATGCTCTCGTGCCGGCGGACGAGCGCGGCGAACGCCCGGTCGTCCCCGGTGGCGGCACGGGCGACGAGCGTCCCGGGCCCACCGGCCGACGGTGACGGCACGGACGGGCACGGGTGGTCGAGCGTGGAGGTCGTGGTCCGGGTGGGGTCCGGGAGCGTGGCGAGCATGGCGGGTGCCCTCTGATCGGCGGGGGTGGTTGCCGATGGTTCGGAGGGGACGACCGCCGGGGATGCTGCGACCGGTACCCCAGATCGCGGGGCAGGCGGCGTCAGTGCCGTCCGGGCAGCCGCAGGTCCCGCCACGTGAAGCCACCGCGCGGCGGGAGGGCCGCGCGGATGTGCTCGTCGTCGAACCGTGCCGTCGGGGCCAGGTCGGCGGGCAGGTCCTCCGTCGGCGGCGCGGCCTCGGTCACGCCCTCGGCGAGCATCCGGACCTGCGCCTTCGCCACGAGCGGCACCCGCATCGTCCACTCGGTCAGCTGGCCGAGCGCCCGGTGTGCCCAGACCGGCGCGGGGAACACCAGGACGCGGCGCCCCACGACGCGGGCGACCCGGCGGACGGCCTCGCTGAGCAGCAGGGCCTCACCACCCCGGACCGCGACGGTCCGGCGGGACAGCCGACCGTCGAGCGCCGCCACGACGACGTCCACGAGCTCCGTGACCGGGATCGGGCTGATCGTCCGCTCGTGGAACCCGACCGACGCGAAGAGCGGCACGGTCTGCACGGTGTGGCTGAGGTGGTCGACGAGGTGGTCCCCGTGCCCGTAGACCATCCCGGCCTTCAGCACGGTGTGGTCGAGGCCCGAGGAGCGGACGAGCTCCTCCGCCGCCCACTTCGTCTCGTGGTACGGCGAGCCGGTGCCCGGACGGGCGCGCAGGAAGCTCAGCAGGACGACGCGCTGCACCCCGGCCCGCCGGGCGGCCTCGAGCACGGCTGCGGTGCCGTCGACGTGCACGCGCTGGAAGGTCTGGTCGCCGATCTCGCGGTTGATGCCCGCGCAGTGCGCCACGGCCTCGACCCCGGCGAACGCCGCGGTCAGGGCATCGACGTCGTTGATCGGCACTCCGGTGCGCCGGGACACCACGACGACGTCCTCGGCCGGGTACCGCTCGGCGAGGTGTCGTCCGACGAACCCCGTCCCACCCGTGATCGCGATCCGCACCGGTCCTGCTCCCCCCGGGTGCACGCCTCGTGCCCCGCTGCGGACACTAGCGCGTCGCGGTCGCCGCCGGTCGCCACATCGACACGGGTCGCGCCGCGCCGAGGCCGGTGATCGGCGCCCCGTCCCCGAAGCCGTGCCGACGGTAGAGCCGGCGGTTCTGCGGCGTCGACGACTCCAGGTAGGCGTCCTCGCCCCGGCCGTCCACGCGGTCGAGGGCGTGCTCGAGCAGCAGCCCGCCGACGCCCCTGCCCCGGGCGACCGCCGCGACACCGATCTCGGCGAGGTACCAGTGCGGCGCCTCCGGACGGGCACGGTCCATCCGGCCGAGGTGGCGGACGGCGCGCAGGGCACCGCCGACCCCGAGCGCCCGCAGGAAGGCCGGGACCTGCCGGAGGAACGCGAGCGCTCCCCCGGCGTGCGGCCGCGGCGCCTGCCAGAAGGCGGCACCGACGACCCGGCCGTCCTCGACCGCCACGTCGAGCGAACGGGACGCCGCCGGGACGGACCGGACCAGCGCGGTGAACAGGTCGGTGAGGACGGCCACGCGGTCCTCGTCGGCGCGGGGCGGGCGAAACGCCCGGAGGACCGGGTCGTCGGCGAAGGCCTCGGCGAGGACGGCGGCGGCCGCCGGCACCTCGTGCTCGGCGGCGGGTCGGACGGTGATCGACACGGGGGCTCCCTCCAGATTCGGCCACTTGGCCGAATGCAGTCTCCCGAGCAGACCTGCACGTAGGCCGTACGCTGCCTGTGATGACCCCGGAACCCGCTCCGCGCGCCTACCGCAGCCGTGCCGAACGCCGCGACGAGCTGCTCGACGCGGCCGCCCTCGTGGTGCGGGACGGCGGGGTCGAGGCGCTCACCACCCGGGCGGTCGCGGAGCGCGCCGGTGTCGCACACGGGGTGGTGCACTACACCTTCGGGGCGCGGCAGCACCTGGTCCTCGCGCTGCTCGAGCGGCAGGCGCGGGACGTGCTCCCCCGCGTGCTGGCGGCGGCCGAGGAGCACGACGACCTGGCGGGAGCGCTCGAGGCCGGCGTCTCGGCGTACCTGGCGCTCGTGCGGGCCGAGCCGGAGCGGTTCCTGCTGCTCGAGTCGTTGAGCGGGACGGCGCTGGGCGGGGACGATGCGCTCGTCCGGGGAGAGCGTGCGCTCTGGCACGACGGCCTGGTCGCCGCGATCGAGCGGTGGACGGCTCGACACGGGGTCGCGCTCGCGGAGCCGGCCGCGGTCGTGGCGGACGCCGTGCTCGCGTTGGTCGACGGGCTCGGCCGAGCCGCGTGGAGCGATCCGGACGGATCGGCCACGGACCGCGCGCGGGCGCTCCTGGTGCGCGGCCTCGCGCACGCGCTGACGCGCTGACGCGCGGGGCGGGGCGCACGCTCGCGAGACGCCCCGGTCTGCACAGGACGCCGCCGGATCCGGGGGCGTCTCGGCGCGTCGGGGGCGTCTCGACGATCCGGGGTCGCGGACCGCGACCCCAGGACGGACTGGAGGCACGGTGCCAGCCGGCACCGTGCCTCCAGTCCGTCAGGGAGGTCGAGGGCGTCAGCCCTTGACCGGGATCGACTGCGCCTCGAGGGCCGCGATCGTCTTGGACTGTCCGCTCTTCAGCGCGTCCTCGAGCGTCCCCGAGCCGGAGGCCGCGGCACCGAAGCCGTCCGAGACGTCCGCGTAGGTCTGCGTCATCGTCGGGCCCCAGGTGAAGGGCTGGATGTCCTTCGCGGCCGAGGCGAACTCCTCGTAGATCTTCTGGTCGCCGTAGAAGGGCAGGCCCTGGGTGAGCGCCGGCAGGTCCGCACCGGTCGAGGACGCCGGGTACAGGTTGGCCTCCTTGTTCAGTGCGCTGAGCGCCTCGGTCGAGGTGTTCAGCCACACGAGGAACTTCGACGCCTCGGCAGGGTGCTTGCTGCCCGCGAAGACGACGTTCGACGAACCGCCCCACGCGGCGGACTTGCTCTCACCGGACTTCCACTGCGGCATCGGGGCGACGGCCCACTTGCCGGAGGTCGAGGGCGCACCGCTCGAGATGGTGTTCGCACCCCAGACGGCGGAGACCCAGGTCCAGTCCTGCCCGCTGTCGTACGCGGCGTTCCACTGGTCGGTGAAGCTCGGGACGGTGTTGACGAGCTTCTTGTCGATCAGGCCCTGCCAGTAGTCCGCGACCTTCTTCGACGCGCTGTCGGTCAGGTTCACGTCCCACTTGTCGCCGGAGTTCGAGAACCACTGGCCGCCGGCCTGCGAGACGAGCCCGGCGAACTGGTTGACGTCACCCTTGGCGAAGTTCGTGATGTTGCCGCCCTTGGCCTTGATCTCCTCGGCGGCCTTCGCGTACTCGTCCCACGTCTTCGGGACCGGGATGCCGGCCTGCTCGAACAGGTCCTTGCGGTAGTACAGCGCCATCGGGCCGGAGTCCTGCGGCACCGCGTAGACCGACTTCGACTCGCCGAAGGTCACCTGGTTCCAGAGGCCGTCGGAGAAGTCCTTCTTCGCGGCGCTGATGCCGGAGCAGGCGCCGATGTCCTCGAGGCCGCCCTGGACGCGGAAGGCCGGCAGGGTGTCGTACTCGACCTGACCGATGTCCGGCGCCTGCTTGGCCTTCAGCTGGTTGAAGAAGTTCTGGTACGTGCCGCTGTTGCCGTTCGCGACGATGGAGACCTTGACCTGGATGTCCGGGTTCTCCTTGTTCCAGATGTCCACGACCTTGTCCATGTTGGGCACCCAGGTCGTGAAGTCGAGGGTGACCTTGCCGCTCGACGGCTTGCAGCTCGCGGCGGCGGAGTCGGAGCCACCGCTGCCGGAGCCGGAGCCGCCGGTGCTGCAGCCGGCGAGGGCCACGGTCGCGGCGACCGCCACGGCGGCGACGCTGAGGAACTTCGTTGTCTTCATGCTGTTTCCGTTCGGATGTGGGTGAGGAGGAGGTGCTGGTCCGGGGTGTGAGCCGCGGTGGCTCGGGGCCGGGCTACTTCAGGCCGCCGGCGCCGAGGCCGGACCGCCAGAAGCGCTGCAGGGAGAGGAAGGCGACGAGCAGCGGGATGATCGAGACGAACGACCCGATGAGCACGAGGGTGCGCAGGTCCGGGTACTGGTTCACGCTCGAGTTCCACGTGTAGAGGCCGAGGGTTACGGGGAACAGCGACGAGTCGCGGAGCATCACGAGCGGCAGGAAGAAGTTGTTCCACACGGCGACGAACTGGAACAGGAAGATCGTCACGAGCGCGGGCGACATGAGCCGCACGGCCACGGTGAAGAACGTGCGGACCTCGCCGGAGCCGTCGATGCGCGCGGCCTCGATGATCTCGTCCGGGACGCTCGACGCCGCGAACAGCCGCGACAGGTACACGCCGAACGGGCTGACGATGCTCGGCAGGAACACCGACCAGAACGTGTCGGTCAGGTCGACCTGGCTGAAGATGAGGAACAGCGGCAGGGCCAGCGCGGTCGCCGGCACGAGGACGCCGCCGAGGAACACGTTGAACAGGGCCTCGCGACCGCGGAACCGGTACTTCGCCAGGGCGTACCCGCACATCGCGCTGAGCACCGTGCCGAGCAGGCCGGCGACCCCCGCGTAGGCGATGCTGTTGAGCAGCCAGCGCAGGTAGATGCCGTCCTGGCGGGTGAACAGCTCGACGAGGTTGCCGAAGAAGTCCTGGAACGAGGTCGCGCTGAACCACAGCGAGAACGTCGTGTTGAAGTTCGACGCCGTCTTGGTCGACGAGACGAAGAGCCAGAAGATCGGCAGCAGGAAGTAGACGGTGAAGACGCCCATCACGATCATCGCGGCGGAGCGCGAGATCACGCTCTCGCGCGGTCCGCGGGCTCCCGGCTCGTGCGGACGGGAGGCACGGTTCGGCTGCAGGGGTCGGCCTGCGTCCGCGACGAGGTCGCGTCGGGTGGGTGCGTTGACGGTCACTGGGCGGCCTTCCGCTGGGTCAGTCGGAGGAACCCGATCGACAGGACGAACGTGGCGAGGGCGAGGACGACCGAGAACGCGGCCGCGAGGTTGAAGTTCGGCACCGACGAGGTCGAGTAGACGAGCATGTTCGGCGTGAAGGTCGACGAGATCGTCGAGGTGAACTGCCGGAACACGGTCGGCTCGGTCAGGAGCTGCAGGGTGCCGATGACGGAGAACACGGCGGTGAGGATGATCGCCGGGACCACCATCGGGACCTTGATCGACAGCGCGATCCGCAGCTGCGACGCGCCGTCGAGCTTCGCCGCCTCGTAGATCTCGGTCGGGATCGCGAGGAGCGACGAGTAGATGATGAGCATGTTGTAGCCGACGTAGACCCAGGTCACGACGTTCGCGACGGCCCACAGGACGGTGCTCGCGGAGAGCAGGTCGACGTTCGACGTCAGGAACGAGAACGGCGACAGGTCGGGGGCGTAGAGGTAGCCCCACATGATCGCGGCGATGACGCCGGGGACCGCGTACGGCGCGAAGAACGCCAGGCGGAAGAACCGCTTGCCGTGCAGCAGCGGGGAGTCGAGCAGCAGCGCGAAGACGAGCGCGAGCCCGAGCATCACCGGGACCTGCACGATGCCGAACAGCAGCACGCGGAGGACGGAGCCCCAGAACTCGGTGGCCTGGAACACGAGCACGTACTGGCTCAGGCCGCCGAACACCTGCGTCGGGGCGCCGAACGTGCCCTGGCGCTCGATCTTCTGCAGCGACTCCCACACGGCGTACAGGATCGGTGCGAGGTAGAACGCGGCGAACAGCAGCGCGAACGGCAGGACGAAGAAGGCGATCGCGCGCCGGTAGCGCGTGCCGCCGGGGCGACGCCGGGGCGTGGTCGGCCGGGTCGTGCGGCGCGACTGGGCGGTGGTGGTCATGGGCGGGCTCCGTCGATGCGGTCGGTGCGGATGATCTGGGTGCCGCCGGCGGCGAGGACGGTGACGCCGTCGACGGGCCGGTCGGCGACGAGCTCGTGGCCCGCCACGGTGTGCGCGACCTCGCGGTCGGTGTGGTTGAGCAGGAAGACCCACTCGTGCGCGTCGTCACGGCGACGGACGACCTCGAGGCCCGGCTCGGCCACGGGGTCCGGGGCGACCCCGGCGGTCTCGAGGACCCGACGGAGCAGGGCCGCGCGGGCGCCGTCCTCGAGCACGGTGGAGACGTACCAGGCGTCGCCGGTGCCGACGGTGTTCCTGGTGACGGCCGGGCGTCCGGCGAGGGGCCCCTCGGCGTAGGTCGTGACCGCCTCGGCGCCGCGCAGCTCGACCGGCTCCGACCAGGTGTGCGCCCGGGTGCCGTCCGACAGCGCGAGGGTCTGGCCGGCGCCGAGCGGGCGGAACTCGTCGACGCGGATCCCGAGCAGGTCGCGGAAGGCGCCGGGGTACCCGCCGGTCCGGACCCGGTCGTCCTCGTCGACGATGCCGCTGAAGAACGTGACCACGGCCTGGCCGCCGCGGGCGACGTGGTCGGCGACGACCGCCGCGTGCTCGTCGCGGACCAGGTAGAGCTCCGGGACGACGACGACCGCGTACCCGTCGAGCGGGGCGCCGGGCGCGACCACGTCGACCGTGACGCCGAGGTCCCACAGCGCGGCGTGGAACGCGTGGACCTGTTCCAGGTACCGGAGCGCGGTGGTGGGGTGCGCCTCCAGGTCGGCGGCCCACTGGACCTCCCAGCTGAAGACGAGCGCGACGTCGGCGACGACACGGGAACCGCGGAGCTCGCCGAGGCGCTCGACGAGGGCGCCGAGTGCGACGACGTCGCGCCAGGTCTGCGACTCGGTGCCGGCGTGCGGCAGCAGCGCGGAGTGGAACTTCTCGCTGCCCTGCACGGAGGCGCGCCACTGGAAGAAGCAGACGCCGTCGGCACCGCGGGCGATGTGCGTCGCGGTGTCGCGGAGCATCTGGCCCGGGTCCTTCGCGACGTTGTGCGGCTGCCAGTTCACGGCGCCCGTCGAGTGCTCCATGAGCAGCCAAGGCGCCCCCTTGGCCAGACCGCGCGTGGTGTCGGCGGCGAACGCGAGCTCGGTGTGCGGGCGGGGCAGTCGGTGGTCGAGGTAGTGGTCGTTCGCGATGACGTCCATGTCGTCGGCCCACGTCCAGTAGTCGAGCGCGGTGATGTGCGCCGCGACCATGAAGTTCGTGGTGACGGGCTTGTCGCTCAGCTCGCGGAGCACCGCGGCCTCGGCCCGGTGGTGGTCGAGGAGCTCGTCGGACGAGAACCGGTCGAAGTCGAGCGTCTGGCCGGGATTCGTGAAGGAGAGCGTCGCGCGGGGCGGCAGGACCTGCTCCCACGCCGAGTAGCGCTGGCTCCAGAAGGCCGTGCCCCATGCGGTGTTGAGCGCTTCGAGCGTGCCGTACCGGTTCCGGAGCCAGCCGCGGAAGGCGTCGGCGGAGACGTCGCAGTAGCAGTGCGCGTTGTGGCAGCCGAGCTCGTTCGAGACGTGCCAGAGCTTGACCGCGGGGTGGTCGCCGTAGCGCTCGGCCGTGGCGCGGACCAGGGCCAGGGCGTGCTCGCGGTACACCGGGGAGCTCGGGCAGAACGCCTGGCGGCCGCCGGGCCAGCGGGTGGTGCCGTCGGCGACCACGGGCAGGACCTCGGGGTGGGCGGTGGTCAGCCACGGCGGGGTCGAGGCGGTCCCGGTACCGAGGTCGACGCCGATGCCCGCGCCGTGCAGCAGTTCGATGACGCGGTCGAGCGCGGTGAAGTCGTACTCGCCCCGGTGCGGCTCGACGTGCGACCAGCCGAAGATGTTGATCGCGACGAGGTTGACGCCGGCCTCGCGCATGAGCCGGACGTCCTCGACCCAGACCTCGGGGTCCCACTGCTCGGGGTTGTAGTCGCAGCCGAACGCGAGTCCGGTCGAGCCGAGCCCGAGCGCCGTGGTGGCTGGTGCCGGGAGGGTGGTGGTCACGGTGGTCCTCGCTGGTCGGGGCGGTCTGCCGTCCCGGTCGCGTGCGACCCCTTCGACGGCGAAGGCCACCCAGTGTTCTGGGAGCGCTCCCAGATGCCGCCGACCGATCGGGGGCGGAGGGTTCTGGGAGCGCTCCCAGAGTGAACACGCTTTCGCGGCCGGTGTCAACCCGGGGGGGGGTGCTCGCGCGAAGCGGGGGCGACTTCTCGGCCTCAGCGACACTTCACGGCCGCCCGGGACCGTGAAGTGTCGCTGGGCGCGTGAGGTCGCCACGGACGGGCAGCCGGCATCGCCACGATCACGGCACCGCGCGGCCCGGGCGGGCGGCCCCCGCGACCGGCCCCCGCACGGCCGCCGGATACGCTTGCGCCATGACCGACGTCCGTGCCGCACGCACCCGTGCGACGATCCAGGACGTCGCGGACGAGGCCGGCCTGTCCCGCGGCACCGTCTCCCGCGTCCTCAACGACGAGCCGTACGTCTCCGCCGAGGCCCGCGAGGCCGTCCAGGCAGCCGTCCGCCGCGTCGGCTACGTGCGGAGCGCTGCGGCCCGCAGCCTCGTCACCCGCCGCTCCGGCGCCGTTGCGCTCATCGTGCACGAGCCGAGCGTCCAGGTGCTCGACGACCCGAACATCGGCAACATCCTGATCGGCACGAACACGGTCCTGTCCGAGGCGGACCAGCAGCTCGTGACGATCATGGTCGACTCCGGCCGGGACAACGAGCGCGTGGTCCAGTACCTGCGCGGCGGGTTCGTGGACGGCGCGATCGTGCTCTCCGCCCGGGACGGCGACCCCGTCACCCGGGCCATCGAGGAGATCGGACTCCCGGCGTGCTTCGTCGGCCACCCGTCCGACGCCCCGAACACCTCGTACATCGCGATCGACAACCGCGCCGCCGCCGAGCAGATCACCCGACGCCTGGTCGAGACCGGTCGGCAGCGCATCGGCATGCTCGCGTCCGGACTCGACCGCGACTCGGGGCAGGACCGCCTCGAGGGCTTCACCGCCGCACTCGGCGACCGGTTCGACCCGTCGCTCGTGGCCAGGAACCCCCTGTTCAGCTACACCGCGGGCGTCGAGGGCATGCGGGAGCTGCTCGACCGCGCCCCCGACGTCGACGGGGTCTTCGCGGCGTCGGACGCGGTGGCCGCCGGGGCGATGGACGTCCTGCAGCGCGCCGGCCGATCGGTGCCGGGCGACGTCGGCGTGGTCGGCTTCGACGACAGTGCGTGGGCGCTCCGCTGCGACCCTCCGCTGTCGACCGTCCGGCAGCCGGCTCGCACCCTCGGCGAGCACGCGGCGCAGCAGGTCCTCGCGCAGATCGCCGGCACCGACGAGGGCCCGCACGGTCTGATCCTGCCGACCGAGGTGGTCTGGCGCGGGAGCGCGTAGCCACCCGCGCACGCCCCACCCGCATCACCGCCAGGTGCGCGCGACCACCCAGCCGTCGCCCTCCGGCACGATGTCGACCACGACCGCGTCCCCGTCGGCGCTGACCTGGAACCGCCACCCGACCGTCCGCTCCGGCGCGTGGGTCATCGCCGACGGCAGGAACTCCGCCGTCGCGGTGAGCCGCGTGGGACTGTCACTGACCCGCCAGCGCCGGTCGCGCCACACCATCCGGTCCGGCACGCCGCGCTCCCACCACACCGTGGCGACCTCGTGCGTGAGCATCATCTCGACCTCCTGTTCGAACGTGTGTTCGAATGCTACGCGATCCCCGCCGACGTTCTGCGTGTCGGAGGCCGTTCCGCGCACCGGGCGCCGAACCGCGCATCGGGAGCCGATCCGCGCGTGGTGCGCAGGTCCTTCCGCCCCGCCACGCGCGGATCGGCAACCCATGTCGGCTGCGATGGGCAGGAACGTCCCAGCGCATCCCGACATCGGACGGGAGGCACGTGGCGGCCCCGCTCCGCGCCTCCCGTCCGGTGTGGGGTCGCGCCCGCCCGCACGACGCGCCCCGGCGCGCACGTCCAGGTGCCACGACCCACCGCGTGCGCACCGCCGAGGGTGCGCGACACGGCCGGTGTCGCGCCGAGGTGCCACAATTCCAGCACCTCGGCGGACCGACCCGAGAGCGTCCCGACCGCATCCCGTCGGCGCCGCGGGGCACCGCCCCCGACGCGCCGCACGCCCCGGCCACCCGGACGCCGGCGGCCCGGGGTACGCAGCCGCCACGAGGACACAGTCGCCCACCACTAGAAGGGCACTATGACCACTTCCTCCCGCACGCCGCTCGGCGTCACGCTCGTCGACGGCGGCGCCAACGTCGCCCTCTTCTCCAGCACCGCCGAGCGGGTGGAGTTCTGCCGGTTCGACGAGGACGGCACCGAGCACCGCACCGAGCTGCGGAACCGCACCGGGTACACCTTCCACGACGTGGTCCCCGACGTGACGGTCGGCACCCGCTACGGCTTCCGCGTGCACGGCGCCTGGGACCCAGCGAACGGCCTCCGCCACAACGCCGCCAAGCTCCTGCTCGACCCCTACGCCACCGCGATCGACGGCACCTACGAGTGGGGCCAGGCGTTGTTCGGCCACGACATGGACGCCCCCGAACAGCTCGACGAGACCGACTCGGCGAGCGCCATGCCGAAGTCCGTGGTCGCCGACCGCGACTTTGACTGGGACGGCGACACGCAGCTGCGCACCCCGTACGCCGACACCGTCGTGTACGAGGTGCACGTCAAGGGCTTCACGAAGCAGCACCCGGACGTGCCCGAGGAGATCCGTGGCACGTACGCGGGTCTGGCGCACCCCGCCGCGATCAAGCACCTGACCGACCTGGGCGTCACGGCCGTCGAGCTCCTGCCGACCCACCAGTTCGTGCAGGACTCCACCCTGGCCGACAAGGGTCTGCGGAACTACTGGGGCTACAACTCGATCGGCTTCTTCGCGCCGCACGACGAGTACTCGTCCTCGGGCACGGCCGGGCAGCAGGTCGCCGAGTTCAAGGCGATGGTGAAGGCGCTGCACGCCGCCGGGCTCGAGGTCATCATGGACGTCGTCTACAACCACACCGCCGAGGGCAACCACATGGGCCCGACGCTGTCGTTCAAGGGCATCGACAACCAGGCCTACTACCGCCTGGTCGAGGGCGACGAGGCGAACTACTTCGACACGACCGGCACGGGCAACAGCCTGAACGTGTCGCACCCGTCGGCGCTCGGGCTCATCACCGACTCGCTCCGCTACTGGGTCGAGGAGATGCACGTCGACGGCTTCCGCTTCGACCTCGCGACGACGCTGACCCGCCAGGACGGCGAGGCCGAGAAGCACTCCGCGTTCCTCGACATCATCCACCAGGACCCGGTGCTCCGCGAGGTGAAGATGATCGCCGAGCCGTGGGACACCGCGGGCTACCAGGTGGGCGGGTTCCCGGCCGACTGGTCGGAGTGGAACGGCAAGTACCGGGACGACCTGCGAGCGTTCTGGCGTGGCGACGAGGGCACGCTCGGCGACGCCGTGCAGCGCGTCCTGGGCTCCCCCGACGTGTACGAGGGCTCCCGCCGCTCGCCGCTCTGCTCGGTCGACTTCGTCACCGCGCACGACGGCTTCACGCTGGCGGACCTGACGATGTACGCCGAGAAGCACAACGAGGCGAACGGCGAGGACAACAACGACGGCGAGAGCAACAACACCTCGTTCAACGGCGGCATCGAGGGCCCGACCGACGACGGCGCGGTGAACGACTACCGCGACCGTCAGCGCCGGAACTTCCTCGGCACGCTCCTGCTCTCGGCGGGCGTCCCGATGATCCTCGGTGGCGACGAGATCGCCCGGTCGCAGGGCGGCAACAACAACGCCTACTGCCAGGACGACGAGATCTCGTGGTTCGACTGGGCCGCGGCGGACCGGGACCTGCTCGCGTTCACGACGTCGGCGATCGCGTTCCGCAGGGAGCACGCGGCGCTCCGCCCGCTGTGGTTCCGCACGGCGCCGGGCGACTCCGAGTCGACCGTGACGGTGCTCCGCGCCGACGCGGAGGGGTTCGAGGACGGCGACTGGGCCGACGGCGGCAACCGTGCGGTGCTCCTGGTGCTGCAGCAGGGTGACGACACCGTCGCGGTGCTCCTGAACGCGTCGGACACCACGGTGGAGTTCACCCTGCCCGAGAAGCCGGGCGGCGGCAGCTGGGCGCTCGGCCTGTCGAGCGACCCCGACCAGGCCGTCGAGGACGGCGCGACGACGCTGCTGGTCCGCGACGCGTCGTTCACGGCGCTCGTCTGATCTGCCCGGCTGCGGTCCGACTGGCTGCGGTCTGACGGGCTGCGGTCCGCCACGGACCGGGTGACGGACGGGAGGCACAGTGCCGGCTGGCAGCGTGCCTCCCGTCCGTCAGGGGGTGGCGCCCATGAAGGCTCGGGCCGTCAGGGGGTCACGTCGGGACGGACCTCGGCGGGCAGCTCGTCCGTGGTGGGCGGGTCCGCGCCGGGGCGGGAGACCGTGACGGCGGCGCACGCGAGGGCGAGCGCGGCCAGGCGCCCGAGGTCGTCCTCGTCGAGGGCCGTCGGCGCGGTCCCGGTCGCGAGCACGGCGGCGAGCAGCCCGGCCATGAACGAGTCCCCCGCGCCGATGGTGTCCGCCACCGTCACCGCGGGAGCGGCGATCCGTCGGCGGGCGTCCCGGGAGGCGATCGCGCACCCCGAGCCGCCGAGCGTCACCGCTGCGAGCGTCGCACCGGCCGCGAGCAGCCCGTCGAGCACGGCGTCGACGTCCCGGTCCGGCCAGAGCCAGGCGGCGTCCTCGTCGCTGCACTTCACGACGTCGGCCTCGGCCAGGAGCGGCTCGAGGGTCGCGAGCACGGCGTCGCGGTCCGGCGTGATCGACGGCCGGACGTTCGGGTCGAGGGACAGCAGCGTGCCGGCGGGTCGGGCGCGCACGGCGTCGAGCACGGTCGCGGCACCCGGCTGCAGGACCGCGCCGATCGACCCGACGTGCACGAGCGGCGTGCCCTCGGGGACGTCGACCGGATCGATCCGCCAGTCCAGGTCGAACTCGTACGAGGCCCCGCCGTCCGCGGCGATGGTCGCCACCGCCGTCGAGGTCCGCGGGACCGCCGTCGCGTCCACCCGGACGCCGCTCGCCTCGACGTGCGCACGGACCGCGGCGCCGCGGTCGTCGTCGCCGAGCGCGCAGACGAGCCGGGCCGGGCGACCGAGCCGGGCGAGGCCCACCGCGACGTTCATCGGACTGCCACCGGGGTGCTCGGACCGCCCCTCGGGGCGGTCGACGACGTCGACCAGGGCTTCTCCGACGACGATGACGCTGCTCATGGCGACCAGCCTGACAGAGGTGCCCGCTCCGTGACGGCAGCGGCCTGACGGACGCACCACGATCCTCCCGTCCGTCCCCTGGTTCCCGTGTGCCGGACGCGCGCCGGGGAGTTGACTCGGCCGTACCCGACCCGACCGTCGAGATGGAGCCCCGATGCTGTCCCTGACCTACTCGAGCGTCGCCACCGACGCGCTCGACGACGCCGATCTCGCGCAGCTGCTCGCGCAGAGCCGGCGGGCCAACGCCGAGAACGACATCACCGGGGTGCTCCTGTTCCGGAACGGCTACTTCCTGCAGCTGCTCGAGGGCCCGGACCAGGCCGTGCGACGCAAGATGGACACCATCAAGCACGACGCCCGGCACACCAAGGTGACCGTGCTGCTCGAGGAGGTCATCGAGGAACGGCAGTTCCCGGAGTGGACCATGGGCTACCCGGCGGCCGACACCGACGTCGAGCAGGCGCCCGGGTACCGGACCACCTTCGACGACCTCGACGCGGCGGGCGGCGACTCCGTCACGTCGCTGCCGGCGCTCCGTGAGCTGATCCGCTGGTTCCGGCCCCGCGGCTGATCGTGACCCCGGCGTGACCACGGGCCGTGGCAGGATCGCGGCATGGGGGACGTGGTCGTGGTGCCGGCGGATGCGCCGCGCCGGGTCGAGCTGGAACGGCGGGGGTGGCGGGTCGTCGCGCGCTCGTTCGGGGCGCAGCTCGACGGTGACGCGGTCGACCGGACGCGGCTCCGCTCCCTGGTGGACCGGGCCGGGCTGCCGGTCCGCGCGCTCGACGTCGCCGACGTCGACGCGGTGCTCGCCCTCGACGTGGCGACCGTCGGGCACTACCCGGGCAGCGTCGCGACGCGGCACGAGCCGTTCGACCGCGAGCGCGCGACGCCCTCGGCGGTGCGGCGAGCGTTCGGAGCATGGTCCGGGGACGACCTCGTCGCGATGACGTTCGTCGACGTGCTGGTCGGTGCTGGCGGTGCTGCTGCCGGTTCTGATGCCGGTTCCGATGCCGCTGCCGGTTCTGATGCCACTGCCGTTTGCGCTGCCGCGTCCGTTTCGGCGGAGACGGACGTCACGGTGGTCGCCGCGGACCACCGCGGGCGCGGGATCGGGACCGCGGTGAAGGCCGCGTCGGTCCTCGCGCTCCTCGACGCCGGCGTGACCCGGTTCCGCACCGGAGGCTCCGCCGACAACCCGGCGATCATCGCCGCGAACACCGCGCTCGGCTACGTCCGCGACGAGGAGTGGGTCACGCTCGAGCCGAGCGCGCCGTGAACGACCGCTCCGGAGGAAGGCCGTGGTGGCACGTCGTGTCGGCGACGCTCGTCGGGATCGGCGCAGCGTACCTCGTGCACGTCGGCGTGGTCCTGCTGTTCCTCACCGGCGTGGGGGGCCTCGTCGCCCTGCCGGTGGTGACCGTCCTGGCCGGTGTCGGACTCGGCCTCTGCGGGTTCGTGGGCACCGGTCGTCGTCGCGCGTGGTGGCTCGGGACGACGTCGCTCGTGCTGGTGCCCGGCGCCCTCGTCACCGAGGTCGTCCCGTGGTTCGTCCCCGCACCGGGGCCGCTGCTGCTCGCGCCGTCACCGCTGCCGTACTTGATCGGGGCGGTCGTCGGTGCCGTCCCCGCGCTCCTGGTGCACCCCGGAAGGCCGCGGCTCGCAGGGCTGGTCGCCGGCGGGACCGCGGTGCTCGCCGTCGCCGCGCTCGTCACCGTGCTCGGGGTGCAGGCGCACGGCCGCGCGGTCGAACGCGACCAGCAGGCGATCGCGCGGGCTCAGGTCGCGATCGGCGCCGACTTCCGCCCCGTCACGATCTCGCCGCCGGGCTACGGCTCCGACTTCGAGGCGAACATCGAGCGGCGGCTGCCCGGCTTCCTGCAGGTGTTCTCGTCCCCCGCCTCCCCGGCGCACTACCCGGGCAACACGAGCGGGGACGACCTGACCGTCGTCACCCTTGCCGCGGATGCGCCGTCGTGCGGACGGGCGCTCGAGGGCGTCGGTCCGGACGGTGCGTCGGAGCCCGAGACCGGGTGCACCACCACGGACGGGGTCGTGGTCCGCACGAGTGCGCACGGACACGAGGTCGCCGCCGTCGTCGGGGACACCTTCGTCGCAGTGAGTGCCTTGCGCGCGGTCGACGAGACGGTGCTGCGGGCCGCGGTCCGGTCGGCCGAGCCGATCGGTGACGCGGCGTACCGGCACGTGCTGCTCGGGGACGGGGACGAGTACACGGACGAGCTCGACGGGAACCGGTGCCCGGTCACGGGGGCGGTGTGCGGTCCGTGACCGCGCCGAGCGTCGCGCTGCTCCCGGTGGACCTGGCGCACCCGGTCGGTCGGTCATGGCTCGTCGCTTTCCTGACCACGAACCGCTTCCCGTTCCACGTCACGTCGGCCCCGACGCGCAACGAGGTCGAGCGGCGCGTCGCGGACGGGGACTTCTCGGGTCCGGCGCACGCCCTGTTCCGTGTCGAGGCCGACGGCGCGGCAGTGGGGATGGTCGCCCTGGACGACCTGGACGACGGCGCACCGTTGATCGACGTGCGGCTCGCGGAGCGGGCCCGAGGGCGGGGGCTCGGCGTGCCGGTCGTCCGCGCACTCGCCGACACCGTGTTCACGGGGTACCCCGACGTCGATCGGCTCGAGGCGCAGACCCGGGACGACAACGTCGCGATGCGGAAGGTCCTGGTCCGGTGCGGGTGGGTCCAGGAGGCGCAGTACCGGCGGGCGTGGCCCGTCGAGGGCTCGGCGCCGAGGGACTCGGTGGCGTACGGGCTGTTGCGGGAGGACCACCGGACTGGGCGGGTGACGCCGTTCCTCGGACGGTCCGACGCGGGCGAGTGAGTCGGACTGGTCGGAACGCCCCCTGAGACCGACGTCCGTTCAGCGCCGCGGCCGTCGACCGAGTCGGACGGCCTCGGGGCTGCGTTCGTAGCCGAGGTAGCTGATCACGGCCAGGATCCGGGTCCGCATCGCGGGCCGGACGGTCTCCGGACAGTTCAGCACCCGGGACACCGTCTGGTGCGAGACCCCTGCGGCTGCTACGACGTCGTAGATCGTCGGCCGCTCCGACGACGGCATCGGTCAGTCCCGCGGCGCCGCGTCGCGCGGTGCCGCGGTGCTCTCGCGGATCAGGACGGGCGGGTCGACGGTGTCGAGCGCGAGCGGCGCGGCCCCGGTCAGGAGGGCGTCGAGCTGGGCCATGCCGTGCCGGCCGAGCTCGGCGAAGTCCTGGCGGGCCGTCGTCAGGGACGGCAGGAACATCGCCGCGAGCGGGTGGTCGTCGAACCCGGCGACGCTGACGTCGTCGGGGACGCGCTTGCCCGCGTCGTGGAGTCCGCGGATCAGGCCCATGGCGGTCTCGTCGTTGCCGCAGAGCACCGCGGTGACGTCGGACTCCCCGGCGATGGCGACACCGACCTCGTACGCCGAACGCGGGTCCCACGAGACGTCGCGGATCTCGGGCACGGCGATCCCGGCTTCGTTCAGGGCGTGCCGCCACCCGGACGTACGCCCGTCCTCCTTGCCCGACGGCGGGACCCGCACGTGGTGGACGGTGCGGTGGCCGAGACCGAGCAGGTGCCGGGTCAGCGCCGCGGCCGCGTGCGACTCGTCGAGCACGGCCTGCGGGACACCGCTCTCGGGGACACCGGAGAGCGCGACGACGGGGATGTGCGGTTGGAGCGCGGCGAGGGCCGCGACGCCGGGCGGATCGAACTTCAGGACGACGACGCCGGCGGGTGACTGCCGCAGCACAGCGTCCGTCGCCGCGGCCACGTCGTCCTGCTCCGCCGTCTCGACCACGACGATGAAGCTCAGGAACCCGGCCGCGCGCGCGGACTCCTCGACGCCGCGGATCGCCTCGGCGTAGCCGTACCGGGACGTGTTCCCGGCGACGATCCCGATGACGTTCGATCGGCGGGAGGCCAGGGTCTGCGCTGCGGCGCTCGGGCGGTACCCGAGCTCGGCGATCGCGTCGAGGACGCGCGACCGACGACCTTCGCTGACCTTGGCCGCTCCGGTGAGGACGCGGGACACCGTCGGCACGGAGACGCCGGCGAGCTGGGCGACGTCGCTGATGGTGACGGGTTTGTCGCGGCGCGGCGGGGTCATGGTCCCCTCACGATACGACCTGCCGACGATGACGCTCACTTCACCGCTCCGCTGGTGATCCCGGCGATGATCTTCCGCTGCATCACCACGAACGTGACGAGCAGCGGCAGGCTCATCAGGATGATGTAGGCGAAGATCAGGTGCCAGTTCTGCAGGTAGAGCCCGCTCGAGGCGACCTGGTACAGGTTCAGCGGCAGGGTGTCGAGCCGGCCGCCGACGACGAACAGCGCGTAGAAGACGTCGTTCCAGATGTACAGGCAGATCAGGATCGTCGCGGTCGCCAGGGTCGGGCCGAGCAGCGGCAGGATGATCCGCACGAAGACCCGGACCGGTCCGGCACCGTCGACGCGGGCGGCTTCCTCCAGCTCGGCGGGGATCGTCCTGACGAAGCCGGTGACGAAGAAGATCACCGTCGACAGGTACATGCCCATGTAGACGCCGATCATGCCGACCGCGGTGCCCGCGAGGCCGAGCTGGCGGAGCAGCAGCACGATCGTCACGACGGCCGGGGGCAGCACGATGCCGCTGATGCCGAGCGCGTACACGATCGAGACGAGTCGGCCCTTCCGGCGGGCGAGCACCCACGACGCCATCGCCCCGAGGACCAGGACGCCCAGGACCGACGGGACCATGACGAGCATGCTGCCGAGGAACGCGGGGACCATTCGGCCCTGGGTGAGGACGGTGCCGAAGTTCTGCAGCAGCTGCCAGTGTGACGGCAGGGAGAGGTTCGGGTTCAGTGCCTCGGCCTGGTCCTTGCCCGCGGTGACGACGACCATCCAGAACGGCACCCCGAGCAGCGCGACGACGAGCAGTACGACCACGACCGGTTGCAGCCAGCGACTGACCGGACGACGGCGGCGGAAGGCGGGATTCGCGACGGTCATGAGAGCACGTCCTCTCGCTTGCGCAGGAAGAAGATGACGGGGAACGCCAGCAGCGTGACCATCACGAAGAGCGACAGGCTCATCGTGGTGGCCTGCGCGAACAGTCCCTGCCCGAAGGTCCGGAAGATGAAGATGTTGAGCAGCTCGGTGGTGCCGCCGGGTCCGCCGGCGGTGGTGGCCTGGACGATGTCGAAGCCGTTCATCGACCCGAGCAGGGCGGTGGCGACGTTGAACGTCACCGCGGGGGCGAGCAGCGGGAAGCGGATGGACCGGAAGGTGCTCCACCAGCCGGACCCGTCGATGCGCGCGGCTTCCAGGACGTCGCCGGGGATGGTCTTGAGTCCGGCGAGGTAGATGAGCATCGACAGGCCCATCCACTTCCAGGCGTGGATGATCGCGACGACGAGCAGCGTCCAGGTGGTGCTGCCGAGCCAGGCGATCGTGACCTCGTGGCCGGTGAGGAAGCCGAGGATGGCGTTGAGCCCGCCGGCCGGCTTGAGCAGGGCCTGGAAGATGTACCCGACGGCGAGGGCAGACATCACGACCGGCACGAAGAACGCAGTGCGGGCGATCCGGTTGATCCGGGTGTCCGCCTCGAGCACCAGGGCCAGGACGAGGCCGAAGAGGTTCTGGAACACGGCGACGAGGACGGCGTAGACCAGCGTCGTGCGGAGGTCGGTGAGCAGGGTGCCGTTCTGGAACAGCGCGGCGAAGTTGTCGCCGCCGACGAAGGCGATGTCGCTGTGGAAGCTCGACCAGTTCGTGAACGCGTAGACGAAGTTGAACAGCGTCGGGATGAAGAAGAACACGACCAGGACCGCGAGGGCCGGGACGAGGAACCACAGCGGGTGGTCGCTGCGGCGCGGCCGACCGGCGGTCGGCGGATCGGCGGAGAGAGTCGGGACCGGCCGGGACGGCCGGGTCCGACCGGGGGTGAGCTGTGCGGTCATGGGGTCCTCGTGGTGCTGATGGCGCGTTGGTCGAGTGAGCGGCTGACGGACGGGAGGCACGGTGCGGGGCCGCCACGCGCCTCCCGTCCGGTGTCGGCCGACTGGGTTCAGAAGCTCGCGGCGCCCTGCGCCTTGGCGAGCTGCGCGAACTGCTGCTGCGTCGCCTGGGTGACCTGGTCCGGGGTCTTGGTGCCCTGGATCATGTCGGCGAGGTAGAGGTACAGGTCGGGGTTCGCGATGGCCTCGGCCTGCATCGAACCGACCGACGACGGCACGGCTGCAGCTGCGTCCTCGAGGGCGGTCGGGACGGTCGAGGGCGTGTCGACGCCCTTCTCGATCGAGACGGTCGACTGGTCCTTCACGAAGTCGGCGTAGCCCTTCCCCATCCAGTACGACAGGAACTGGCGGGCGGCGGCCTCCTGCTTGTCGTTGCCGGACTTGAACGCGACGAGCGCGTTGCTCTGGTCGGGGATGAACGTGCCGGTGTTGCCGGAGGGCGAGATCGGGAAGAAGCCGATCTTCTGGTCGAGCTCGTCGGTCTTCGCCAGGGTCTGCAGCTGGTTGAAGAACGAGTTGACCTGGATCACCATGCCCGCGTCACCGGCGAGGAGCGCCTTGCCCTGGTCCTCGAACGTGGCGGTCTTGATGTCGCTGTTGAACATGCCCTGTTTGATCAGGTCGTCGTACTCGTCGACAGCCTTCTGGACGGTGGCGTCGGTGAACTGCTCCTTCCCGGTGTTGATCTGCTTCCAGAGACCGTCCTTCGCTGCGTCGGCGAGCTGGACCTGCACCCACCACTGGGTGGCCCACTTGTCGCCGCCCATCTCGTAGAACGGGGTGACGCCCTTGCTCTTGAGGGTCTTCGCATCGGCGAGGAACTCGTCCCAGTTCTTCGGCGTCGAGGTGATCCCGGCCTTCGCGAGGACCTCCTTGTTGTAGTAGACGCCCTCGACGGCCGGCGTGCTGACGAGCGCCGCGTAGCGGGTGCCGTCGAGCTTGCCGGTGATGTCGGCGAGGTTCGCGGTGTACTTCGACGTCCACGGCGCGCCCTCGAGCGACTGGAGGTTCTGCTTCGCGTTGAGCGAGGTGAGCTCCGACGCGGTGGGTTGCCAGAACGCCAGGTCCGGCTTGTCGCCCGTCGCGACCTTGGTCTGGACGCCCTGCTCGTAGGGGTCCGGGATGGTGACGACCTTGACGGTCGCGCCGGTGGCCTTCTCGAACCCGCTGATCACCGAGTCGGCGGTCTTGTTCGAGTTCTGCGCGGCCCAGATCGTGAGCGTCGTGCCCTTCAGGTCGGCGGTCTGCGACGGCCAGGTGACCGAGCCGGAGCCGGTCGTGGTGCCGGATCCGGGGTCGCTGCAGCCGGTGAGGAGCGCTGCCGCCACGGCGGCGACGGCGACGGCGCCCTTCCATGCGTGCTTCATGTTCGTCCTTGGTGTGAGGTGTTCGTCGAGTGGGGGTGCTGCGAGGTGTTCGTGTCTCACGCCGACGGCGCCGTCGGAGTGAGGGAGAAGGTCCGAGCCGTCGGGGTGGTGACGGTGGTGCGGACCGACAGGGTGCCGGTGTCGGCGTCCCACGCGGCCTGCCATCCGGGCAGGTCGCGCGGGAAGATCGTGGAGACGGAGCAGGCGTGGCCGGCGAGCGTCGGGAAGTGCAGGACGGTCTCGTCCGGGCCGTCTCCCCGGTCCCAGACGGAGACGACCGTGCGGGACGGGGTGTGCCGGGCGGCCGCGACCCAGCGGTCGGTCCACCCGGGCAGGCCGAGGGGCCAGGACGGCTCCGCGTCGGTGAGGTCCCGGTGGAGGGACCGCGCGGCGTCGACTGCCTCGCGGACCCGGGCCGTCTGGTCGTTCGTCATGCCGTCCAGGTGCCCGGACAGGTAGAACCGTCCGGCGAGCCCGGTGACCAGGGTGAAGACGTTCTGCTCGTCGGACAGGTCCGGCTGCGGGTAGGCCCAGTTCGCCGCCTGCTCGGGCAGCACCGACAGGCTCGCGGATGCTGCGATGGGCGGGTACAGCAGCGGGTCCTGCTGGTCCGACGTCGACTGGAGCTGCGTCCGCGCGAGCACGGCGGGGTCCGCGCGCATCGCGCCGGACGCGCAGTTCTCGAGCACCAGGTCCGGGTGGCGCGCGAGCACGCCCTCGAGCCAGGTGAGGTGCGCCCGGTTGTGTTCGAGCAGTCCGGCGCCGACGCTGTCCGTCGCCCGGTCGGTGCCCGGACCGCCGTCGATGTTGTAGTCCAGCTTGAAGAAGCCGATGCCGAACTCCGCGACCAGGCGGTCCACGACGGCGTCGAGGTGCGCGCGGGCCGCGGGGTGCCGGAGGTCGAGATGGTACCGGTCGTGCTCCTCGACACGATGGCCACGGCGCTGCAGGAACGCCTCGGGTGGCAGGCGGTCGGCGACCGGGCTGCCGACCCCGACCACCTCGGGCTCGAGCCACAGGCCCGGCGTCATGCCGGCGTCCCGGATCGCCTCGACGACCTCGCGGAGCCCGTTCGGGAAGCGGGTGCGCGACGGCTCCCACGCTCCGACGGTGTCCCACCAGTCCGCGGTGTCCGAGTACCAGCCGGCATCGATGCAGAACGTGTCCACGCCGACACGGCCGGCCGCGGCCACGAGGGGCAGGAGCTTGTCGGTGGTGGGATCGCCGTCGAGGGTGTTCATGTAGTCGTTGAAGACGATCGTCGGCACCGTGTTCTCGGCGTGCGGCAGACGGTTCCGCCGCCGGGCTGCGGCCATCGCAGCCGCCGCGGTCGGCAGGTCCCGGCCCAGCGCCACGGTCGCCGGCACCGTCGTGAACGTGTCACCGGGCTCCAGCGACACCGACCACTGGTGGTCGCGGTCCGTCGGCCCGGACACCGCGACGTAGCAGTCGGAGACGTGCTCGCCGACCTCCCACCGCCAGGGACCGTTGTGCTCGACCTCCCACAACCAGGTCAGGCCCGGCGCCGTCAGGCCCGCGACGGGCAGGTGCCCACCGGTCGACCAGGTCCCCGCCGCCGTGCGGGTGACGGCGGACCGGGGCGTGTGGCCCGTGAGTTCCTCGTGGAGTTCCGGCAGGAGGACACCGCGGAGCGGTCGGGTGGTCCAGCGCCCCTCGCCGAGCCAGTCGTTCACACCCTCGATGAGGGACCAGTCCGAGGGGAGCAGTGGGCGCTCGGCACCCGCGTCCCGCCCGAGACCGCTCGCCCAGCTCGTGACCGAGGTGAGCAGGACGGCCTCGGCACCGGCGTTCCGGACCGTGGACACGCACCGCACCGCACCGTCGACCGCGCGGAGCGTCACGTCGACCGCGACGGCCGGCGTGGTGCCCTCCGTGCCGAGGTGGACCACGAGGGTGTCGGCAGCCGGCTCGTCGTGCGAGCGGTACCGCAGTGCGGCGCCGATCGACGTCTGCACGAGTCGGTCGTTGGAGAGTGTGTGCCCGGAGCCGACGGCGAGCACCTCGACGAGGGGCACGTCGTCGCCGAGGCACGCGTCGGCACCTCGGCCGACGAACCGCGTCACCCTCAGGGGACGGTCCTCGTCGTGTCGGAACGCCAGGTGGACGCCCTGCGGGGTCCAGTCGAACTGCGGCAACGCTGCCTCCTCGTCGTGGGGCCCGACGGTGGGCCGTGAGGCGATGATAGCGGTTTCAATGCGTGATGCAAGAGCAATTGTGAAATCGCTATCTCGACTTGAGCGGCCAGACGATCGCGGTCTTCACCTCTTGTTGAAATCGCTTTCACGACCTAGGGTTCCGATCGTCCCGACTCAGGGGCCCAGTACGAAGGAGTACGAAGTGCCACGTCCTGTCACTCCCGGTCGCCGTCGCGCGCCCGGGTTCGCCGCGGCCGTCTCGGTCGCCGCCCTCACCGCCCTCGGACTCGTCGGGATCGCACCCACGGCGTCCGCTGCCACCGTCGACCACCTCGGCGTCGCGTTCGGATCGTCCACCGGAGCCGTCCGCGGTGGAGCCGGCGGCACGCTCTACGGTCTCGGCGACCTGGGCAACCCGACCCAGGCGCTCGTCGACGGAGCGCACGTCACGAACACGTCGCAGAAGCCGCCGGGAGGCGCACAGCACCCGACCGGCGACGCGCTCCGTGTCGAACCGTCGTTCTTCGCCGGCGCTGGGAAGGACGAGTACGTCTACATGCAGGACCATTACCCGGACTTCCCCTACAACGGCGGCAACCGCCCCGGCGACGCGAACAACGACGGCGTGTGGGACTACCTGCCGATCGTCAAGCAGGAAGCCGAGACGATCGCCACGCAGTCGGCGCACCCGAAGCAGTACGTCTTCATCCCGTTCAACGAGCCCGACCTGGACTGGTACACGAACTGGACGAACGACAAGTCGCAGTTCCTGTCCGACTGGTCCGCCGTGTACACGACCATCCAGCAGGTCTGGACGGCGCACGGACTCGGCCACGCGAAGATCGGCGCGATGGGTGACTCGTCGTTCCACGCGGACCGCACGACCGACTTCCTGACCTACGCCAAGGCGCAGAACCAGCTGCCGGACGTCACGATCTGGCACGAGCTGAACCCCGGCAGCCTCGCGAACTTTCGGACGAACATGTCGACGTACCGCGGCATCCTGTCGAACCTCGGCCTGTCGGCGATCCCGGTGAACATCACGGAGTACGGCAACCCGCGCGACATGGGCGTGCCCGGACAGCTCGTCCAGTGGATCTCGATGTTCGAAGACCAGAAGGTCGACGCCCAGACCGCGTACTGGAACTACGCCGGCAACCTCAACGACAACTCCTCTCGCACGAACAGCGCGAACGGCGGGTGGTGGCTGTACAAGTGGTACGGCGACCTGACCGGCACGACCGCGACCGTCACCCCGCCGCAGCCGAACACGACCGACACGCTGCAGGGCGTGGCGTCGATCGACACGACCGCGAAGAAGGCCACGGTCCTGCTCGGAGGCGGAACGAACGACGTCTCGGTCGACCTGACCGGCCTGTCGAGCAGCGTCTTCGGCAGCTCCGTCGACGTCACGGTGCGCGCGGACCGGCTCAACGGCAAGGAGGGGCTCTCCCAGCAGCCGCCCGTCATCGTCTCGCAGCGCGCGACCGTGTCGAACGGCACGCTCAGCGTCACGGTCCCGAACAGTGACCGTTACGCCGCCTACCAGGTCGAGGTCACCCCGGCGCGGGCCAACCGTCCCGCGGTCGACACCTCAGCGGTCAGCACCGTCGAGGCCGAGAACACCACCCTGACCGACGCGACGGTGTACACGCAGGACCCGTCGTCAGTGAACGGCATGGCCTCCGGCGGGAAGGACGTCGGGGCGTTCGACAAGGCCGACAGCGCCGCGACCTGGACGGTGAACGCTCCGACCGCCGGGACCTACCGACTGACCGTGCTCGGCGGCGCGAACGGACAGCCCGGTCAGCACGCGCTGTTCGTCGACGACACGTTCAACCAGCTCGTGAAGTACTCGGCCGACCAGAGCTGGACGTACCGGGGCACCACCTCGGTGCTCGTGCAGCTCGCAGCCGGGTCGCACACGTTCTCGCTCCGGGCGAGCAAGGACGGCACGAACGTCCTGCCCGGTGCCGACATCACGCTCGACCGCTTCACGGTGCAGAACGTCACGATCGGCGACACCGACACCTACCCCGCGGTCGATGCCCGGCTCGCCGGCTCGGCGACGATGACCTACGGGTCGAGCACGTCGGCGGCCAACGGCGGCGCCACCCTGTCCGGCTCCGGCTCGGCGACGTTCTTCGTCTCCACGCTCGAGTCCGGCTACCAGGACGTCAGCGTCGACTCCGTGACCACCGGCGCTTCGGCGCTGACCCTGTCGGTCGGCGGCCGCAACGTGTCCCTCGGCTCGGTCAGCGGTGCGGGCTCCTGGCGCACCACCGTCCGGCTCTGGCTGCCGCAGGGCATCTCGGAGCTGCGGGTCGGGGCGCCGAACGGGGCGACGGTCACCGGCATCACGACCGTCCGCGGGTCGACGCAGCGCGCCGCCGACACCGCCACCGCCAACGCGGTGCGCGTGCAGGGTGAGTCCCTGACGCTCGCCGGGTCCGCCCGTGCCGTCCAGATCCCGGCATCGGCCGGCTCGAACGGCGATGCGGACGCGAACGGGGTCGTCACGAAGCTCGGGTACCTGGGCAACGGCGCGGGCAACACCGCGACCCTGACCCGTCCGTCGTCCCTCGGCGCCGGGGCGTACGTCCTGACCGTGTCGGCGGCGAACGCCGACCAGTCGTCGAACCTCAACTACAACCCGCAGGTCGTCAACCGGTTCCTCGACGTCACGGAGGCCGGCGGTGCGACCACGCGCGGCACGTTCCGCAACGGGTACTCGTGGAACAGCTTCTGGGACACGAGCATCCCGCTCGACCTGACCACGGCGAGCGGATCCCTCACGCTCGGCAACGCCGGCGCCTACGCACCGGACGTCGACGTGGTCACGCTGGCGAAGCTGACCGCGGGGAGCGCGACCACGGTCGCGCGGTGACCGTCGACAGCGGCGCGTGTCGGGACGCGCCGCTGTCGGCCGGAGGCGGAGGGTCCGGGGCGGAACGGCCTCGGGCCCTCCGCCGTTCGCGCGCTCACGCCGCTGCAGAGATCAGCGCGGCCACCGGGCGGTCGGGGAACGCCACGCAGGGATGCCGTCCGGTTCCGTGAGGAAGGACGTCACCTCGACGCTCGCGAGGCTGCCGTCATCGCCGAAGACGGGCAGCACCTAGACCGATCTCCAGCGGCTCGGCCAGAGAAGAGGGCCCGCCGAAGCGGGGGGGGTTCCCGTGGCCGATCGTCACGGTCAGCCCTCGCTCCGCCGGGTCCGGCATCGGCGTCATCGGCCAGTCCGACGGCATGTGGTGGTCGGGCACGACCTACCCGCCGCAGTTGACGACCTCGCCGGCGGCGCTGATCGTGACGCACGGAGCACGCGCGGCGATCGGGCCTGCCCCGAAGAGGTCCGTCAGGAGCTCAGGGTCTCGAGGACGACGAGCACTGCCAGGACAACACCCGCGATGGAAGTGCTGACCCCAAGCACTGTGACCGTCTGCGCGAAGGTGTGGACCGCACCCTGCGCGGAGAAGCGGTCGATGGCCGATGCAGCCAGGATCGTCGCGGCCATCGCCACGGGAACAGTTGCCATCCAGATCAGGGCGAGAGCCCGCCGCGCGGCCCAGACACCCGCTGGCTGAGCGTGCAGGACGCCGCGGAGACGCTCAGGGTCGGCCTCCCACGCCGCGTCGATCGGAGCGAGGCGCAGACAGGCGAGGACGCAGGCGATGGTCCGCGCGATGAGGACGACGACGGCTGCACTCGGCAGGATCCCTGTCAGCCTCGCGGCGGCGCGCACGCTCGAGCTTCGCAAGGCGCTCACTTGTCGAGGAAGTGGCCGAGGTAGACGTACGAGCCGCCCGAGCAGGCTCCTCCGAGCTGGAGCCACTGGTCGGCTCCGAGTTCCGCCGCTCGATGCACCTCGAGGTCCGTAGGCTGCTTGTCGGACCAGTCGCGGCGTTCCGGGTAGTCGGAGGGTGTGCGCGGGACGAAGCCGTCGGCCTCGGCCGCGTCGAACACTCGCTGCGCCTCCGGCACGCACGCCACCGCCCACGATTCGGACGCCTTGAACATGTCCCGGCTCCCGGAGGAGACGAGTCGTGTTCCTGCCGGGAGCGTGATCCCGACCATCTGCTCGACGGCAGAACGCGAGAGCTGGCTGCACTCACCGCTGAGCGGGCTGCAGGTGCTGCCGTCCGCGGTCCGCGAGGGCCCGAGCGCGTGCTGCGCTGCGGTGCCGACGGTGGCGAGCACGCCGATGACGAGCGCTCCGGCCAGGACCAGCAGGCCTGCGAGCGTGACGAGCAGTCGCATCAGGCTCGGACTGCGCACGTCTTGCACTCGGCCACCGTAAGCGGCGGGGTCGCCGCCGACCACGAGCATCGACCTGCATGTGCCCAACGGACCATGAACCGTGCCATGCGCCGCGGATCTCGCTGGTCTACCGATCGACAGTGGTGCGCGTCCCTCGCCGACGGTGCGCACGCACTTTCACGAACCCGAGCACCACGTCCGCGGCGAGAAGAAGCCAACCGAATCCGCTGCCTTGCGCGATGAGCCAGACGGCGCACCCGGTCAGAACCAAGCCGAGGAACACCAGCACAACTGTGACCGCTGTCCAACGCATGCCTCTGAGCCTACGGGCGGGACTCCCTGGTCCTCAGACAGACGCAGGACCAGGTCACTGCAAGGGGTGTGACCCGCACCGCGGCAATGGCCCGCATCGCAACTGTTCGATCGACGACGCTTGCCGCGGCACGGACCGCACCGTCCGCTCAGCGCCGCGGGGGCCGACAAGCGCGTCTCGCGGGGGTCTGCGCCGAGGACGCACCGTCGGCGCTCCCGAAAACAAGAAAACCCCCGCGTGAACGGGGGTTTTCTGTGGCGGTACCGGTGGGATTTGAACCCACGGTGGAGTTGCCCCCACACATGTTTTCGAGACATGATCCTTCGGCCGCTCGGACACGGTACCGGGGAAGAGTTTACACGATCCGGGAGGCGCGTCGAACCACCGCAGCTCGGCCACCCTCCACAGGCGGTGCTGTCCGACCTCCTGTCCACAGTCCAGCTCGGCCGGAGTCGAGGACGAGCCGGCCCGCGTACCGTCCTCGGCATGAGAACGCGCACCATCGTCGCCCTGCTCACCTCGGTCCTCGGCGGACTCGCCGTCGTGGGGGGTGGGCTCTTCGGCGCCCGTGCCGGGGTCCGCGGGCAGCGCGCCGCTGCGCAGCGGGTGGTCGACATGCTGCCCGTGCACGCGGACTGGTGGCGGGAGCGCCTGCAGCACGATGGCCAGCTGACCTACCTGGCGATCGGCGACTCGGCGGCGCAGGGCGTCGGAGCGACGACGCCGGCACGCGGGTACGTGGGGCTCCTGGCACGCCGGATCCGACACCGGTCGCGGATGTCCGTGCGCGTGGTCAACCTCAGCGTCTCTGGGTCGACGACGTGGGGGGCGAAGAACGACCAGCTCCCGAAGCTCCGGAACCACACCCCGGACATCTGCACGGTGTCGATCGGCGCCAACGACATCGCGGACTTCCACCCGGACAAGTTCGAGCGGAACATCCGGGCGATCTACAGCGCGGTGCCCTCCCACGCGATCGTCGCGGAGCTGCCGTGCATGTTCGTGCCGGACCGGGAGCGCAAGGTGGCGGTGGCGAACGAGATCGTCCACCGGGTCGCCGACGAGCTCGGGCTGACCGTGGCACCGCTGCACGTCATCACGAAGCGCGTGGGGCTTCGTCGCACGTTCTTCAACAGCTACGGCGACCTGTTCCACCCGAACGACCGCGGCTACGAGATCTGGGCGAGCGCGTTCGAGCCCGCGGTGGACGCCCGGGTGGACACGGTGGCGGCGATCCGGCAGTACCTGTCCGCGCGAGAGGCCGAGGACCTCGGGCGCGAGGCCGGCGCGGTCGCCACTGCGCGTGCGGAGCAGGACACAGAGCACGCGGCGGAGCTCGACCACAGCGAGCGACCGGGGCGGGTGGAGCGGCTCCGGCATCGGATGACGGGCTCGATCCCGCTGCCGCACCAGCAGGAGAGCGAGAGCGAGAACGAGGGCAGCACCAGCATCAGCTCCCACTCCGACACCGCCCCGGGCCGGCGGACGGGTGATGTCGGCGGAGCGGCCTAGCCTCGACGTCATGGCGCGCACCCAGTCCCTGTACCGCTGCTCGGAGTGCGGGTGGAGCAGCATCAAGTGGGTCGGCCGCTGCGGCGAGTGCCAGGCGTGGGGCACGGTCGAGGACACCACCGCTGCGGCCGCGAGCTCCCGCGGCACCGCTCCGGTCGCCGTCGCCGGAGCACGGGTGGCCCGTCCGATCACCCAGGCGACCGGCACCGCCGTGCAGCGGTGGAACACGGGCATCGGCGAGTTCGACCGCGTCCTCGGCGGCGGCATCGTCCCCGGCGCAGCCGTGCTGCTGTCGGGCGAGCCGGGTGTGGGCAAGTCGACGCTGCTGCTCGAGGTCGCCTCGCGCGCGGCGGCGACGGGGAAGCGCGTCCTCTACGTCAGCGCCGAGGAGTCCGTCGACCAGGTCCGACTCCGCGCCGAGCGCACGAACGCCATGCACGACGAGCTCTACCTGGCGAGCGAGGTCGACCTCGGCGTCATCCTCGGCCAGATCGACCAGGTCCAGCCCGACCTGGTCATCGCGGACTCGGTGCAGACGATCTCGTCGAGCACCGTCGACGGCATCGCGGGCGGGACCTCGCAGGTGCGGGAGGTCGCGTCCACGCTCATCCGGGTGGCGAAGGAGCGGGCGCTGCCGGTTCTGATCGTCGGGCACGTCACGAAGGACGGCACGATCGCGGGGCCGCGGCTCCTCGAGCACCTGGTGGACGTGGTGTGCCACTTCGAGGGCGACCGCCAGACCGCGCTCCGTTTCGTCCGGGCGCTCAAGAACCGCTTCGGTCCGACCGACGAGGTCGGCTGCTTCGACATGGCCGGCGACGGCATCCACGAGGTCCCGGACCCCAGCGGACTGTTCATGTCGCGCAACGGCACGCCGGTGTCCGGCACGTGCGTCACCGTGGCGATGGAGGGGCGTCGGGCCCTGCCGGTCGAGGTGCAGGCCCTCGTGGTGCCGAGCTCCGCACCCCAGCCGCGCCGCGTGGTCAACGGGGTCGACGCGTCCCGGGTCGCGATGCTCCTCGCCGTGCTCGAACGTCGTGCCGGGCTGAAGCTCTCCGACGCCGACGTGTACGTGTCGACGGTCGGCGGCATGAAGCTCACCGAACCGGGCGCCGACCTGGCGATCGCCCTCGCGCTCGCGAGCGCCGCGCGGGACCGCCCGTACCCGCACACGCTCGCGGCGGTCGGCGAGATCAGCCTCGCCGGCGAGATCCGGCCGGCCACGGGGGCGAAGCAACGGGCGAGCGAAGCCGCACGACTCGGCTTCACGACGGTGCTCGGCGCGGGGTCGGAGCACCTCCGCGAAGCGCTCCGGGTGGCCTTCTCGATGACGCAGTCCGCGCGCGAACGCGAGCTCGACCGGGCGTTCTGACCCGGCGCACGCCAGCCCGGCCACCGGAGGAAGCAACCGGCGGGACGGGGGCGATCCGATCCTCCAGGCCGGAGCGGCCGACTGCCGCAACAGCCAACCCTGCCGACCCTGCCGACTGACGCGACTACCGGACCACCGGACCGCCGCGACCGTCGGACCAGCCGCACTGGCAGGACCGACCCCGACCGCGTCAGGCGCGCAGCGCCGCCAGCAGGTCCGCAGGGGTCGACTGCATCGTGTGCGGCCCGGCGATGTCGAAGAACACACCCTCGAGCGAGTCGAGGTGCGCAGCGAGGAACTCCTCGAGCCGGGGCCCGTCGTAGACCATGACCTGCCTGATCTTCTCGTCCGGCACCATCGCCGTGTACGCGTCCGCGGACGAGAACAGCAGCAGGATCCGCTTGTCGGACCCCTCGCGGCCGAAGACGCGCACCTGCATGTCCTTCTTGCCCGTGACGAGCCGCGGCACGATCACGATGTCGTTGCGCAGGGCGAACGCCACCGCTGCCACGTCCTGCTTCGCGAGGGCCTCCTCGAGCTGCTCGCTCCGGAAGCGCTGTTCCTTGTCTGCCATCGCCTCTAGTCCACCACTTCCGCGGCGCTCCCGTGACCGCACCACGCGCCGCTCGGACGGCGCGGGACTGCGGAAAGCGGCGGTGGAACGCTGTCCTCGTGCACAGATGTCGTCACGGGACTCCCGCTGGGGCCGTTCGGCACGGTAGGTTGGTCACAACCGCCTCGGCGGGAGTCCATCGTTCTTCTGGTGCTCTGCACCTTCGAGCGCCAACGGTCACTGACCCTCTCAGGTCGCCTGGCCCCGAACCCGTTCCGCCGGCCCATGCCCGCGGGGCGCATCGATCTGACGACAATCCGTCGGTGGATCGGCGGCAGTACGTGTCGCCTCGCAAGACAGGCAGCGATATCTCGCCTGGCAAGAAAGTAAGGAAACGCCATCATGGCAACTGGCACCGTCAAGTGGTTCAACAACGAAAAGGGCTTCGGCTTCATCGCTCCGGACGACGGCAGCGCCGACGTCTTCGCGCACTTCTCCGCGATCGCTGGCAACGGCTACAAGTCGCTCGAGGAGAACCAGAAGGTGGAGTTCGAGATCACCGAGGGCCGCAAGGGCCCGCAGGCGGAGAACATCTCCGTCATCGGCTGATCACCTCAGCTTCTCGAACGGGCTCGTCGTCTTCGGACGGCGGGCCCGTTCTGCGTTCCCGGGCGGTCACGGCGCTCGCGCCGCCCGCACCGTCGCCGTGCCGCCGCCGCCGCGCACGGAACCACGGAAGCGACGTCGAACCAGCGGAAGCGCCTGGTTCGACGTCGGAAACC
The DNA here is from genome assembly GCF_003349855.1 of Curtobacterium sp. AG1037. Classification (NCBI taxonomy): domain Bacteria; kingdom Bacillati; phylum Actinomycetota; class Actinomycetes; order Micrococcales; family Microbacteriaceae; genus Curtobacterium; species Curtobacterium sp. AG1037. The sequence goes on along the minus strand of NZ_QQAO01000007.1, from coordinate 49,505 downwards.
TGGTTCGACGCGCAACGCACGCCGCCGACACGCGACGCCACCGCCGGCCGCCAGCGCCTCAGTTCAGGACGAACTGCGCCGACTTCTCCGACTTCAGGTCCCCCACCGCCACCTGCAGGTGGTAACTCGCACCCCCACCGGTGACCGCCGGACGGGACGAGTCGCACGTGGTCGTCGACGAGCGCGTCCGGTCCCACGTGATCGACGGCGTCGTCAGGGTCTGCCCGGCCTTGATCGTGACGTCCTGGTTCGTGCCGTTCGTCTGGCAGTCCTTCGACGACCAGTACTGCTCGTCACCGGAGCTGATCGTCAGCACCTGCTGCGCCGAGCCGAGGTCCATGTGGCAGGCGTCCGAGCCGGTGTTCGTGATCGACATCGCGATCTTCGGGTCCTCGGTGGGGCCGTACACGGTCTTGTCCAGCACGGCGGCGAGCGTGATCTGGTCCGCCGAGCAGGTCGACCCGGATCCGGACGCCGCCGCAGAAGCCGATGCGGACGGCGCAGCAGGAGCGGAAGCAGCAGAGTCGGCTGCGGAACCGGCAGCACCGCCGGTCGAACCCGCTGCCGACCCCGATGCCGACGCCGTCGCCCCGGGCGCCGACGCCGAGGACGCCCCGCTCCCCCGGCCGACCACGATCAGGACGACCACGACGACGATGAGCAGCAGGACCCCGCCGACGAGCGCACGACGACGCCAGTAGACACCGGACGACTCGGGGCCGACGGGGTGGCGGAACGAGGACATGCGCACAGGGTAGGACGGGATCGCCCCACGCCCGGGACGCGACGCCGAGGCACCGTCGAAAGCGTCAGAGGATCTTCAGCATGCGGGTGTTGCCGAGGGTGTTCGGCTTGACCCGGGCCAGGTCGAGGAACTCGGCGACCCCTTCGTCCGACGAGCGCACGAGCTCGGCGTAGACGTCCGGCGACACGACCTGCTCGCCGATCTCCAGGTACCCGTGCTTCGCGAAGAACTCGACCTCGAACGTCAGGCAGAAGATCCGGGCGACGCCGAGCTCGCGGGCGTCGTGCTCGAGCGCCTCGAGCATCCGGTGCCCGACGCGCTTGTGGATCCACCGCTCGTCGAGGGCGAGCGTGCGCACCTCGGCGATGTCGTCCCAGAACACGGCGAGGGCGCCGCACCCGATCGGCACACCGTCGGGACCCTCGGCGATCCGGAACTGCTGGATCGACCCGTACAGCGCGACGTTCTCCTTGCCGAGCAGGATGCGCCGGTCGACGTACGGCGCGATGAGCCGCTGGATGTGCGGCACGTCCGACGCGAGCGCCGGTCGCACGCGGATCCCGTGCTCGTCCCGTTCGTCGAACGCGTGCTTGGCGTGTCCAGTCATCCGTTCGAGCATAGGACGCCCGCCGCCCGAGCAGGGGGACACCGCCCTGGACGCCGCCCAGCCGCCCGCGCCTACCGTCCCAGGTGCACTCAGGACCGAACGAAGGAGCGAGCATGCCCCAGATCATCGAGACCGTCGACGTCACCGTCCCCGTCCGCCAGGCCTACGACCAGTGGACCCGGTTCGAGGAGTTCTCGGAGTTCCTCGACGAGGTCGAGAAGATCGTCCAGATCGACGACAAGACCACCGACTGGACCGTCAAGGTGGCCGGCCAGGAGCGCGACTTCCGCGCCGTCATCACCGAGCAGCACCCGGACGAGCGCGTCGCGTGGACCGTCAAGGACGGCGACGTCGAGCACGCCGGCGTGGTCACCTTCCACAAGCTGTCGGACAGCGAAACGCGGGTCACGGCGCAGATCGACTGGGAGCCCACGGGCCTGCTCGAGAAGCTCGGCTCCGCCGTCGGCGTCGGCGGGCACGCCGTCAAGAAGGACCTGCAGAACTTCAAGGAGCGCGTCGAGAACGCACCGACCGAGCCGGGCTGGCGCGGCGACGTCCAGGCCTGAGACGGTCCGGACCCACTGACGGACGGGAGGCGCGGTGCCAGCTGGCACCGCGCCTCCCGTCGGTCCGTGGTCGCGCCGGGTCCGCGCACCCGGCGGTGGCAGAGTGGGCACCATGAAGCTCCTGCGCACCGCACTCACCGGCACGGTCATCGCGAGCGCGGGCAGCGTGGCCCTCGGGGCGGCTGCCGCGCGGCGACTCCTCCGTCCCGCGCCGTTCACCCCGCCGGAGTCCGAGCTCGTGTACGCCGACGAGCAGGACGTCCCGGGCACCGAACCCGACGGTGTCGCCGAGACGCACGTGGTGCACGTCCACGGCCAGTCGATCGGCCCGCAGCAGGTCCTCCGTGGTCTGCGGGTCTGGCGGTCGCTCGGTGCCTCGAACCAGGTCGTCGACACGACGGACCTACCACTCCGCTCCCTCGACCCGGCCGCCGTCGACCGGATCGCCGCCGCGGCCCACGCCGCCCGGGCCCGCGGTGCCCAGCGCGTCGTGCTGCAGGGCTGGTCCGCCGGGGCCCTCGCCGCATCCGCCGCCGCGGCCCGCACGCCCGTGGACGGCATCGTCGGCGTGGCCCCGCTGCTCGACGTCCGCTCGGCGCTCCGCGGAGCGGTCACGGCCGCACGCTTCCCGGCCGCCGTCGGCACGGTCGCCGTGCGGGTGGCCACGACCCCCGGGCTCAGCCGTCTGGCGGGCGTTCCGTACCCGCTGACCGCGACCCGGTGGCAGGACGACGGGACGCCGACGCTCGTGCTGCACTCAGCGGCGGACGCCCTCGTCGCCGCAGACGACGTCGCCCGCCTGGCGGCACGGGGTGCCCGCATCGAGACCTTCCGCGACGCCCGGCACACCCTGGAGTGGAACGAGGACCCGGACCGCTGGGAGGGCGCCGTCCGCGCCTTCGCTGCGGCGCTTTGATCCCGCCCGTGCGCATGCAAGTGGCCCCGGTCCGAAGGACCGGGGCCACTGACGTCCGACCTGTTGGGGGGAACCAGCCGGACATCGTGCACGAGGCGTTGGGGGGGAACCCTCGCACGACCATGATGCTACCCCCGGACGGGGGTCCGGTCCGGCGCGAGCCGGATCACGCACATCGGAACCACGACGGACTGGAGGCGCGGTGCCAGCTGGCACCGCGCCTCCAGTCCGTCGTGTGGTCGGGTCTGGTCCGGTCCTAGGACTCGATCTCGCCCTGCGGGGTCTCCGGCGCCTTCTCGAGCGTCGGCGCCCCGGCGAGGACCTCCTCGCGACCAGGCTGACGCCCGGTCTCGAACTGGAACGTCCCCTCAGCGAAGTCGACCTTCACGTGGTCGCCGGCGTTGAGCTCACCCTGCAGGATGTGCTCGGACAGCTGGTCCTCGACCTCGTGCTGCATCGCGCGGCGGAGCGGCCGGGCACCGAGTGCCGGGTCGAAGCCGACCTTGATGAGCTGCTCCTTGGCGGCGAGCGTGAGCTCCACCGTCATGTCGCGGTCGAGCAGGCGGTCCGCCAGGCGCTTCACGAACAGGTCCACGATCTGCAGCAGCTCGGACTGCGAGAGCTGCGGGAACACGATCGTGTCGTCGACGCGGTTCAGGAACTCGGGCTTGAAGTGCTTCTTGAGCTCCTCGTTCACCTTCGAGCGCATGCGGTCGTAGCCGACGGCCGAGTCACCCTCGACCTGGAAGCCCACCGGGCCACCGGCGATGCCCTGCGAACCGAGGTTCGTGGTCATGATGATGACGGTGTTCTTGAAGTCGACCACGCGGCCCTGGCCATCGGTCAGGCGACCCTCTTCGAGGACCTGCAGCAGCGAGTTGAAGATGTCCGGGTGGGCCTTCTCGATCTCGTCGAACAGGACCACGGAGAACGGCTTGCGACGCACCTTCTCGGTGAGCTGGCCGCCCTCCTCGAAGCCGACGAACCCGGGAGGGGCACCGAACAGCCGCGAGACGGTGTGCTTCTCGCCGAACTCCGACATGTCGAGGGAGATCAGGGCACCCTCGTCGTCGAACAGGAACTCCGCGAGGGCCTTGGCGAGCTCGGTCTTCCCGACGCCCGTGGGGCCGGCGAAGATGAACGAGCCGGAGGGACGGTTCGGGTCCTTCAGGCCGGCACGGGTGCGGCGGATCGTCTTGGAGAGGGCCGAGATGGCCTCTTCCTGGCCGATGACGCGCTCGTGCAGGGCCTTCTCCATGAAGACGAGACGCGAGGTCTCCTCTTCCGTGAGCTTGAAGACCGGGATGCCCGTGGCCTGCGCCAGGACCTCGGCGATGATGCCCTCGTCGACGGTGCCGGACGCGGCGACGTCACCCGCACGCCACAGCTTCTCGAGGCGGAGACGCTCGCCGAGGAGCTTCTTCTCCTCGTCGCGCAGGCTCGCGGCCTTCTCGAAGTCCTGCTCCTCGATCGCGGCTTCCTTCGACCCGCGGACCGTCGAGATCTTCTCGTCGAACTCGCGGAGCTCCGGCGGCGCCGACAGGATCGACAGGCGGAGACGTGCACCGGCCTCGTCGATCAGGTCGATGGCCTTGTCCGGCAGGAAGCGGTCCTGCACGTAGCGGTCCGCCAGGTTCGCCGCGGCGACGATCGCACCGTCGGTGATGGACACCTTGTGGAACGCCTCGTACTTGTCGCGGAGGCCCTTGAGGATGTTGATCGCGTGCGGCAGCGACGGCTCGTTCACCTGCACCGGCTGGAAGCGACGCTCGAGTGCGGCGTCCTTCTCGAAGTGCTTGCGGTACTCGTCGAGCGTGGTCGCACCGACCGTCTGCAGCTCACCGCGGGCGAGGAGCGGCTTGAGGATCGACGCGGCGTCGATCGCGCCCTCGGCAGCGCCGGCACCGACGAGCGTGTGGATCTCGTCGATGAAGACGATGATGTCGCCGCGGGTGCGGATCTCCTTCGTGACCTTCTTCAGGCGCTCCTCGAAGTCACCGCGGTAGCGGGACCCGGCGATGAGCGACCCGAGGTCGAGCGAGTAGAGCTGCTTGTCCTTCAGCGTCTCCGGGACGTCGCCCTTGACGATCGCCTGGGCGAGGCCCTCGACGACCGCGGTCTTGCCGACGCCCGGCTCACCGATCAGGACGGGGTTGTTCTTGGAGCGGCGGGAGAGGATCTGCATGACCCGCTCCATCTCCTTCTCGCGCCCGATGACCGGGTCGAGCTTGCCGTCGCGCGCGGCCTGGGTCAGGTTCCGACCGAACTGGTCGAGGACCTGCGACCCCTGTTGGGCGTTCTGCTGCGTCTCGCCGCCGACGGCGACCGCTTCCTTGCCCTGGTAACCGGACAGGAGCTGGATGACCTGCTGGCGGACACGGTTGAGGTCCGCGCCGAGCTTGACGAGCACCTGTGCGGCGACGCCCTCGCCCTCGCGGATGAGGCCGAGCAGGATGTGCTCGGTGCCGATGTAGTTGTGGCCGAGCTGCAGCGCCTCGCGCAGGGACAGCTCGAGCACCTTCTTGGCGCGCGGCGTGAACGGGATGTGCCCGGTCGGCTGCTGCTGCCCCTGCCCGATGATGTCCTGGACCTGCTCGCGGACGGCATCGAGCGAGATGCCGAGCGACTCCAGCGCCTTGGCGGCGACGCCCTCGCCCTCGTGGATGAGGCCGAGGAGGATGTGCTCGGTGCCGATGTAGTTGTGGTTGAGCATCTTCGCTTCTTCTTGAGCGAGGACGACAACACGACGGGCTCGGTCGGTGAATCTCTCGAACATGTGCTCTCCCTTGCCGGGCTCGTGGGAGCTCGGTGACGTACATCGAGACTAACCAGCGGACCCCCGGAGGGCTGCCCCTGTTCGCCGTGGGCGTGACCTCGCTTCGCCCAGTGGGCGGGCGGGGTGTGGTGGGTACCCTCGGGGCATGGAGCAGCCCGTCGTCGGCCTCGTCGTCCACCCCACCAAGAACGTGCAGGAGTCCGTCGCGACCCTGCAGCGGTGGAACGCCTCCGGACAGGGGCGGCTCGTCGCACGCCGCTCGGACGCGCAGCGCCTGGGCGGCGGTGTGGACGTGGTCGAGGAGGACGACTTCACCGAGCAGATCGACCTCGTCGTGGCGCTCGGCGGGGACGGCACGATGCTCGGGGCCATGCGCCTGGTGGCCAAGCGCCCGGTGCCGGTGCTCGGCGTCAACTACGGCAACGTCGGGTTCCTCGTCGAGATCGAGCCGCCGGAGCTCGAGGCCGCGCTCGACCGGCTGTCCGCCGGCGAGTACCAGCTCGAGCCGCACCACGCGCTCGAGGCCCGGCTGTCCTGGAGCGGTGCACGGACCGACTACCTGGCGTTCAACGACCTCACCGTGGTGCGACGTCCCGGCGCCGGCCAGGTCTCCGCCGACCTGAGCGTCGGTGGGCTCGGCTACGGCTACTACCGCGCGGACGCCATCGTCGCCGCCACCCCGGCCGGGTCCACCGCGTACAACTACGCGGCCGGCGGTCCCGTGCTCTCCCCCGCGCTCTCCGGTTCCGTCGTGACCCCGGTGGCGCCGATGGCCGGGATCGACCGCGCCGTGGTGCTCGCTGCGCGGGAGCGCTACCGACTCGACATCGCCGAGGGCACGAGGAGCGCCGCACTCGAGGTCGACGGACTCGTCGTCGGCGAGGTCGCGACCGGGGCGCAGATCGACGTCCGGCTGCGGAAGGACGCCGCGAGCGTGGTCCGCCTGGACGCCGAGCGGCACGGACGCACCGGCCGGGTGAAGCTCAGCCTGCTCGACCTGCCGGTCCGCCCGGACCAGCTCATCGAGCTCATCCCGCAGGACCTGCGGCAGCGGTTGAACCGCGACCTCGAGGACGGCTGACGACCGGTCGGCTGCCAGGACTCGTCGGCAGACGGACGAGTGGCCCGCCCAGGCAGTGCCTGGACGGGCCGTCCCATCACCCCACCGGACCGCCTTCCCACAGGACGGCCCGGTTCCCCGTGCCGGCACTGACGCGCCGGCCGAAGCCTGCTGACCTCAGTCGGTCAGGTACAGCTGCATGTCCTGGCTCACGGCCTTCGCGAACAGGCGCAGCTTCGCACGGGACTCGACGCGGCTGACCGCCTGTCGGGTCGTGTGCACAATCTTCGAGATCTCGTCGAGCGTCATCGGCTTGTCGTCGTCCAGGCCGTAGCGCATCCGGATGACGTTCGCCTCGTCGCTCGGCAGCTCCGCGACGATCGAGCGGATGTCGCGGTGCAGGAGCGTCGTCTCGGTGAGCTCGTTCGGGCTCGCGGCGTCCTCGTCCTCGATGAAGTCGCCGAGCTCGCTGTCGTCCGAGTCGCCGACCACGGTGTGGATCGAGACCGGCTCGTGCGAGCGGCCCTTCAGGTCGAGGAGCTCCTCGGTGCTCATGCTGAGCTCCGCGGCGACCTCGTCGGGCATCGGCGCGCGGCCGAGGTCGACGGTCAGGTCGCGCTCGGTGCGTGAGATCTTGTTGATGAGCTCGACGGTGTGCACCGGGATGCGGATCGTCCGGGCCTTGTCGGCGAGACCGCGCGAGATGGCCTGGCGGATCCACCAGGTGGCGTACGTCGAGAACTTGTAGCCCTGCGTGAAGTCGAACTTCTCGACGGCACGCACGAGGCCCAGGTTGCCCTCCTGGATGACGTCCATGAACGGCAGGCCGCGCTGCGAGTACCGCTTCGCGATGCTCACGACGAGGCGGAGGTTCGAGGTGATCATGCGCTCCTTGGCGCGTTCACCGTCGCGGACGAGCCAGCGCAGCTCGCGCTGCAGGGTCTTGTCGATGCCGGGCTCCGTGGCGAGCTTCTCCTCGGCGAACAGGCCGACCTCGATGCGGCGGGCGATGTCCGCCTCTTCCTCGGCGGTGAGGAGCGAGAGGCGGCCGATGTGGCGCAGGTAGTCGCCGACCTGGTCGACCGAGGCGCCGCGGACACCCGCGAGCTGCTCGTCGGCTTCGACCTCGGTGTCGAGCGTGGTGGTCTCCACCGCGGCGTCCGCGGTCTTCGCTGCTGCAGCCTTCTTGGTGCGGCGCGCGGTGGTGCCAGTGGTCGTCGTCTTCGGTGTTGCGGTCGCGATCGTCATGGTGACTCTCCCTGCGGTTCGACGGTGATGGCCTCGGTGGGGGGTGTTGACGAGTAAAGCGGTCCAAGGTGTACCCCACAAACCGATCGGATCGATTCCCAGGGAACCTCGTGCTTCACCGCCGGAACTGTCCCCCGCGGGGTACGTCCTGGTCGACAGCATGGTCCGCCTCGATGCCCGGGCGCAAGGGGATGTCGCCGTGTTTCCGGTGTTGCAGGGGTGTTTCATCAACGTTGCCGAGGGTGTACCCCGGTCGACCGCGTCCCGTGGACACGAAAACGGGGTACGTCGGCCGGGATCGGTTCGATCCGGCGTGACGTACCCCGAAGGAGGACGATCTGGGGTTCACCAGGAGGGCTCGAGCCACCCGTCCCGTCGCTTCGAGACCTCGAGGTCGGCGTCGCGGTCGAACTCGTCGTACTCGCTCTCGATGTCGCCGACGAGGCTGCGACCGGTGAAGACGTGCGTGGTGGACATGCCGACGATGCTCACGCCGCCGGGCGACGGCGCGGTGAACGGCCGGTGGCCGGGAGCGGACAGTCAGACGTCCACGTCGTCCTCGTCGAGGTCGTCGAGGTCGTCCTCGTCGTCCAGCCAGGACGCGTCGCGGACCGCGTCGGGCAGCACCGGATGTCCGAAGGCGTCCTCGGCGTCGAGCTCTGCGGGATCCACCGCGTCAGTGCACCACCGACGGGTGAACGCGGGGTGAAGCGGCTACTCGGCCGAGGTCGGTGCCGGGGCGGGACGGCCGTGCTCGCGCTCGAAGCGGGCGCGCTCCTCGGCCTCGACCTTCGCGTAGGCCGCGCGCTCCGTCCGGTCGGCCCGCATGATCGCGCGCATGACGAACCAGAAGATGAGGCCGACGACGATCGTCGGCGTCACGGCGAAGATGATCCCGGTCACGACTCCCTGCGGCACCCGGCGATCATAACCCGGCCGACCGTGGGAGGCGCCGTGCGGGGCGGACCCGCACCGCGCCTCCAGGCCGGGCGGGACGTGACCGGTCCGTCTACTTGACCAGCGGGAACAGGATCGTCTCGCGGATGCCGAGCCCGGTGATCGCCATCAGGAGGCGGTCGACGCCCATGCCCATGCCGCCCGACGGGGGCATGGCGTGCTCGAGGGCACGGAGGAACTCCTCGTCGACGCGCATCGCCTCGGGGTCACCGCCGGCGGCGAGCTTCGCCTGCTCGACGAAGCGCTCACGCTGGACGACCGGGTCGACGAGCTCCGAGTAGGCCGTCGCGAGCTCGAAGCCGCGGACGTACAGGTCCCACTTCTCGACCACGCCGGGGCGCGTGCGGTGCTGCCGCGTGAGGGGCGAGGTGTCGACCGGGAAGTTCATCACGAACGTCGGCGCGTACAGCTCGTCCCCGTTGAAGTGCTCCCACAGCTCCTCGACGTACTTGCCGTGCGTGGCGTGCGCCACCTCGACGCCCTCGGCGTCGGCGAGCGCCTGCAGCTCGGACAGCGGGGTCTCCGGGGTGATCTCGTGACCCGATGCCTCGGACAGGGACTCGTACATGTCCATGCGCGCCCAGTCGCCGCCGAGGTCGTAGTCGGAACCGTCCGGCAGCGTGACGACGAGCGAGCCGCCCGTGACGGCCTTCGCGGCGTTCTGGACGAGCTCCTGCGTCAGGTCGGCCATCTGCTCGTAGTTGCCGTACGCCTGGTAGGCCTCGACCATCGCGAACTCGGGCGAGTGCGACGAGTCGGCGCCCTCGTTCCGGAAGTTGCGGTTGATCTCGAAGACGCGGTCGATGCCGCCGACGACCGCGCGCTTGAGGAACAGCTCGGGCGCGATGCGCAGGTACAGCTCGGTGTCGAACGCGTTCGAGTGCGTGACGAACGGTCGGGCGGAGGCGCCACCGTGCTGCGTCTGGAGCATCGGGGTCTCGACCTCGAGGTACTCGTGGCCGGTGAAGGTGCTGCGCAGGGACGCCATCACGGCGGCACGGGCACGGACGATCGCGCGGGCCTGGTCGCGGACGATGAGGTCGAGGTACCGCTGGCGGACCCGGGTCTCCTCGTTGAGCTCGTTGTGCAGGTTCGGCAGCGGCAGGATCGCCTTGGCCGCCATCGCCCAGTCGTCGACCATGATCGACAGCTCGCCGCGGCGCGAGGAGATCACGCGGCCGTGCACGAAGACGTGGTCGCCGAGGTCGACGAACTCCTTCCAGCGGGCCAGGGACTCGTCGCCGACCTCGGCCAGCGAGACCATGGCTTGGATGCGGGAGCCGTCGCCGGACTGCAGGGACGCGAAGCAGAGCTTGCCGGTGTTGCGGGAGAACACGATGCGGCCGGCGATGCCGACGACGTCCTGGGTCTCCTCGCCGGTCTCGAGGTGGGCGTACTGCTCGCGGACCGCGGGGATCGTCGTGGTGATCGGGAGCTCGGCGGGGTAGGCGTCGATACCGGCGTCGAGGAGCTTCGTCCGCTTGTCGAGCCGGACCTGTCGCTGCTCGCTGGTCTCCTCGGCGGACAGGGCTTCTGCGGCGGTCTCTTCGCTCATTGCTGGTGCGGCTCCGATGGGGTCGTGGGGGACGCTCCGATGGTACCCGGCGCTTCGCGCTCGGACGGGCGCCGGTGCGTGGCCCGCGCGCGGGCGGGGCGCGACGGGGTGGGGCACGGCGGGCTGGGGCACGGCGGGCTGGGGCACGGCGGGGTGGGGCACGGCGGGCTGGGGCACGGCGGGGTGGGGGCGCTCGTCGGCGTCAGGGGGCCAGGCGCGCCTCGACCACGAAGTTGTCGCGCGACGGGCCACCGTCCGGTCGTTCCAGGCAGGTGATGACCACGAGCCGCCCCGGGACGTCCGCCCACACCGTGGCGTCGCCGCTGATCGACGGCTTCGGCACCGTCCTGGTCCCCGTCACGACGTAGCGGGCGCCCGCGACCTCGACGGCGTCGCCGACCCCCACCCGGGACGTCCCCGACGCCGTGTCGTACAGCGCGTTGCCCGGGCCGACTCCGCCGCCGCGCAGGGAGTGCATCGCGACGAAGACCGTGCCGCGCTCCGGGGTCCGGACGCCGGTGCCGAGGTCCCGGATCCAGAACGCGTCCGTGAAGGTCGGCGGCTGGACCTCGTGGTCGACCGTGACGAGGGACCGCAGTGGGACGTCGAGCCCCACGGACGGCACCCGGAACGCGTCGCCGCCAGCGGCCCGGACGGCCATCCGGCGCACGGCGGCCGGGGACGGTGCGAGCCCGGGGGCGGCGTCGACACGGTTGCCCCGGAGGTCGGGGAGCGACGGGGTCGCCGGCGGACGCTCCCCCTGTTGGACGATCCCGACGACGCCGACCACGACGAGCACGCCGGCGACCAGGAGTGCAGCCGTCGTCGCGAGCCGCCGACCACGTCCCGGTCCGCCCGGGCCGCCGGGCCGGGTCATGCGGCGCGGTCCCCGAGCACGGCGCGCACCACCTCGTGCACCCGTTCCGCGGCGCGTCCGTCGCCGTAGGGGTTCACCGCGCGGCCCATCGCCCGGTACCGGTCGTCGTCGTCGAGGAGCGCGGCCAGTTCGGCCCGGACGACCGCGCGGTCGGTGCCGATCAGCCGCGAGGCGCCGGCCTCCAGTGCCTCGGGCCGCTCGGTGGTGTCCCGCGTCACGAGGACGGGGGTGCCGAGCGTTGGTGCCTCCTCCTGCACGCCGCCGGAGTCCGTCACGATGCAGTGCGCGGCCTGCATCGCCCGGCAGAACGTCGGGTAGTCGAGGGGTGCGTCGACGAGGACGTGGTCGAGGCCGGCGAACGCGGGCTCGATCGCCGCGCGGACGATCGGGTTCGGGTGCAGCGGCGCCCAGACGAACACGTCGTCGCGGTCGCGGACGGTGTCGGCGATGCCCGCGGCCGTGTCGGCGAGTCCGGTCTCCCACGACTCACGGCGGTGACCCGTGACGAGCACCAGACGGCGTCCGGCGTCGAGCGCGGCCTGCACGGGCGCCGGGAGCGCCGGGGGTGCCGCGTCGAGGGTGTGCAGGAGCGCGTCGATCACGGTGTTGCCCGTCACGTGCACGGCCGCGGCGTCGGCGCCCTCGGCGAGCAGGCGGTCGGCGGCACGCTGCGTCGGGGCGAAGTGGACCGAGGCGAGCTGCCCGATGACCCGGCGGTTCGCCTCCTCCGGCCAGGGCGACCACAGGTCCGCCGACCGCAGCCCGGCCTCGAGGTGCGCGACCTCGACGTGCGCGTAGTGGGCGGCGAGCGCCGTCACGGCGGCGGCCGAGGTGTCCCCGTGCACGAGCACCAGGTCCGGGCGACGTCGGGCGATGACCCCGCCGACCGCCGTCATCGTCCGGGTGGCGAGGGCGGTGAGGTCCTGCCCGGGCACCGCGACGTCGAGCCGCTCGTCCGGGTCGAAGCCGAAGGTCGCGTACACGGGCTCGAGGAGTCCGGCGTGCTGGCCGGTGTCGACGACCGTCGTGTCGATCGAGTGGTCGGCGCGGAGTCGTCGCACGACGGGTGCGACCTTGATGGCCTCCGGACGCGTCCCGAAGACGACCATGACGTGCGGGTTCACCGGTGACCTCCCGGTCCGGTCGGTCGGAGCGACGAGACGTGCCGGGGCTCCTGGTGGGTGGTACGCCGGACCGGGCCGGTCCGACGCCGTGCGCCGCGTGCGGAACCGCTGCGCGGGGTGGCGATCCGCCGGGCGAGGAGCGCGGCGGACAGCGGGATGCTGACGAGCAGGAGCATGTTCAGCAGGTCGGTGACCAGCAGGTGCTTGTAGATCTCCGACGCCCCCTCGGAGAGCATCACGGCCCAGAACTGCGTCCAGGTCGCGACCGCGGTGACGACGACCGTCGCCCCGAAGGCCGCGGCACGGTCGCCGAGCTGCCGCCGCCGGAACGCGAGGCCGAGGCCGAGCGCGAGGGCGACGATCTGCAGCAGGACGATCGCGGACGGCGCGGTCCCGAGGAGCGCCGACACGGCCACGACGACGGGGAAGCGGTGCTCCTGCTGCCACGGCTCGGCGCCGACGTCCGGCGGGTACGCACCGACGTAACCGAGCACCGGCTGCGTCATCGCCTCGAGCCCGCGGTCGGCCATCCCGACCAGCCGCGCCGGGTGCGTCGCGTAGAACAGGGCGATCCGGCCCTGGGAGACCTCCTCGGTGAACCGCGGGAAGTCCGGCCGGTGGACGGCCGCGTTCTCCGACGCCACCGTCGTGCCGCTGCTCGACGCCCAGTCGGCGGGCAGGCCGAACCAGCGGAGGTCGCCCTCGGGGTCCGGGCTGTGCGGGAGCATCTCGACGAAGACCGCGTTGTAGGTGTTGAGCAGCGTGAAGTGCCGCGGCTGGATCGCCGCGTAGCCGACGGCGACCCCGGCGAGGACGACCACCAGCGAGGCCCCGAGGAGACGGGACACGACGCGGCCACGGGGACGCTGGCGCCCGGCGCGCGAGTCCGGGCCGCCCCGCCGGCGGCGTGCCCGCGCGTCCGGGTCGCCACGCCCCCGGCGCGCCCGCAGCGGGCGCCAGAGCAGCGCGAGGGCCGCGGCGGGCAGGAGGGCGACCATCTGGGTCTTCGCGGTGATCGTGAACACCGTCGCGAGCGAGAAGAGCAGCGTCGCCAGCCACGTCGGGTCCCCCCGCCGCCACATCGCCAGCAGGCAGACGACCATGGCCAGGACCCCGAGGAAGCAGGCCGCCTCGGAGTACGGGGACACGAAGAACCGCGCGAAGACGCCGTCGCCGACGACCGCGACGACGAGGGCCGCGGCGATCAGCCGGAAGAGCGCACGTCCGGGCAGGAACGCCACGAACAGCGCGACGAGCACCCCGAACACGAGCACGCAGACGATGCCGACGGCGCGGGTGTCGATGCCGGCGCCCCAGCCGAACAGCGGCGTCAGCACGACGGCCGGCCACACGAGCAGCATCTGGGACGACACGTAGGGTTCGCCGGACCCGCCTGCACCGCACGCCTCGCCCGCCCAGCGGTGCGGTACCCACTGCGTGAAGACGTACTGCGTGCTCGCGGCGTAGTCGTACGGGGCGGTGTTCGCGACCCCGAACGCGCACATCAGCCGCTGGCCGTCCCCCTGGTCCCCCATCCCGACGACGGTCGGGACGAACAGGTGCAGGAGCAGCACCGCGACGGCGAGGCACCCCGCGACGACGGCCGTGGCCCAGCGGCCCCGCGGGTCCTCGGCCGGCCCACCCGGGGCGATCCACCGCCAGACGAGCAGCAGCCAGGCGCTCGCGGCCCGCCGGGAACCGCGGGTCGCCGGCGCCGACGGGGTGGCGACCGGGGCGGGGGCCGTGTCAACCACGGCTGGTCGGGAGGAACGCTCCCGTGGTGAGTCCGGCACGACTGTCTCCTCCGACGGCGCAGTGCAGTGAGTGGGTCCCGTTGGTCTGCTGCACTGCCACGCCGGTGACGAACGTGGTCGGGTAGTCCCCGACGAAGGGGGAGCACATCCGCTCGACGTCCTGCTGCGTCGGGTCGCCGGTCGTGACGTCGAGCCAGGCGTTCACGTCCTGGCTGCTGTGCGGTGCCGAGCAGGGCACGGCAGTCCCGGTCGGCTCCCACGTGCCGTCCGGACGCGCCTGCTGCCGGTAGCACTGGCGGACGTCGGCGGACGAGCGGGTGGGGAGCACGCCCTCGAGCGAGCGGGTCACGGTGCGCGGTCCGCCACCGGTGCCGACGAGCCCGACGGCGCATGTGACCGCGCGGTCGCCGTCCGCCCACTCGGCAGCGGTCGGCCAGTACGCCCAGGTGGCGAGCGGGACGACCCCGTCGCGTTCCGCGGCCCCGACGAACGCCCGCGCCTGCTCGTACCCGCACAGCCGGCTCGTCAGCCGCTGCAGGACCTGCTGCGTCGGACGCTCCCGCTGGTCGGCCGGGGACCCGGTCAGCTCGGTGGTCGCGGACACCTGCAGCGTGTGCTCGTCGTCGCAGTCGACCGCGGGGGCACCCAGGCTGACCGCCGTGACCTCGGCGAGGTAGCGGAGGTCGAAGCACGTGCCGACCGGCGCCGGGGTCGAGGCCGCCGGCGGCTGACGGTCGAGCACCCCGCACCCGGCGGTGGCGCCGACGACCAGGACGGCGGCGGCCGCCCCGACGACGCGTCCGAGCGTGCGGGACGCCGACACTCCGAGCACCCGGCGCATCAGGCCCGCCGCCGCCCGGCGCGACGCACCCCGATGCCGGCGCCAGCGCCCACGCCAGCGCCAGCGCCAGCGCCCACGCCAGCCCCCACGCCAGCGCTCGTGCCTGCCGCGTGTTCCGTGCCCGCGCGACGGGGCCCACCGTCGGCACGACGGGCCCCGGGACCGCGCGTCCGGTCCGGCGCGGTCCCCCGGCGCCGACCCCGGACCGACACGACGACCTGCAGCAGCACCGCCCCGGCGAACCCGAAGATCACGAACAGCGACCCGACGTACTCGTGCACGACGTCGAAGCCCGCCGTGCCCCAGCGCTGCAGCGCCACCGACGACCCGACGTACCGGATGACGTTGCAGGCCACGGCGATCGCCAGCGCCCCGACGAGCGCGAGGGCCGCTCGACGGAACGGCACCGATCCGAGCAGCATGAGCACGCCGCCCAGCGCCAGCAGCGGCACGAGCAGCACCACGGTCGAGCACATCGGCGTGATCTGGATGCCGTGCACGTCCTGCGTGCCGATGCCGAAGTAGATGACGTCGACGGCCGCGTTCGACCGTCCGTCCGTGAACTGTCCGATCACCCAGGCCGTGACCTCGGCCTCGACCGTGCGGAAGGTCGGCTGGACGACGAGGAGCGCCGCGGCGAGCGCGAGGAGCAGCAGTCCGACGGCGCGGCGGGGGCCGGCGGACGGGACGACGGGGGCGGTGACGGCGTGCGACACGTCAGGCCTCCTTGGCGACGAACAGGTGGTCGGTCTCCGCGTTGCGACGGGTCTTCGCCCAGCCGTTGCGGGAGGTCAGGATGCGGGTGAAGGCCCGCGGCACGCAGACGTAGCTCTGGTACATGTAGATCCAGTAGCCGAGCGCCCACCCGAGCGTGGTGCCGAGCCCCGTCCGCTCCCGGATGTGCCGGCGGTAGATGAGCGGCCACAGCGCGAACGGCGCGATGCCGGTGATGACGACGAGCGGCAGGAGCCACCAGGCCTCGGCGAACCAGGCCCAGAACGAGCCCTCGGAGACCGATCCCTGCGCGACCATCGCGACGAACACGGTCGGCCAGAGCAGGACGCCGGCCATCTGCAGGTACGGCTGGACCAGGAAGTAGCTCGCCTCGAGCGCCCCGGCGTTGGTGACGTGCGGCGAGGTGAAGATCCGCAGGAGGTACCGCGCGCACTGCATGCCGCCCTGGCACCAGCGCGTGCGCTGCGTGAGCAGGCGCCGGGTGCCGGGGAGCGCCTCCTGCTCGACGTGGGTGTCGTGCAGGTACACGTTCCGGAACCCGGCGAGCATCACGTGCACGCCGAGCTCGTAGTCCTCGAGCAGCGATCCGTGCCACGGCGTCCGCTCCCCCTGGGCGATGGCGTCGAGGGCGCTGAGCCGGGTGAACTGCCCGTTGCCGCCGAGCCCGACGGAGAGCGTCCGGCCGCGCAGGCACTGCATGGCGGCGATGGTCGTGCGGAACTCGATGTCCTGCATCCGGATCAGGTACCGGGACCACCAGCGGCCGAGCCGACCGGGGGCCGCGCCGGCGGGGTCGCGGTCGTCGCGGTTCGACATCCACACCGCGGCCTGGCAGGCGCCGGTCGCGGGGTTGCCGAACGCGTGGCGGCCGGCGGCCTGCCGGAGGGCGTTCTCGGCGAGGATCCCGTCCGCGTCGACGACCACGACGACGACCGCGGAACGGTCCGTCCCGGCCGGCAGCCACGCGTCGAGCTGGGCGTACGCGGCGTTGAGCGCGTCGCCCTTGCCGGTGCGCGCGGCCGGACGGCGGCGCTGCACGAGGTGCACGTGCGGGTCGACCGCCGCCCGCTCGGCGATGATCGTCGCGGACCGGTCGTCGCTGTCGTCGTCGATGACCCAGACGTGCATCGCCGGGAACCGGGAGCGCATCCGTTCGATGGTCGCGCCGATCACGACCTCTTCGTCGCGGCAGGGCACGAACGCGTGCCACGTGAACGCGTCGGCGTCGCCCTCGCGGTCGGGACGGCGCCGGAGGAACGGCACGAGGATGGCGAGGACGTAGGCCAGGAAGACCACGAGCAGGACGAAGGCGAGGATCTGCGCGGACTCGGTTGCGGTCACGGTGGACGGCTCCAGGGGGTTCGAGGCCCGTGGCACCGCGTCGTGCTGTCGACGCGGTGCCACGGGAGGGGCCGACCGTGGTGAGGGGTCGACCGCAGGTGCCGGACGGGACCTGAGCCCGTCGGCGGGAGGCCGGTGGTCGCCCGAGGGAGGGCGACCACCGGCGGGGACCGCAGGGCACGCGATCGTGCGACGGTTCCCCGTGGGGTGCGACACCGTCCCGACACGGTGCCGCACCCCGAGCGGTGCGGCGGTGGATCCGGTGCGCTACCCGAGCGGGCCGGCGCGCTACCCGAGCGGGCCCGAACGCTGCTGGCGTCGTCGGTAGAGCGTCCGGATGCCGATGAAGGCCACGATCGCGATGCCCACCGCCAGCAGGAGGAACGGGCCGAAGGTGGTCTGCGACCCGGCGACGACCGCGCCGCCGGTCAGCACCGCGGGGCCGACGATCCCGCTGCCGCTGCCGGTGTACATCAGCGTGCGACCGCGAGGGCCTGACGACGACGGACCACCGTGAGGGCGAACGCCGCGGCGACGAGCAGACCGACACCGCCCGCAATCCCGGCCGAGGCGGGGTTCACGATCGGGACGGCGGCGCGACCGGCGTTCGGACCGACGGTCGCCGAGGCGATGTCGACCGTGGTGAGCGCTCCGGCGTTCAGCAAGCCGACGCGGAGTGCCGTCTCGGTGAAGGCACCGTCGGCGCCGTTCGTCTTGACGTTGACGTTGAGCTGCGCCAGGGCGTCGATCGCGGTGCCGAGTGCCGGCTGCACGGTGTTCGTGAGCGTGGCGAGGAGGCCGGGGACCAACGACAGGTTCCCGATGCCGGGGAGTGCGTTGACGGTGCTCGTCACCTTGGCGACGACCGCGGCCGGCACGTACTGCAGCAGGTTGGTCCCGGCCGGCAGCTGGTTGAGGTCGCTCACCCCCGCCGCGGCGAGGATGTCGGCCAGCGTGACCTGCACCGTGCCGTCCGCGTTGATCGGGTTCGTCCCGCCCAGGACGAACAGCGGCGCGAGGGCGGTCCGCAGGGACGCGAGCGTCGGCGAGAGCACCGTCCCGCCGACCGTCAGGTCCAGCGTCGACAGGTTGTACTGCCCGCTCTGGTTGCCGCTGACGTCCTGCGTGGCCGACGCGGCCAGCGCGCCGATGCGGGCGTCGAGGCTGACCGGCGCCGTGGCCGAGCCGACCCGGATCTGCGCGTTGCTGTTCGCCGCCGGAGCGCCGAGCGTGGACGGCGTGACCGTCACACCGGCACCGAGCAGGCTGGGCGCCTGGCTCACCGCGCCGGAGAACGCCGACGACGACCCGTCCGCGTTCGCCACCGCGTACTGCCCGACCGCGCCGAGCTGGATGATGCCGTTGTTGCCGAACAGGTTCACGCCACCGCTCTGCAGCCCCACGGACTGCAGGGCCGTGGCGTCGAGCGGGGTGTTCGCGACGACGTCCGCCGAACCGTCCGCGTTGACGGCCGATGCACCGCGGAGCGACGCGATCGAGTCGAGGGTGCCGGTGGTGAGCAGCGTGGTCGACACGAGCCGGCCGTTCGCCTGGGAGACCACGGGCGCTGCCTGCGCCGCGGTGGGGATGAGGAGGGTGAGCGCGACTCCGAGAGCGGTCGCCGAGGCGACCCCTGCGGAGGTCGCGGCAAGGGTGTGCCGCGTCATGGGGGAAACTCCATCTGATCTCTGGGTGAGGACCCGCCTGGTGAGAGCGAGCCGTGCGGATCCGCCTGGTGAGGACGGGTCCCGACCCGCTTCCGCTGGTGAGACGGAGGTGAGCCGGTCTCGACGCTAGCAGGATGCACAGGGAGAGCACGACCCCCGGTCCGTGCCCCTCTTCGGGGGTCGACGGTCGGGTCCGCTACAGCGCGGCCTGTCCGTCGGCCGCCGCGAGCGCGTTGTCGACCGCGGACCGCACCAACGCACCGAGTACCCGGCCCGGCCGCTCGACGCCGATCCCGGACAGCGTGCCGGCGGACTGGTCGACGATCGCGGTCGAGAACGACACCGCCGCACGCACGGCGTCGGCGTACGCGGGTCGGTCCTGCTCCGCGACGACGAAGGGCTCCGCCCCCATCTCGACGACCAGGGCCTGCGCGATCGGGAGCACGGGCGCCGGCGCGGTGACGGCGCAGTACGCGTCGCGGAGGCGCGTCAGGTCGACGCTCGTGCCCGTGAACGCCATCGCCGGGTGGATCGCGAGGGGGATCGCGCCGGCCGCGAGCGCCGGTGCGAGCACACCGACGCCGTGGTCCGGGCTGGTGTGCACGACGAGCTGCCCGGGCTGCCAGATCCCCGCGTCGGCGAGCCCCCGCACGAGCTCCGCCAGCTGGTCGTCGGGCACCGCGAGCAGGACGAGCTCGCTCCGCTCGACCAGGTCCGCGGTCGCCAGGACCGGGGCACCCGGGAGCATCGCCTCGGCCCGGTCGCGTCCCGCGTCCGACACGGCCGTCACCCCGACCACCGCGTGCTCCGCGTTCGCGAGCGCTGCGCCGAGGACCGGTCCCACCTTCCCCGCACCGACGACGCCGACCCCGAGTCGCCCCGCCCTCACCGTGCGGCTCCCGGTGTCGGGACGTCGCCCCAGCCGGGAGGCGCGGTGCGGCTCCCCGGGAACGCGTCGCCGGACGGGGTGGTCGCGCTGGTGCCCGACGTGGCGGGGCCGCGCCGTGTCTCCCGTTCGCGCCAGCGGTGTGAGGTGTCCGCCGCGGCCGCCTCGACCGCGCGGTGCGCGGTCTCCGACCACAGGCGCTGCGCGTCGCGCGCGTCGAGCGCGCCGACGCGCGCCGAGACCGGCCCGTGCACGGTGTGCACGTGTGCCGAGGCGAGCCGCAGCCAGCGCTCGAGGGGCCCCTGCTCGACCTTGACGCTCTGCACGCGGGGCAGCGGCACGATCACGAGCGACCGCCACACCGCACCGAGCCGGAGCAGCACCGCGCCCGGCACGAACCGGTAGCCGTTGCGGCGGAAGGACAGCGGGCGGAGCCACGCGCCCCGTCGGGGCGAGTGCACGAAGCCGCCGCGGTCGCCGGTCGTCGTGAGGCTCTCGTCGACGACGTCCACGGCCTCGGACGCGCCCTCGCGGAGTGCCGCGCGGGACGCCGACGGTCCGGCCACTGCCGTGCCGACGAGCCCGGGCAGGATGATGTCGAGGACCTGACGGACGTCCTCGGCCCGGCCCACCGGCAGCACGATCGACGATGCCTGCTGGTTGTTCGACGCACCGTTCCCGGCGTTCGTCGCCCGGTTGATGCGCACGTCCCACCACCCGAACGGCCGCCACAGCAGGGGCTGCGCCACGCTGACGGCGTGGATGCGTCCCGGCGGGAGCGTCTCGTTCGACGTGGAGACGAGCCCGAAGCCGATCCGGATGCCGTCTCGGGTGTCCGCGATCGTGTACTGCAGCGACCGGGAGAACTTCCGGACGTAGTACCCGCCCGCACCGATGACGGCGGGGAACAGGCCGAACAGGATCCCGTACTCGCCGGTGAGCGCGACGCTGACGATCATCGCGGCGACCGCCAGCAGGATGAACACCGTCGTGCCGGACAGCAGCATCGAGGCGATCAGCCGACCGGGGTGCACCTTCACGACGCGGGTTGCGTGCACGGCGCCCGGGTCGAGCTCGGGCGAGAACAGCTCCTCGACGCGGTCCTGCAGCGGGCCGTACGACGTGCGCTCCACCGCAGGGTCGTCGTCCTTCGCGCCGGAGGCGAGCACGAGGATGCGGGAGCGCAGGTCGTCCGCGGCCCGGGCCCCGAGGTACGCGAGCTGCACGTTCGCGTCGTTGCCGGCCTGGGCGATCTCGAGCTTCGCCGTGCCGACGATCCGCGGGATGATCGGCCGCGAGATGTTGATGCCCTGGATCCGGTCGAGCCGGGCCCGGCGGTTCGTGCGGAACAGGACGCCCGACCGCACCTCGACGATCTCGCCCGTGACACGGAACTCGTGCATCCGCCACGACAGGTAGAAGAGCCCGATCAGCACGATCAGCAGCACCACGATCCCGAGCAGCACCCACCCGACGGCGCCGTGCTCCCACACGTAGCGGACCGGGTCGCCGTCGTCCTGGGGACCTGCGCCGGGGATGACGAACTCGAGCAGCTGGTCGCGGAGGTTGTTCAGCACGTACCCGAGCACGACGATGAGCACGATGCCGCCCTTGAGGAGCGGTGTCAGCGGGTGCAGGCGGTGCCACTCGCCGTCGGTCAGGGGCGCTGCGGCGGCGGCGTCGCCCTTCGTGGGCGGTGCCGGTGGCGGTGGTCCGGGTCGGAAGGTCACGGTGCCCCCTACAGCCCGGCGCGACGGGTCTCGGCGAGCTCGACGAGCCGGTCGCGCAGCGCGTCGGCGTCGGCAGCGGGGATGCCCGGGATGCGGACGTTCGTCGAGGCGGCCGCCGTCACGAACTTCAGCTCGCTCAGGCCGAGCACGCGGTCGAGCGGGCCGCGGTTCACGTCGACGAGCTGCATCCGGCCGTACGGTACCGCGGTGAAGCGCTGCCACATCAGGCCGCGTCGGAGCACCAGGTCGTCGTCGCGCAGGGCGTACCCGATCGCACGGACCCGACGGGGCGTGAGGACCGCCGTCACGAGGGCGACCACGGCCACGACGATCGCGATGAGGCTCCACACGGTGCCGGCGGTCTGGCCGAAGCCGTCGTTCAGCACCGCGAACAGCACGCAGCCGGCGGTGAGCACGAGCCCGACGAGCACCGTGCTGACGAGCTCGGTCCAGACGAGCTTCGGCGACACCCGCGTCCACGTGGTCCCGGTCAGGCCGAGGCCCGGCTCGTCGAGTCGTTCCAGCGGCATCACGGCCTCCTGCGGTCGTCGGTCAGTTCGCCGTCGTGCCGCCTCTGGGGAGGTCGTCGTCGTCGTCACCCGGGGGTGGCGCGATGCACATGCGCTCGGCGACGATCGCGCACACCACGAGCACGGCACCGCCCCCGACCGCCACGGCGTTCGGCAGGACCGAGCCTAGCGGCGGCAGCGCGGAACGGGTCAGGACGTACACCAGGAGCCCCGCGCCGAAGCCGCCGAACAGCGCGCCCGCGATGCTCGACGCCTTCGCGAGGACCACGACGCGCGTCGCGTAGAGCGGGTCGACGGCCCGCTGCCGGGACGCCCCGTCGCGCGCGTGCCGCCGCACGGGGCGGGCCATCAGCACGACGGCGACGCCGATCAGGGTGAGGGTCGCGCCGAGCGGGGTGGACAGGAACAGCGTGGGCGCCTGGCGCGAGGCCAGGACCGCGTCGAGCGCGAACCCGGCGACGGCCGCCACGAGCGCGACGCTGACGAGGGTGGAGGCGCGGGTCGGCTTCACGCGGTCGGCTCCGGTGCAGCCGGATCCGACGAGACCGGACGGGAGGCGCGGGTCGGACGGGAGGCGCGGGTGGGCTCGTCGAACAGGCGCGGCTCGTCGACGCGCTCGGTGTCGTCCCCGACGGCCGCGAGCAGGTCGGCCACCGGCCCGGCACCCGGCAGCACGGCGTCCGGGTCGGCGTCGAGCCACGGCGCGAGCACGAACGCCCGTTCCCCGGCGCGCGGGTGCGGCACCGTCAGGGTGGTCGTGTCGAGCACGAGGTCGTCGATGGCAACGACGTCGAGGTCGAGCGTCCGGTCGCCCCAGCGGACCTCGCGGGTCCGGCCGTGCTCGTCCTCGATCCCGTGCAGCGCGTCGAGGAGCTCCTGCGGGCCGAGGTCCGTGTCGACCACGACGACGCCGTTCCGGTACCGCGGCTTCGTCGTGTCGAGGCCGTCCAGGGTCAGCGCGACCGACTCGACCTCGCGGCTCGACGCCACCGGGCGGACGCCGGGCAGGTCGGCGATGGCCCGGGCCGCTGCCCGCAGGGTGCTCCCGCGGTCGCCGAGGTTCGCGCCGAGGGCGATGACCGCCCGGCTCACTCTTCTTCCTCGTGCGGCACGGCACCGCCGCGGGTCCGCCGGATCGTGATCGACACGTCGGTGAACGGCACCGTGATCGGCGCCTGCGGCTTGTGCACGGTGACCTCGGTCGCAAGGGCCGCGCGGTGCGTCAGGACCGCGGCGGCGATGCGCTCGGCGACCGTCTCGATGAGGTCCACCGGGTCGCGTTCGATCTCGGCGACGACCTGCTCGGCGAGCACGCCGTAGTGCACGGTGTCGGCAAGGTCGTCGCTGCCGGAGGCCGTGCTCGCGTCGACCTCGACCGCGACGTCGACGACGAAGTCCTGGCCGTCCTGGCGCTCGTGGTCGAAGACGCCGTGGTGGCCCCGGGCACGGACCCCGGTCAGTCGGATGGTGTCCCTCATGTACGTGCTGCCCTCCAGGCATCCCAGACGTCGAGCACGGCACGCGTCGGTGCCGGGTCGTGCACGCGGACCCCCCACGCGCCGCGTTCGGCGGCGAGCAGGCTGATCGCGGCGGTGGCGAGGTCACGGTCCCGCGGCGGCGCCCCGGCAGCGCTGCCGACCCCGTCCAGGAACCGCTTGCGGGAGGCGGCGACGAGCACCGGCAACCCGATCGAGGCGAAGCGTTCGTAGCCGGCCAGGATCTCCCAGTTCTGGGCGCCCTGCTTGGCGAAGCCGAGACCCGGGTCGATCACGACCTGCTCCTGCCGGACGCCGAGCACGATGAGCTCGGCGACGCGCAGCTCCACCTCGCGGCGGACTTCGTCGACGGCGTGCGCGTACTCGGCGTTGCGGTACATGCGGTCGCTGTGCCCGCGCCAGTGCATCACGACGAAGCCGACGCCGGTGTCCCGGACGACCCGCACCATGTCCTCGTCGGCGAGCCCACCCGAGACGTCGTTGACGATCACGGCGCCGGCCTCGACCGCGCGCTCGGCGGTCGCGGCGTTCATCGTGTCGACGCTCACCGCGATGCCCTCGGACACGAGCTGGCGGACGACGGGCAGCACGCGCTGCTGCTCGACGTCCACGGGGACCCGCTCGGCGCCCGGTCGGGTCGACTCCCCGCCGACGTCGACCAGGTCGGCACCGTCCGCGACGAGCTGCCGGGCGTGGGCCACGGCGGCGTCGTACGCCTGGTGCAGCCCGCCGTCGCTGAACGAGTCGGGCGTGACGTTGAGGATGCCCATCACGCGCGTGCCGTCGGCGACCGTCCGTCCGGTCGCGGTCCGGTCGGCGCGGGTCGACGCTGTGACGATCTCGGGCACCGGTGCCGGCGCCCGGAGGTCGATCGCGACCGTCGGGGGCTCGGCGGCGGCGGCGCGGGCGGCGAGCTCGACGTCGCGCGCCGAGCTCGCCTCGGCGAGTCGGCGCGCGCGTCTCGTCGGCAGGTCGGTCATGCCGGCCTAGGCGGGGGCGATACCGGGGTTGCCGAACGGCCGACGGCGGGGCTTCGACGGCGACTCGGTGTCGCCCTGCTCCGCCGCGGTCGAGGCGGCCTTGCCCGGGAACTCGATCGCCGGCAGGTTCGAGACCGGCCGCTTGTCGCTCGAGAGCCACTGCGGGCGCTCGGGCAGCTTGCGGACGTCCTTGAAGATCTCGACGAGCTCCGGCGCGTCCAGCGTCTCCTTGTCGAGGAGCTCGCCGGCCAGGCGGTCGAGGATGTCGCGGTTCGCGTTGAGCACCTGGTAGGCCTCGTCGTGCGCGGCCTCGAGCAGGGCGCGGGTCTCGGCGTCGACGGTCTCGGCGATGTTCTCCGAGTAGTCGCGACCGCCGTTGCCGCCCATGTCGCGACCAACGAAGGGCTCGCTCGACCCGGAGCCGAGCTTGACCGACCCGACCGCACGGCTCATGCCGTACTCGGTGACCATCTTGCGCGCGGTCGACGTGGCCTTCTCGATGTCGTTCGAGGCGCCGGTCGTCGGGTCGTGGAAGACGATCTCCTCGGCCACGCGACCGCCCATGGCGTACGTCAGCTGGTCGAGCAGCTCGTTGCGCGTCACGGAGTACTTGTCCTCGAGCGGGAGCACCATCGTGTAGCCGAGGGCGCGGCCGCGCGGCAGGATCGTGATCTTCGTGACCGGGTCGGTGTGCCGCATCGCCGCAGCCGCCAGGGCGTGGCCGCCCTCGTGGTAGGCGGTGATGAGCTTCTCCTGGTCGGACATGATCCGGGTGCGGCGCTGCGGGCCGGCCATCACGCGGTCGACGGCCTCGTCCAGGGCGCGGTTGTCGATGAGCTGCGCGTTCGAGCGGGCGGTCAGGAGCGCGGCCTCGTTGAGGACGTTCGCCAGGTCGGCGCCGGTGAACCCGGGCGTCTTGCGGGCGAGGAGCTCCAGGTCGACGCTCGCGGCGAGCGGCTTGCCCTTCGCGTGCACCTCGAGGATCTGCTTGCGACCAGCGAGCGAGGGCGCGTCGACACCGATCTGGCGGTCGAAGCGGCCGGGGCGCAGGAGCGCGGGGTCGAGCACGTCGGGACGGTTCGTCGCGGCGATCAGGATGACGTTCGTCTTGCCGTCGAAGCCGTCCATCTCGACGAGCAGCTGGTTGAGCGTCTGCTCGCGCTCGTCGTTGCCGCCACCGATGCCGGCGCCGCGGTGGCGACCGACGGCGTCGATCTCGTCGATGAAGACGATCGCCGGGGCGTTCTGCTTCGCCTGGTCGAACAGGTCGCGGACGCGGCTGGCACCGACGCCGACGAACATCTCGACGAAGTCCGAACCGGAGATCGAGTAGAACGGCACACCGGCCTCACCCGCGACGGCGCGGGCGAGCAGCGTCTTGCCGGTCCCGGGAGGGCCGTACAGCAGCACGCCCTTCGGGATCTTCGCGCCGACGGCCTGGAACTTGGCCGGCTCCTGCAGGAACTCCTTGATCTCGTGGAGCTCCTCGATCGCCTCGTCCGAGCCGGCGACGTCCGCGAAGGAGACCTGCGGGTTCTCCTTGTTGTTCATCTTCGCGCGGGACTTGCCGAACTGCATGACCTTCGAGCCGCCGCCCTGGGCGCTCGAGAGCAGGAACCAGAACAGGGCACCGATGATGAGGAAGGGCAGGATGATGCCGAGGAGCGAGAGGAACCAGTTCCCCTGCTGCACGGTGTCGTTGTAGCCCTTGGGGAGGTTCGCGTCGTTGACGGCCTGGATGACCTCTTCGCCACGCGGCGTGGAGTAGTAGAACTGCTCCTTCGCGTTGCCGTCCTTGAGGGTGAGGTCCACGCGCTGCTCGGTGGAGTTCACCACCACGGAGGAGACCTTGCCGTCCGAGAGCTGCTCGAGACCCTTCTGGGTGTCGATCTGCTGGGTGCCGGACTGGCTGATCACGGCCCAGCCGATCCAGATCCCCACGATCGCGATCAGCACGTAGATGTACGGCCCGCGGAGGATGCGCTTGAAGTCCATGTGATCCGGGCACGGAGGCCCGACACCTTTCTCTGCCGGAGTTGCGTGGTCGTCAGCATACGGCCGCGACTCTGTGGCGGGGATGGGTGTCCTCTGCGGGCGAACTCCACACGCTCGACGAGTCGGCCGAGCGGGCCGACCGGACCGTCAGGAGTAGACGTGCGGCGCGAGCACGCCGATGCCGCGCAGGTTGCGGTAGCGCTCGTCGAAGTCCAGGCCGTACCCGACCACGAAGGCGTCCGGGATCTCGAAGCCGGCGTACTTCACGTCGACCTCGACCTTGGCGGCCTCGGGCTTGCGCAGCAGTGCGACGATCTCGACGCTCGCGGCCCCGCGGGACTCCAGGTTCTGCTTGAGCCACGAGAGCGTCAGGCCGGAGTCGATGATGTCCTCGACGATGATGACGTCGCGGCCGTGCAGGTCGGTGTCGAGGTCCTTGAGGATCCGCACCACACCGGACGACTTCGTGCCGGAGCCGTACGACGACACCGCCATCCAGTCCATGCGCGCCTGCATCTTGAGGTGCCGGGAGAAGTCGGCCATCACCATGACGGCGCCCTTCAGCACGCCGACGAGCAGCGGGTCCTTGCCCGCGTAGTCACGGTCGACCGCCGCGGCGAGGTCGGCGAGCTTCGCGTCGATCTGCTCGGGGGTGAAGAGCACTTCGGACAGGTCTGCCTGGACGTCGGAGAGTTCCACCGGTCCAGGGTAACCGTCACGGCGCGGCGCTGAACGCCAGCCGGTCGCCCTCCCGAGCGGCCTGCACCCCGGGCAGGTCGATCGGTCCCTGTCCACGCCAGTCGGTGACGAGCCGGCAGACCTCGAGCGTCTGGGTGCGCGACAGCGTGACGCCGAACTCCCCCTCGACCGCCAGCCGGACGAGTCGCTGCCGGAGCGCGGGCGGGTTCGCGAGGAGCCCCGACACCGACAGCGAGATGCCCGCCTCGGCGTGCTCGGCGAGGTCCTCCGCGAGCTCCTCGGCGAAGTGGTCGAGCGCTGCCGCGTCCTCGCGGAGCTGGTCGGCCGTTCGGGCGAGCGCCTCGGGCACCCCCGCGCCGAGCTCCCGCTCGAGGGCCGGCAGGAGCGTGTTCCGCACCCGCACCCGGGTGAACGCGGGGTCGTCGTTCTGCGGGTCGTCCCACGGGGCCAGTCCGGCGGCGACGCAGGCCTGGCGGGTGGTGTGCCGACGCACCGCGAGGAGCGGCCGGCCGTAGGCCGGTCCCTCCGCCCGCCGCACCAGCGGGGCCATGCCGGACAGGGCGTCCGGCCCGCTGCCGCGCAGCAGGCCGAGCAGCACGGTCTCGGCCTGGTCGTCGAGCGTGTGCCCGAACAGCACCAGGGGCGACCCGGTGGCGGTCGCGACGAGCGCGACGGCCGCGTGGCGCGCCTCCCGTGCGGCCGCTTCCGGACCACCGTCGGACCCGACCGCGACCCGACGGACGGTCACCGGCTCGAGTCCCAGCGACGACGCCTGCCGGGAGGCACGGGTCGCCACCGCCTCGCTGCCCGCCTGGAGCGCGTGGTCGACCACCACGGCGCCGGCCCGCAGGGCCTGCTTCGGCGCCTCGAACGCGGTCGCGGCCGCGAGGGCGAGGGAGTCCGCACCGCCGCTCAGCGCGACGGTCACGAGGTCACCGTCGCGCACGATCCCGTCCTGTCGGGCCTGCGCGAGCAGCCCGCGGACGGCGCGACGGGTCTCGGCGACGGCGGGGTCGAGCCGGGGGCGCGGAGCGTTCACCCGGTAACGTTAGCCGCGCTTTCGGAACCACCGACAGCCCGATCGACAAACCAGGAGTGCAGACATGGCCGCGTACGACGTCGTCGTCGAGATCCCCAAGGGCAGCCGCAACAAGTACGAGGTCGACCACGAGACCGGTCGCGTGTACCTCGACCGCGTGCTCTTCACGTCGTTCGTCTACCCGACCGACTACGGCTTCTTCGAGAAGACCCTGGCCGACGACGGCGACCCGGTGGACGCGCTCCTCCTGCTCGAGTACCCGACCTTCCCGGGTGTCGGCGTCAAGGTCCGCCCCGTCGGCGTCTTCAAGATGAGCGACGAGGCCGGCAACGACGCGAAGGTGCTGGTCGTCCCGGCGAAGGACCCGCGCTGGGCCCACGTCCAGGACATCGCGGACGTCCCGGAGCAGACCAAGGCCGAGATCGCGCACTTCTTCGAGCGCTACAAGGACCTCGAGCCGAACAAGTGGGTCAAGGCCGAGGGCTGGGGCGACGCCGCCGAGGCCGAGGCGATCGTGCAGGCCGGCCAGGCCGCGTACGTGCCCGCCGGTCACTGACCACCCGACACCGACGACGACGCCCGCTCTCCGATCAGGAGGGCGGGCGTCGTCGTTCGTGTCGGGGTCTGCGCTCGGGCTCAGAGCGAGCCGGTCGGACGGGCGACGTACGGCAGGAGCTGGCTCGGGGTCCAGATCGCCCGCTCGAGCACGCCGCGCTGCGGGTTCGCGGCCTCGACCATCATCCCGCCGCCGGTGTAGATCGAGTCGTGGTAGGCGCCGCTCACCGAGCCGTTGCTCGAGTAGAACAGGATGTCGCCGGGCTGCCGCTGCGACAGCGGGACGAGCCGACCGATCGACTGGAAGTGGTTGTACTGCCAGACGACGTTGTGGCCGCCGGTCGCGACGCCCTGGGAGCCGTAGGCCATCATCACCAGGCCGGAGCAGTCCCAGACGTTCGGGCCCGCGCCGCCGAAGACGTAGGCGTCGCCGATCTGCGCGCGAGCGTAGGCGATGGCGCCGGCGGCCTTGGACGGGCTGCTCTGCACCGGGGTCGGCGCGGGAGCGGGAGCCGGGGCGGGCTTCGGCGCGGGAGCGGGCTTGGGGGCCGGTGCCGGAGCGGGGTTGCTCGGCTGGCTCGTGCTCGGCTGGTTCGAGCTGGGCTGGTTGCTGCTGGGCTGGTTGCTGCTGGGCTGGTTCGCGCTGGGCTGGTTGCTGCTCGGCTGGTTCGCGCTCGGCTGGTTCGCGCTGGGGCTCGTGCCGCCGGACGGGGTGTTCGACGACGGGCTGTTCGACGTGTTCGAGCCGCTCGACCGGCCACCGGTGGTCTCCGCCGCGAGCTGCGTCTCGGAGCGCTGCGCCTGCTGCGCGTTCCAGTACGCCGTCTCGACGTCGACGCTCGTGCCCTTCAGGAACGCGAGCTGTGCGAGCACCTCGGCCTGCTTCGACTGCTCCTGCTGCACGCGGGTCTGGGCGGAGCTCGCCGCGGAGTTCGCCGCGTCGAGGGCCCGCTCGGACGCCGCCGTCGCCTTCGCGAGCGCGGTCGTGGCCGAGGACTGCTGCGCGGCGAGGGCGTCGACCGTGTTCTGGTCGGCCTGGGCCTGCGCGAGCGCCGTCGCCGACCGCTCGGACAGCTGCGACATGGTGCCGACGCGGTACAGCAGGTCCTTCGAGTCCGACGAGTCGACGAGCATCGAGGTCGAGATGTTGCCGCCACCCGTGCGCGACAGCTCGACCATCAGCCCGGCGACCTGGCCCGCGGACTCCTTCGCCCGCTGCGCCGCGCGCTTCGACTGCGCCGTCAGGTCGTCGAGGGTGTCCTTCGCCTGCTGCTGCTCGGACGCTGCCACGGCGTACGCCTGCCCGGCTTGCATCTCGACCACCTGTGCCGCGTCCGCCGTGTCCTGCAGCGACTGCAGCCGACTCGACAGCTCGTCGACGGTCTGCTGCGCGTCGGCCGCGTCCGCCTTCGCCGCACGGACGTCGTCCCAGCTCGGCGTGGACGGCGCCGCGTGCGCGGGACCGACCACGACGATCGACAGGCCGATGCCGAGTGCTGCGACCATCGCGGTGCAGCCGGTGCGGGTGGCGGACTTCATGGTCAGTGCCTCTCGACGGCGCGCTCGTTCATACCGAGATCCCCCGCGCGGCCATGAAGGGGACCGGGTCGACGGCGGAGCCGTTCACCCGGGTCTCGAAGTGCAGGTGGCACCCGGTCGACCAACCGGTGGAGCCGATCTTCGCGATCTGCTGGCCGGCGGAGACGTGCTGCCCGACGGACACCAGGATGCCGCCGTCGACGATGTGCCCGTACGCGGTGGAGATCCCGCCGCCGTTGTCGAGCACGACCTCGTTGCCGTAGCCGCCGCCGTTGGCCGCGAACGTCACCGTGCCGTCGTGTGCGGCGTAGATCGGCGAGTAGCAGCCGGGCGCCAGGTCGACCCCGGCGTGCAGGGCGTGGGCGTGCGTGTACGGGTCGACGCGCCAGCCGAACGGGCTGGTCTGGTAACCGCCGGCGGGACGGACCCAGCCGGACGACGTCGGGGCACCGCCACCGGAGCCGCCGGACCCGTTGCCCGAGCCACCGCCCTGGTTCGCCGCGGCCTGCGCGGCTGCCGCCTGTCGGGCCTGCTCGGCCGCGATCGCCGCGAGCCGGGCCTTCTCGGCCGCGACGCCCTTCTGGTAGTCCGCCTCGACGTTCTGCTCGTTCGTCGTCAGGAGCGTCAGCTGCGCCTCGAGCCGCGTCTTGTTGTCGTTCTGGGCGTCGACCGCGGTCTGTGCGTCGTCCGAGGCCTGCTGCGCCTGCTTCGCCTTCGCCTGCGCCGCCTCGGCCAGGGCGCCGAGGGCCTGCTTCGCCGACTGCGCCTTGTCCGCCAGACCCTGGGCGACGCCGCGGTCCTGAGTCGCCTGGGCGTAGATGCCGTCGGCCTGCTCGGTGAGCTTCGACATCGCGCCGAGCTCGTAGAGCAGGTCGCTCGACGAGGACGGGTGCGTGAAGATGTCCGTCGTCACGTCGTCGCCGCTCGCCCGACCGAGCTGGGCGGCGAGCTGCCCGGCCTGCGCCTCGGACTGCTTCGCGGTGCGCTCGGCCTCGTCCGCCTGGGACTGCAGCGTCTGGTGGGTGAGCGTCGCCTCGTCGAACTTCGTCTGCGCCGTCTGGTAGGCGGTACCGGCGGCCTCGGCCGCCTTCTGGGCGGCGGACGCTTTGGTGGTGAGGTCGGCGAGGAGCCCCTTGATCTCGGTGACCTTCGCCTGCTGGGCGGCCTGCGAGGCCTTCGCGGCCTGGACGTCGTCCCAGCTGGGGTAGCTCGTCGCGGACGCCGAGGTCGCGGGCACCAGGGCACCGAGCGCGCCGGCTGCGAGCGCGACGGCGACCGCGGCGGCGAGGACGCGGCGGCGGGGCAGGCGGGAGAACAGAGGTGCAGTCGTCATGAGTCTCGATTTCGTAACAGCGCGGCATGGCTCACGCACGTAACACTGTCAACAGACGCAACAGTAACAACAGGGGTCGCAGCAGGGACACCCCCGTGCGAGGGTGCCTGGCCGTCGACGATGCTCGCACTCCCCCGTTG
This sequence comes from Curtobacterium sp. AG1037, assembly GCF_003349855.1. Taxonomy (NCBI): domain Bacteria; kingdom Bacillati; phylum Actinomycetota; class Actinomycetes; order Micrococcales; family Microbacteriaceae; genus Curtobacterium; species Curtobacterium sp. AG1037. Next base: position 17,814 of record NZ_QQAO01000007.1, on the reverse strand, counting down.
GTCGGACCCGTCTCCACAGCGCGACACGCCGGGGATGCACGTTCCGGGGCGCTCGATTTGTGCATCGCCCGGGGCATCCGTATGCTTGTCCATCGGTAGCGCACGGCGCAGCTTGCGGCCCTATCGTTTAGTGGCCTAGGACACCGCCCTTTCACGGCGGCAGCACGGGTTCGAATCCCGTTGGGGTCACTCCACGTGAGTGAGCAAGCAACCGAGCAACACTGAGAAGTACCCACAAGTACACATGGCCCTGTAGCGCAGTTGGTTAGCGTGCCGCCCTGTCACGGCGGAGGTCGCGGGTTCAAGTCCCGTCAGGGTCGCCACGGCTGGATAGCTCAGTTGGTAGAGCGTTCGACTGAAAATCGAAAGGTCCACGGATCGATGCCGTGTCCAGCCACGGTGAAGAGCCCCTCACGAGAGTGAGGGGCTCTTTTGCGTTCCCGGGGGCGTGCGCGAGGCTCGGCCTCGCAGCTCGGCCTGCCGCCGCACAACCGGAAGCACGCCGCGCCGCGCAGTTCCGCGGTAGCGCGTGCTTCCGGTTGTGCTGAGCGCCGGAGACCCGCCGCGCGCCTAGGCCTCGCGGGTCTTCGGGCTGCTGTCGTTCGTCTTCGCCGGGTCGCGCTCGACGACCGAGCCGAGGGCGTCGTCGATCCGGGACATCAGCTCCGCGGGGATCGTGACCCCGGCAGCGCCCGCGTTGTCGTGCACCTGCTCCGGCCGCGAGGCGCCGATGATGGCCGACGCGACGTTCTGGTTCTGCAGCACCCAGGCGACCGCGAGCTGCGCCATCGACAGGCTGAGCTCGTCCGCGATCGGCTTGAGCTCCTGCACCGCGGTCAGGACCTCGTCGTTCATGAAGCGCTCGATCATCTTCGCGCCGCCCTTGTCGTCCGTGGCGCGCGAGCCCTCCGGCAGCGGCTGCCCGGGCTGGTACTTGCCCGTCAGGACGCCCTGGGCGATCGGGGACCAGACGATCTGCGAGATGCCGAGCTCCTCGGACGTCGGGACGACCTCGCCCTCGATCACCCGCCAGAGCGCCGAGTACTGCGGCTGGTTCGAGATGAGCTGGAAGCCGAGGTCCTTCGCGAGGGCGTGCCCGGCGCGCAGCTGCTCGGCGGTCCACTCCGAGACGCCGACGTACAGGACCTTGCCCTGCCGGACGACGTCCGCGAAGGCCTGCATGGTCTCCTCGAGCGGGGTCTCGTGGTCGTACCGGTGCGCCTGGTACAGGTCGACGTAGTCGGTCTGCAGCCGCTCGAGGGAGCCGTCGATCGACTCGAGGATGTGCTTCCGGCTCAGGCCGGTGTCGTTGTGGCCCTTCGGACCCGTCGGCCCGAAGACCTTCGTGGCGATCTCCAGGGACTGCCGGCGCTCCCCCTTCAGGGCCTCGCCGAGGACGGTCTCGGCGCCGGTGTTCGCGTAGACGTCCGCGGTGTCGAAGGTCGAGATGCCGACGTCCAGGGCGGCCCGGACGCAGGCGATCGCCGCGTCGTTCTCGACCTGAGAGGCGTGGGTGAGCCAGTTGCCGTACGTGATCTCGGACACCTTGAGGCCCGAGTCGCCGAGGTAGCGGTACTCCATGTGCGTGTCACTCCTGTCGTGGAGCGCGTCGGTGCGCCCCGACCCGTGACGGTACGCGGCGGCCGAGGGGCAGGATCGCAGGAGCGCGGTGCACAGCGGCACCGCCGGGAGCGAAGGAGCATCCATGTCGGGACCGAGCGTGCTGTTCATCGGCGGCAGCGGCATCATCAGCGCCGCGTGCGTCCGCGAAGCCGTCGAGCAGGGGTTCGACGTGACCGTGCTCAACCGGGGCGAGACGGACAAGCGGCCGATCCCGGAGGCCGTGACGCGCCTCCAGGCCGACGTGTCGGACCGCACCGCGCTGGAAGGCGCGATCGGCGACCGACGGTGGGACGTCGTCGTCGACTTCGTGGCGTTCACGCCGGACCAGGTGCAGCGCGACGTCGAGGTCTTCACCGGGCGGACGCGGCAGTACGTCTTCATCTCGTCGGCCTCGGCGTACCAGACGCCCGCCACGCACCTGCCGATCACCGAGTCGACGCCGCTGAAGAACCCGTTCTGGCAGTACTCGCGGGACAAGATCGCGTGCGAGGACCTGCTCGTCGAGGCGTACCGCGAGGACGACTTCCCGATGACGATCATCCGCCCGTCGCACACCTACGACGAGACCCTCGTGCCGTTCTCGGGCGGGTGGACGGTCCTCGGGCGGATGCGTGCGGGCAAGCCGGTCGTGGTGTGCGGCGACGGCAGCTCGCTGTGGACGATCACGCACGCACGGGACTTCGCCGTCGGGTTCGTCGGGCTGCTCGACCGCGCCGAGGCGATCGGCGAGGCGTTCCACATCACGGGCGACGAGGCCCCGACCTGGGACCGGATCGCGCACGAGTTCGCGGCCGCTGCCGGGGTCGAGGACCTGGAGATCGTGCACGTGCCGTCCGATGCGATCGACGCGCTCGACGCGGACTGGGGTGCGAACCTGCTCGGCGACAAGGCGAACACCTCGGTGTTCGACAACACGAAGGTGCAGACGCTGGTGCCGGAGTTCGCGCAGACGACGTCGATCCGGCAGGGTGCGCGCGAGATCGTCGCGTGGTTCGACGCGGACCCGTCGCGACAGGTGACGGACGAGCGGCTCGACGGCCTGATGGATCAGCTGGTGGAGCGCTGGCGGGTGCGCTGACGCCGGGACACCCGGAACGACGGACGGGAGGCACGTGGCGGATCCGCCACGTGCCTCCCGTCCGTCGGGTGGTCGCGTCGCGTCAGCGCGCGGCCAGCACCTCGCCGAGGGTCCCGATCGCGAGCCGGACCTCGTCGTCGGTGACGACGAGCGGCGGCGCGAAGCGGATGGTCGACCCGTGGGTGTCCTTCACGAGCACACCGCGGTCGGCCAGGTCGTGCGCGATCTCCTTGCCGGTGCCGAGCGCGGGGTCGATGTCGATCCCCGCCCAGAGCCCGGCCACGCGGTGCGCCACGACCCCGCGACCGGCGAGGTCGTCGAGCAGACCGCGCAGCAGCGGTTCGCCGGCGAGCGCCCGCTCCTGGAACGTGCCCTCGCCGAGCATCGCCACGACCTCGGTGCCGACGGCCGCCGCGAGCGGGTTGCCGCCGAACGTCGAGCCGTGCTCGCCCGGACGCAGGACGCCCAGGACGTCCCGGGAGCCGACGACCGCGGACACCGGGACGATGCCGCCGCCGAGCGCCTTGCCGAGGGTGACCAGGTCCGGCCGCACCCCGACGCGCTCGACGGCGAGGGTGTGCCCGGTGCGTCCGAGCCCGGACTGGATCTCGTCGGCGACGAACAGGGCGCCGAACTCGTCGCAGACCGCGCGCACGGCCGGCAGGTAGTCGGCGGGCGGGATGACGACCCCGCCCTCGCCCTGGATCGGCTCGAGCAGCACGGCGACGACGGTCTCGTCCATCGCCGCACGGAGGGCGGCCGCGTCGCCGTACGGCACCGTGCGGAAGCCGGGCGTGTACGGGCCGAAGTCGTTGCGGGCGTCGGGGTCGTCCGAGAACGAGACGATCGTCGTGGTGCGGCCGTGGAAGTTCCCGGACGCGACGACGATCGTGGCCTGTCCGGCCGGGACGCCCTTGACGCGGTAGCCCCAGGCGCGCGCGACCTTGATCGCCGACTCGACGGCCTCGGCCCCGGTGTTCATCGGGAGCACGAGCTCGGTACCGGTCAGTTCGGCGAGCGCCGACGCGAACGGGCCGAGCCGGTCGTTCACGAAGGCACGGCTCGTCAGGGTCACCCGGTCGAGCTGGGCCCGGGCGGCGTCGAGCAGCCGCGGGTTGCCGTGGCCGAAGTTCACCGCGGAGTACGCGGCGAGCCCGTCCAGGTAGCGCTTGCCGTCGACGTCCGTCACCCACGCACCGTCGCCGGACGCGATGACGACCGGGAGCGGGCTGTAGTTGTGGGCGAGGGAGCGGTCCTCGACGGCGAGTGCGGCCGAGGTGTTGGTCCCCGTCGCGGTGTGCATCAGGACCGCGCGACGGAGGTGTCGGTACCGACGGGGTGCAGGTCGAGCGTGCAGCACTTCACGCCGCCGCCCCCGAGCAGGAGCTCGGACAGGTCGACGCCGATCGGGTTGTAGCCCTTCTCGCGGAGCTGCTCGGCGAAGGTCGTGGCGCGCGACGCGATCACGACGTTGTAGCCGTCCGAGTACGAGTTCAGGCCGAGGATCGCCGCGTCCTCCTCGGTCGCGATGATCGCGTCGGGGAAGCGCTCGCGCAGGATCGCCAGCGAGGGCTCGTCGAACGCGCTCTCCAGGTACGCGATGTTCGAGCGGCCGGAGGCATCCGGCACCGGGTCGAGGATCGCGATCGCGGTGTCCAGGTGGTAGAAGTTCGGGTTCACGAGCTTCAGCGTGATGACCTGTCGGCCGGAGACCTTCGCGATCTCCTCGTGCGAGCTGCTGTCCGAACGGAAGCCCGTGCCGGCGAGGATGACGTCGTCGATGAGCAGGAAGTCCCCCTCGCCTTCGTTCGTCTCGACGGGCTCGGCGACGCGCAGGCCGGCGTCGCGGAACCAGTCCATGTACGCGGGGCCCTCGGGCTGGCGCTCGGGGTACTGGAACTTCGCGCCGTACGCGACGCCGTCGAGCACGAAGCCGCCGTTCGCCGCGTAGACCATGTCCGGCAGGCCCTCGATCGGCTCGATGTACGAGATGTCGAAGCCGAGCTGCTCGTAGACGTCGACGAGGGACTGCCACTGCTCGACGGCCTTCGACGTGTCGGTCGGCTCCTCCGGGTGCATCCACGGGTTGATCCGGTAGCTGACCGTGTAGTGCGTCGGCTTGCACATCAGGATCGTGCGCTTCGTGGCGACACGGGCCGGTGCTGCCTGCGGTTCGGTTGCGGTGTTCGACATCAGTCCTCCTGGGACCGGGGCCCGAGCCTGCCAGGAACCACCACGGGTGAAGCACTCCGGCGAGACGCAGGCTCACTCACCGCAGCGGACCAGGTCGACGCCGGCTCGATCCTTGCACGAACCGTCCGATCGGTGCAGCAACGGTTCGATCACGCCCTGGCACCCGTTCGGGTGACGCACGATTCCTGCGTCGGACCCACCGGACTCGCAAGAACCGCGCGTACGATTGACGAACATGGATACGCTCGACCACCGCATCCTGGACCAGCTCCGGGAGAACGCCCGCGCCGGGTACGGCGACATCGGGTCGGTGGTCGGACTCTCGGCCTCCGCCGTGAAGCGCCGGGTGGACCGGCTCGTCGCGGACGGGGTGATCCAGGGCTTCACGATCAAGGTCGACCCGGCGGTGGAGGACCGCGGGACCGAGGCCTGGGTCGAGCTCTACTGCCGCGGCACGGTCTCCCCCGACGAGCTCCGCACGCTGCTCGACACCGTGCCCGAGGTCGTCGACGCCGGGACCGTCACGGGCAGCGCCGACGCCGTGGTGCACATGCGGTCGCGGGACCTGTCGGCCCTCGAGCTGGCGCTCGACCGCGTCCGCCTCGCACCGCAGGTCGACCACACCCGCAGTGCGATCGTCCTCTCGAAGCTCGTCAGCCGCGAGTCCGCGTAGGGTCGCGTCCGTGGGACGTGGGACGACGGCCGGGAGGCACGGGGCTGCGTCCGGCACGTCGACGGCGGCCCGTCACCTGGTCGCCGCTGCGTCGGTCGCGTACCTGGCCAACTGCCTGTGGGGCACGGCGGTCGCCGTCCGCGTCATCCGGACGAAGAAGCTGCGGGTCGTGCACCACGGGCTGTTCGTCGCCACCGCGACGCTGACTGGCGTCGCCGCGACGACCCCGGTGTGGACCCGGGACCGCTCGGCGCTGTTCCTGCTCCCGGCACTCGTCCCGCTCGCCGTCGCCCCGCGCACGAACCCGCGCTCGCGAGCACACTGGAGAGTCGCGGTCGCCGCGGCACCGTCCTACCTGGGGGCGCTGCTCGCACGCGGGCGACCAGGAGGGTGATCCGTGGAGCTGTTCGAGGCGATCCGCCGCCGGCGCACGACGAACGGGGCGTTCCTGCCCGACCCGGTGTCCGAGGAGCACCAGCGGCTGCTCATGGAGCTCGCCGGACGGGCCCCCTCGCAGCTGAACAGCCAGCCGTGGCGGTTCGTCCTGGTCGAGGAGCGCCCGACGATCGAGCGCATCGCCGAGATCAGCGGGCGCTCGATGACCCGCACGATGGCCGAGGGGACGTTCTTCGAGCGGTACCGGCCGTACTTCCGGTTCTCGCAGGCCGAGATGGACGAGCGCCGCGACGGCATGCTGTTCGACAAGCTCCCCGGACCGCTCAAGCCCTTCACGAAGCAGGTGTTCACGAAGCGCGGCCAGTTGCTCATGAACACGCTGCGGGTGCCGCACACCCTGGGTGAGGAGAACCGCCGGCTCGTCGCGGGCTCACCGCTGCTGCTGGGCGTGCTGCTCGATCGGCACGAGTACCGGAAGGAGGAGCTGTCCGGCTTCTACTCGGTGTTCAGCATGGGCGCGGCGATGGAGAACGTCTGGCTCGCGACGACGGAGCTCGGCCTCGGGATCCAGTTCGTGTCGTTCCCGATGGAGGCCCCCGGCGCCTGGGCGGAGATCGAGGGGCTCCTGCACGTGCCGGACTCGCTCGAGCTGATGGCCGTCTACCGGATCGGGTACCTGCCTCCTGAACGCCGCCGCCCCGCCATCGACTGGACGTCGAGCGAACGGAAGCGCGCCTCGCAGTACGTGTTCCGCGGGACCTGCGACACCCCGCAGCAGGGGTGGGACGACGTGCCCGTGGCGACCACCGCCGTGGACGGGAGCGACTCGTGACCGCCGGCCGGTCTGCCGGGGCGGAGCCGGGCCTCCAGGCCGTCGCCTCGGTCGCACCGGCCCTGCGGGGGCGACCGTGGATCTCGCAGGACTGGCTCGACGTCGTGTTCGTGCACTGGCGGGTCGACGTGTCGGCGGTCGCACCGCTGCTGCCGGCGGGTGCGCGGCCGGACACGATGGCGCTCGACGGCACCGACGACGGCACGACCACGTGGGTGGGTCTGATCGGCTTCCGGTTCACCGACACCCGCTTCCCGCCGCTCGGACCGCTCGGGCGGGCCGGCAGCGTCGGTGACTTCGTCGAGGTGAACGTCCGCGTCTACACGCGCGACGACCAGGGCCGACGCGGGGTCGCGTTCCTGTCGCTCGACGCGGGGAAGCTCCTGCCGACGGTCGGCGCGCGCGTCGCGACGGCGCTGCCGTACTGGTGGGCGCGCGCCGAGGTGCGGACCGGTGGCGGACGCGTCGGCTACGCGATGCGGCGGCACGGGACGCACCTGCGGTCGCTGTTCGAGGTCGAGGTCGGCGAGGCCGTGGCGGAGCCGACCGCCCTCGAGACCTTCCTGACGGCGCGCTGGGGCATGCACGTGCGTCGGGCGGGGGCGACCCGGTACTGGCCGAACGAGCACGAGCCGTGGCCGCTGCACCGGGCGACGCTCCGGACGCTCCGGGACGACCTGGTCGCCGCGGCGGGACTGCCGTTCGGGCTCACCGGGCTCGAGCCGGACTCGGTGCTGTACTCCCCCGGCGTGACGACCCGGTTCGGCCGGGGCCGCTGACGGGCCGCGCCGCACCGAGCGGACCGCGCTGACGGATCGCGCCGTACTGAGCAGACCGCCCGGCGGACGTGAGTAGCCTCCGACCGGTGAACGACAGCGCGCACCAGCAGGACGTCCGACGCCGGGCGGGGTGGCTCCCGCAGGACCAGTCCGGGCTCGAGGGGTGGCTCCGCGGCCGCCGCGAGCGGCTGGACGAACGCGACCCCGACCGGGTCCTGCACCCGGCCGTCGCCGCGCTGCGGGACCTGGTCGAGGGCGACCCGCTGCTGCGCATGCAGGCGTCCGAGATGATCGCGCAGGTGCCGCAGGGCCGCGCGTACCGGGAACGACACCTGCGGAGCTTCGACGAGCTGCTCATGCTCGTCGACGACGTCGTGACGACGGCGCCGGAGTACAGCGACGAGCAGATGGTGATGACGCCCCTCGACGGCGTGCTCGACTGGACGAAGGCCACGCCGGCCGGCTTCGCCTTCTACCGGGACCCGCGGGTCAACGCGGCGATCCGCGGCATCCTGCAGGGCTGGTGCACGTTCCTGGACAGCGAGAACTCGCTCCTCGTCCTGGTCGACGAGCCCTCGGGGTGGTTGAACGACTCCGCACGGCGGGCCCTCGGCATGGACCAGTTCGTGCACGACCCCGACGCCGAGCACTGGGGCTTCCCGTCGTGGAACGCGTTCTTCACGCGGGAGTTCAAGGAGGGTGCACGTCCCGTCGCGGCACCGGACGACGACGCCGTCGTGGTCAGCCCGTGCGAGGCGACGCCGTACCGGATCGCGAGCGGTGTCCACCGCCGTGACGACTTCTGGATCAAGGCCGAGCCGTACTCCGTCGAGGAGCTGCTCGCCGGCGACGAGTCCGTCGACCTGTTCGTCGACGGCACCGTGTGGCAGGCGTTCCTCAGCGCGCTCGAGTACCACCGCTGGCACAGCCCGGTGGCAGGGACGATCGTGCGCGCCTGGGTCGAGCCGGGAACCTACTACTCCGAGGCCGACTCGCAGGGCGCCGACGCCTCGGAGCCGCAGCGGTCGCAGGGGTACCTCGCGCACGTGGCCACCCGGGCGATCGTGCTCGTCGAGGCGGACGACCCGGCGATCGGGACCGTCGCGGTGGTGTTCGTCGGGATGTCCGACGTGTCCTCGTGCGTGATCGGCGAGGGCGTCGAGGAGGGCGCGCACGTCGGCAAGGGCGACGAGCTCGGGTGGTTCCGGTTCGGCGGGTCGAGCGTCTGCGTGCTCTTCGGCCCCGGCGTCGTCGAGTCGTTCTCGCTCGGCGCGGTCCCGCAGGCCCCCGACGAGGAGCCCGCCCTGCTGCAGGTGCGGTCCCACCTGGCGACGGCCACGCGGCGCACGGACGAGCAGTAGCGCCCGGCCCGGCGCCGCGCGGACGGAGAGTCGCTCCGGTCCGGTCCCCACCGGGGTACGGCCCCTGGGTGGTCCCCCGTTGCGCGGTGCGTACAAGGGGAGCATGACGCGTGTGGCTGTGGTGACCGGAGGATCGGCGGGACTGGGACGGGCGACCGTCCGGGAACTCGCGGCACGCGGGTGGGACGTCGCCGTCCTGGCCCGTGGACGCGACGGGGTCGAGGCCGCGGTCGCCGAGGTCGAGGCCGCCGGTCGTCGGGGCCTGGCGCTCGTCGCCGACGTGTCCGACCGGCAGGCCGTCGAGGACGCCGCGGACCGGGTCGAGCAGGAGCTCGGGCCGATCGACCTGTGGGTGAACGGCGTCATGGTCGGGGTGTTCGGGAAGTTCCTGGACACCGCGGCCGAGGACTTCGAGCGCGCCCTGCACGTCACCTACCTCGGGTTCGTGAACGGCACCCGCGCAGCGCTGCGTCGCATGGTGCCCCGCGACCGCGGACACGTCGTGCAGGTCGGCTCGGCGCTGGGCTTCCGCGGCATCCCGCTGCAGGCCGCCTACTGCGGGGCGAAGCACGCGATCGTCGGGTTCACCGAGTCGGTGGTGTCCGAGCTCGAGCAGCAGGGCAGCAAGGTGGCGGTGTCCCGCGTGGACATGCCTGCGCTCAACACGATCCAGTTCCAGTGGGTGCAGTCGACGCTGCCGCACCTGGCGCAGCCGGTCGCACCGATCTACCAGCCGGAGGTCGGCGCCCGCGCGATCGCCACGGTCGCCGAGCGGCCCCGCCGACGGACCTGGGTGGGCGAGTCGACGGTCTACACGATCCTCGGCAACCGGATCAGCGGGCGCTTCGCCGACTGGTACGCGGCGAAGACCCTCGTCTCGGGGCAGCAGGCGCCGCAGAAGGACGGGAAGCAGATCGGGGTCAACCTGTACGAACCGGTCCCGGGTGACCACGGCGCGCACGGGGTGTTCGACGACTCCGCGCACGCGTGGTCGCCGCAGACCTGGTGGGTGGAGCACCGCCGGCTCGGCAACGGCCTGCTCGGTGCCGCGCTCGGGATCGCCGGGGCGGTCGCCCTCGCGGCCGGACGTCGTCGATGAGCCGGTCGGTACGGGACGGTCGGGGAGTCGAGGTCGTGCGCGCAGGCGTCTGCGTCGCGCACCTGGTGCTCGCGGGACGACGCGGTGCGCCGCACCGGGTCCTGCACGGGGTGCTCGCCGTCCGACAGACCGGGCAGGCGGCGGTCACCGCACGGGTCGGTACGGCCGACGCCCACACCGCCGGTGCGGTCGTGGACGTCCTGCACGGCGCGACGATGCTCCCGCTGCTCCTGCTCCCCCGGTTCCGCCGGTTCGCCCTCGGTCAGGCCGTGCTCGCGGTGCTGCTCGCGGTCGCGGAGGTCGCGTCGGTCGGACGCGGACGCCGCTGACGGCAGCGCGCCTTCCGCACAGGGCCACGCTCGCGCACGAGGGCACGGCGTAGCGTCCGGGGCATGAGCAACCACGACGAGGGCGTCCAGACCGAACCGGTGATGGACGGCGCGAACGAGGCCACGAACCACGAGAAGCTGCGCGGGCTGATCGAGCAGGTCGACCACGACCACCACGGCGAGGGCGCCGGCGCGATGGCCGACCACCTCCGCGACCGGATGGACGAGACCGGCGTCGAGGACGAGGACGGCGCAGCCACGGAAGACTGACGGCGCGCGTTCGTCGCGCTCCGGCCGCGTGTTCCGGACTGGAGGCACGGCTCACGTGACGCGCGCGCGGAACGTGCGCAGGGCCTCCAGTCGGTCGTCGTCGAGTCCTGACGACGCGACGAACCCGTCGACGTCGAACGCCGCCAGCGCCGCGCGGAACGCGTCGGCGGACGTCGTGCCGTGCTCCGCGCAGAGCGCGTCGATGCGCACCTGTTGGTCCGGCACCCCGAGCGTCGCCCACAGGGCGGCGAGGTCCGTGACGCTGACCAGGTGGTCGGCGACGATCGCCTCGGGCTCGACGTCGGCGATCGTCAGGAGGGCGAGCGCGACCACGCCCGTGCGGTCCCGGCCGGCGGCGCAGTGGAACAGCACGCCACCCGGGCCCGCGTCCGCGATCGCGGCGAGGGCGGCCCCGGTGCGCTCGGGCAGCTCGCGGAGGTGCGCGCCGTAGTACAGCGGCGTCGCGACGAGACCGTTCTCCCAGTAGCGGTCCCAGAACGCCGGGGCGTCGTCGCGACCGTCGTGGTCGATCGCGACCGTCGTGACCCAGGACGGCCGCGGGCGCTCGTCCCGTGCACGCTCGTCGGGCGCCCGGAGGTCGACGATCGTCCGGATCCCGGCGTCGTGCACCGCGCGCCAGCCCTCCGCCGTCAGCCGGTCGACGTTCTCGGAGCGGAACACGCGGCCGGTCGGGGTCGTCGTGCCGTCCCGTCGCGGCAGGCCGCCGAGGTCGCGGGCGTTCACGAGACCGTCGGCGACGAGCCGGCGCAGGTTCCCGGGCCGGGCGGGTCCGGACGCGTTAGACACGGAGCGCCGCGAAGGCCGGGTCGACGTCGCCGAAGCGGTGCGCGGTGATCGCGATCGACTGCTCCCGCAGGTAGTGCAGCATCTCGACGACGCCGGACTCGACGACCGGGGCGTCCACCACGTCGACGTCCACGCTCGCGCCGAGGGCTTCCTCGAGCGCGAGGGGATCGCCCCCGACGATCCGGATGCGGGCGCCCGGGCCGCCGAACGCCGCGGTCGTCGGGCGGTCCTGGCCCTCGGTCTGGGCGAGCACGGCCTCGAGCGCGTCCTGCGGCTCGTCGCCCGTGCTCCAGTCGCTGCGGAAGACGGCGCCGGACGCCGCACGGCCCAGGAAGTCCTCGTCGGACTCGACGAGGTGGTCGACGACGTCGAGCGGTGACCGGGGTCCGGCGAGCAGCTGGGTGAGGGGGCCGGGCAGGGGACGTGCCGTGCTCAGCAGGACGTGGGCGCGCGCCGAGGTCGCGGCGACGAGCGTCCGGACCAGGGCACCCGTCGGAGCACCCTCGGCGTGCCGGACGACGACCGACCGGGGACGCCAGCGGTGGACGTTCCGCTCGACGCCGAGGCCGGTCGGGTCCTGCGAGCGGCCGTACAGCGACTGACGGGCGCGGACGTCGCTCAGGGCGCCGGCGCGGACGTGGTCGAACTCCTCGAACGACAGGCCGCTGCGGGCCGCCTCGATGAGGGCCGTCACGCGCGACGGCAGCCCGGTGAGCTGGATGCTCTTGTGCACGCTGCGCGGGACGGACTCCCACCGGCCGAGCGTCGCGACGTCGAGCGGACCGCCGGTCTGGGCGCCGGGACCGACCGACGAGGCCTTCCAGCCGCCGGTCGGACGCCGACCCACGACGGCACCGGTGGTCCGACGGTTGACGACGAGTTCGCCGGCCTGGACCGACGCCACCCAGGTGCCGACCTCGTCGACGTCCAGCGAGTGGAGCCCGGCGACGAGCCCGGAGTCGGGGCCGTTCTGCACCGCGATCGCCTGCTCGAGGGTCTCGACGTGCAGGATCCCCAGGACGGGCGCCGCGGCCACGTCGTGGTGGAAGGCGCTGCCCGGACGGACCCCGTCGCGGATGCCCGGCGACCAGAGCCGCCCGGTGTCGTCGAGCGGGGCGGGCTGCACGAGCCACGACTCGCCCGGTCCGAGCTCGGTGAGCGCGCGGAGCACCGCACCGCTCGGCTCCGAGACGAGCGGACCGACCTGGGCGGTGGGGTCGTGCGGCCACGCGACCCGGAGCGTCCGGGTGGCGTCGACGAGCTGTCGGCGGAACCGCTCGCTCTCGACGACGGAGCCGACGAGCACGACGAGGGGCGCGGTGGCGCGGTCCTGGCCCGCCTGGCCGAACGCGGAGTGCACGACGTCCTGGGCCGCCTGGTCGAGGTCGGCGCTCGGCGTCACGACGACGGTGTTCCGGCTGCTCGTCGCCGCGGTGAGCGGCAGACCCGCCCGCCACCAGCGGAACGAGCGCGCGGTGTCGGTCGTCCCCGTCAGGAGCACGCGGTCGACGGTCGGGTGCGCCACGAGGTCACGGCCGAGCTGGTCGACGTCGAGGTCGACGAGCTGCAGCAGGGAGTGCGGGACCCCGGCGTCCCAGAGCACGTCGGCGAGCACCGCGCCGGAGCGTCCGGCTCGCGGCGAGGGCTTGAGGACGACACCGCTGCCCGCGGCCAGCGCGGCCGTGATGCCTGCTGCGGCGATCGCGACGGGCGCGGTCCAGCTCGGGACGACGACGGTCAGGCGCGGGGGCACGAAGCGGGCGCCGTCACCGTCGAGCCCGGCGAGGTGCCGTGCCCGGTCGGCCGCGTGGTGGGCGAGGTCGACCGCCCGGGTGACCTCGGTGTCCGCCTCGGTCAGGGTCTTGCCGGTCTCGGCGACGAGCACCTCGACCAGGTCCGCACGACGGGACGCGAGCTCGTGGCCGATCAGGTCGAGGAGTTCGGCGCGGTCCCCTGGATCCTGGCGACCCCAGTTCACGCCGGCCTGCGCGGTGCGCGCGACGATCCGCTCGAGCTTCGACCGGTCGGCGGTCCGGGCGCCGCGCAGGGTCTGCACCCCGAGCCGCGACGACGGCACCCGGCTCAGGACGTCGGCGGCCCACGCGCGGTTGCCCGGGGTCGAGGGATCGGTGTCGGCAGCGTTCTCGAAGGCCGTCCGGATCGTCGGGCTGCCCAGGGGCTGTCGGCGGTCCTGGGTGCGGTGGGTCGCGGGCACCGGCTCGTCGAGGGCGTCGAGGGCCTCGCGGTGCCGCGCGGCCTGCTGCTCCAGCGCGTCGGGGTCGACCGGCCCGGCGCCGATCGCGGCGACGAAGTGCTCGGGACCGGCGTTCTCCTGCAGGCGTCGGGCCAGGTACCCGATGGCCGCGTCGAAGTGGTCCGGCTGCACGACCGGCACGCCGAGCACGATCGGCCCGACGTCCTGGCGCACGGCGTCGGTCGTGCCCGTGCCCATCCCGAGCAGCATCGCGACCCGGACCCCGTCGGCCACCCCGCGCCGGCCGGCGAGCACCCACGCGGTCGCGAGGTCGAACAGGTTGTGACTGCCGACCTCGACCCGCACGGCGTCGATCCGCTCCGGCGTCAGGGCGGCGTCGAGCAGCCGGAGGTACGCGGTGTCGGTCTCGCGCTTGGATCCCCACGTGGCGAGCGGCCAGCCGCGCAGGACGGACTCGACCCGTTCGGTGGGGAGTTCGGCGCCCTTGACGAGCCGCACCGTGACGGGCGCGCCTCCGCGTGCCCGACGCTCCTGCGCCCACGTCGTCAGGTCGTCGAGGGCCGCCGCGGTGTCCGGCAGGGCGGCCTGGAGCGTGATCCCGGCCTGCAGCCCGGTGAACTCGTCGCGGTCGAGCAGCGCCCGGAACACCGCGATCGTCAGGGCCTGGTCGGCGTGCAGACCGGCCTGCAGGGTGACCGTGCCGGCGGGACGGCCGAGCGCGATCGGGGCGGCAGCCGCCCGGAACAGCGGCACGAGCCGGTCGACCGCGCGCTCGACGGTCCGGTCGGGGGCCCACGGCGCGAGCTGTGGCACGACACTGCGCAGCGAGACCGCCACGCGGTCCACGTCCGGTCGTTCGAGCAGCTCCAGGGTCGCCTGCAGCCGTCGGTCGCTCTCGGCGCTGCCGAGGACGGCGTCGCCGAGCAGGTCGACCTCGACCAGGGTGCCCGCGCCGCCGACCTTCGCCAGGGCGGACCCGAGCTTGGCAGGGGTCGCGTCGACGACGAGGTGTCCGGCGACGCGACGCAGGATCCGGCGCGCGGTCGGCACCACGGCCCACGGCGCCATGGTCGCGAAGCCGCCACCGAGGGTCACCGCGCCGCGGAGGTACCAGGCCAGGTCCTCCGGCACGTCCTGGCTGACCTGCTCGAGCGTCCGTGCCGCGACCCGCGGGTCCTCCGGCCGGACCACCCGGTCGAGGAACCCGCGCGTGAAGGCGAGGCCCTGCTCGTCCCGGAGCACCTGGGCCAGTCGGGCTGCGCCGGCGTCGGGCTTGCGTCCCGCGGACGCCGCCGTCCACCGTCGCACGAGGGCGACGGCGTCGTCGGTGCAGTCCTGCAGTCGCGCGCTCGGCATGCCCCTGATCGTATGCCGAGCCGCCGACGCCACCTCGGAGCGTGCTGGACGTGCCGTGGAGGTCGTCCGGACGGATGATCCTGGTGGACGCCGACGCGCCGGTGGATACGCTGAGCGGCATGTCGACGGAGGGCAGCGGTGACCACGACTGGGCCACCTGGGACGCGTACCACGACGCCTGGCGACGGCTCGACCGGGCCCTCGACCGAGCGGTGCAGGAGGGGGCGGGGATCTCCGTCCCCGAGTTCGAGATCCTGATCGGCCTGCACCGCGACCCCGAGCACCGCCTGCGGGTCCGTGACATCTCGACGGGCATCGGCTGGGAGAAGTCGCGCGTCAGTCACCAGGTGACGCGCATGGTCGCGCGCGGCCTGGTCGTCCGCGCCGACTGCCCGCAGGACGGGCGCGGCAGCTGGGTGGAGATGACGCCGGACGGGCGGCGCGCGGTCCTCGCCGGGATCCGCGCGCACACGGGTGCGCTCGAGGAACTGTTCTGGAGGCCCGTGGGGACGGATGCGGACACGCTGCGGTCGGTCAGTGCGCGCCTGGACGAGGCCGTCGGCCCCGACGACCACGAGGGCTCCGCCGCCGACTGACGCCTCGCGGGTCAGAGGTGCACGTCGGCCAGGACGCCGGACTCCCCGCGGAGCCGGACCTCGACGGTCGCGATCTCGTCGCGGGGGATGTCGGTCGAGGCGGAGAGCCCGCGGGCCTCGGCGCCGGCGGCCGACCACGACGCCACGGTCTGCACGGTGCCGTCGGTGCGGACCACCACGAGGTCGTACATCACCGAGCCGTCCGACGACCACTGCTTGCCGCCGTACGAGCACCCCCAGTCGAAGCGCGTGCCCCACTGCTCCCCGCTGACCGCG
Organism: Curtobacterium sp. AG1037; assembly: GCF_003349855.1. Classification (NCBI taxonomy): domain Bacteria; kingdom Bacillati; phylum Actinomycetota; class Actinomycetes; order Micrococcales; family Microbacteriaceae; genus Curtobacterium; species Curtobacterium sp. AG1037. Next base: position 1,931 of record NZ_QQAO01000007.1, on the reverse strand, counting down.
AGGTCGACGTCGAGACCCTGCGAGCCGGTCATCGTGTATCGGTCCCCCGGGCCGGCGGCGGTCCGCGACGCACCGGCCTGGACGGTACCGCGCTCCCCCGCTGTCCCGACGGCGAGCCCGCCGAGCACGGCGGCGACGACCGCGAGCCCCGCGGTGGCCGCGACCCAGACCCGGCGACGACGACGACGGCGCCGGACGCGGTGCGCGACGGAGGCGAGGGTGCCCGCGGAACCGGTGTCGTGCCTCCCGTCCGGTTCGGCGATCTCGATCGCCTGGTCGGCGGGCAGCTTGCCCAGCAGGCCGGGCAGACCGACCAACTCGGCGACCGCTGCGGTGCAGCGGGGGCACGACTCCAGGTGCCGCTCGTACTCCAGGCGCTCGTCGGCGGGCAGGGAGCCCAGCACGTAGGCGGCGTCCCACTCGGCGTAGCGGTCGTGCGCGGTCGGGTCCACGCTCATCGGGTCACTCCTCGTTCCTGCAGGGCGAGCCGGAGGGCTCGCAGCCCGTAGTGCAGCCGCGACTTCGCGGTGCCCTCGGGGATGTCGTGTCGTCGGGCGATCTCGGGGACCGTGTGCCCCAACCAGTAGGCGTCGACCACCACGCGGCGGTGCTCGGCACTCAGCGATGCCAGTGCGTCGGCGACCACGATGCGGTCGAGGACGGCGTCGGTGCGGTCGGCCTCGGCACGGTCGACCGGGTGCTCGGAGCCCTGCTCGCGTCGGTTGCGGGCGGAGCGGGCGTCGTCGACGACCAGGTTGCGGGCGACCGTGAAGAGCCAGGCGCGTGCGCTGTCCGGCGCGAGCTCGAGGACGGCCGGGCGCTGCCACGCGCGGACCATGGTCTCCTGGACGACGTCCTCGACGATCGAGCCGTCCCGCGTCAGGTGCCGGACGTACCGCGTGAGTGCGTCACCGTGCTCGCGGTGCAGCGTCGCCAGCAGTTCGTCGGCGGGACGGCCCGTCATCGTCACTTCCCCAGGTCGAGGGAGAACTCGACGGAACCCTTGTCGTCGACGGTGACGAACCCGAGCGACGGGGCCTGGACGCCGTAGTCGGCGAAGGTGATCGGCACGCTGCCGACGACCTGGACGGTGCCGCCCTGGCCGACGGCGACCTGTGCGTCGGCGGTGACGGGCTTCTCGACGCCGTGCAGGTCCATCGTGCCGGTGAGGGTCACGTCCTGGGCGGTGCCGTCGAGCGCCTTCGAGACGTCGACGGGCTGGGTGAGCGTGAACGTCGCGGTGGGGAACTTGGCGGTCTCGAGTGCCTTGTCGCGGAAGTACGCGTCGCGGGCGGCCTCCGGCGTGCTGATCTTGCCGACCTGCACGGTGACCTCGGCCTTCGTGAGGGAACCGCCGGCGACCTCCGCCGTGCCCTCGACGTCCTTCGTGCGACCGACCACGTTCACATCATTCCCCTGCAGGACCTCGTGCACGCGGTAGCCCGCGTACGACGTGCCCTTGCTCGTCCAGGTGCCGTTCGCCTCGCTCGCGGTGAGCGACCCGGCGGCGCCGGACGCGCTCGCGCTGAGGGAGGGTGCGGCGGCGGCCTGGCCGTTGACCGTGTTCGCGTAGATGACCGGGCCGGCGATCGCGGCGGCGGCCCCGATGACGACGACGCCCGAGGCGATGCCGATGATGACCTTCGTACGTGTGCGGAGTCCCATACCCCGACGACGAGACGGGGCGCCGGATCGTTCAGATCTCGTCCGGTCGTACTGGGGACGTGCGACGACGGCCGGTCCCTTCCGGGGCCGGCCGTCGTTCGTGTGGTGCGGGGGTGTTACTTGATCTGTGCGGTGATGGTCGCGGTCCCGACGAGGAGACCGCCCTTGACGGCGTCGGTCTTGAAGGTGCTGTTGAGCAGCTTCGCGGCGTCGTCGGAGACGTGGACCGTGGTGCCGGTCAGGATCGCGTTGTCACCCTCGAGCTG